>JBDLUO010000075.1:0-5082 GCA_039805285.1 Bacteroidota bacterium
TAATGTAAAGTTGGCCTCTGGTATCAGGGATCTAAGCATCAAGCATGACTTAGAATATTATCCTTCATCCAACCATAAACTCAAGTTCGGCGGCTCTTATATCTTTCACAAATTTACACCGTCTGTAGTAAGCGGGAGTCAGGACTCTGTTGTGTTTCAGCCACTTAATGCACAACTGAAATACGCAAGAGAAGGCGCATTATATGCACAGGATGATTGGGAAATTACACCCAAAATTCAACTCAATGCCGGCATCAGGTACAGTTTTTTTCAGCAGGTTGGTCCGAATAAAATTTATACCACCGATGATGATGGCAACAGAATCGACAGTATCGTTTATCGCAAAGGTCAGTCTGTAAAGTACTATGGCGGACTTGAGCCTAGAGCGACTGTTAGGTTTACCTTGAGTGAAAAGAGCTCTATAAAGGCCTCGGTCACCAGAAATCTGCAGTACATCCATTTGGTGTCAAACGCAGGAACAACTTTGCCGACAGATATTTGGGTACCGAGTACATACAAAGTGAAACCACAAATCAGTTGGTTGTATGCGGCAGGGTATTTCAGCAATTTTAAAAACAACATGTTCGAAACATCGGTGGAGGTATACTACAAAAGCATGAAAAACCAGATTGAATATGCCGAAGGATATACCCCCAATTCATTGGATGATACAGAGAATTCATTTGTTTTTGGAGATGGATGGAGCTACGGTTCTGAATGGTTGATCAACAAAACAAAAGGCAGAGTGACCGGTTGGATAGGGTATACATTGAGCTGGACATGGAGAAAATTTGATGCACTGAATTTCGGAGAAAAATTTCCTGCAAAGTATGATAGACGACACGATCTGAGTGTTGTTGCCATGTATGAGCTAAATAAGAAATGGAAATTTGGCGCCACATTTATTTATGGAACAGGAAATGCAGTAACATTGCCACAGCGATTTTATTTTGTGGGAGACGTGCTAACCCAAGAATACAGCAGAATCAATCAATATCGTTTGCCTTCTTACCATCGATTAGACGTTTCAGCTACCTATCGTTCACCTAAAAACGATAAGAGAAAATGGAAATCGGAGTGGGTATTCAGTGTTTTCAATTTATACAGCAGACAAAATCCGTTTTTCATTTACTACGCTCAAGAGGGAAGTGTTCTACAAGGAAATTTAAAAATTCAAGCAAAGCAGGTTTCCATTTTTCCTGTGTTGCCTTCAGTAACCTGGAACTTCAAATTGTAATGCTATTTTTTTTGCAAGCTTCGATATACAGTCGTTACTGTTGGGATCATAATCCCAAATAATAGTACAGGGATAAACCAGAAACTCAAGCTAGACTTTTTGTTGATGGCGCCTTCTATTTCCTGATAAACGATGTATGAAAAAACAAGAGATATGAAAAACTGTAGGTAACGAAGCAGTCGCAATGCTTTTTTGTATTGCCATTCAGCATTCTCCGTAGTAATCTCCTTCATGTAATTGAACTTGTGCGGGAAGAGGCACATCACATTCAAAAAGACAACCATCAAGCTCACGATAATTGGAATCAAAAACAGAATTGACTTATCACCAAAGCCATCTGGCATTCCATTCATTCCAAAATGCGTTGGGATGGTATTGGGCAATGATTGATATTTTATAGAAACATAAATCCAAATGAATGCTGTAAGAGCATAAGAGCCGTACAAGTAGACATAATCTAAAATGTCTTTTTTGATGGGAATAACCGGTCTTGTAACAACTTCTTTCATTATGGTTTACGTGATTTTCTCACAATTCTTATGGTTCCACTTTTTTCAAGATCAGATGTAATTCGAATCTCGTATCTGTTTGGGCCGTCAGTCACTACCATTAATGCGGTATTCGGAGCAATCAAACCCAGGTTTTCAGCATACATCACCAATTCATTCATTGCGTTTTCATCATCAATGGGTAACATCAAGCTTATGGATTTGTCGGTCAGTTTTTTATTGGTAAGCAATAGTTTTCCATTAAAAAACAGCGAAATGCTGTCACCATCAATTTCTCCGTTATCGTATAAATCAATTTTTATGATTTTGCTTTCAACTTCAATGGTTTTCAAAATGGCATTTTTACGACCTTCAAGCTTGGAGGTATAATTCGTATTTTCTTGCTTTTCAATTTTGTTTATTTCTGTTGGATTTTGATCTTGAATGGGATCGATGACAACTATTTTCTCTTCTTTTGATTGTAAAAGAGACGCTGCATTTTTCGTTGGTTTGGGTACTTGACTTGAAGGTGTTTTTTGATTGTTTTTATTGTTTTGTGCTACGAATAATTTTCCATTTTCGCCAGCTGTTTTTGCTTTCGCATAAGCGGTAGGGTATTGATTGATGAGCGTCCTACGGGTTAGCATGGTGTTCCCGAATCCGCAATTTCCTTTCTGATTAGGGGCAGGAACCCATTTACCTTCAATGGTTTCAACATCGCCTTGTTTGAAATAAGTAAGCTTGTGAACTTGAAAACAGTTTCTGATGTGAATGGGGATATTGGTTTTGGTTCTTTCTACTTCTTTAATTTCAACCCATTTTCTTTTCATATCGATTTGGCCCTGAACCTTGCAAATGGTGTAATATTTCTTACCTGATTCTGTATAATAGGTGTAGGAAGATCCTGTTATTTCATCGCCTTTTACATCAAGTTCCAATACATAATCGCATTTTTCACCTAAGAATCCAGCGCGAGAAGTGCTCTTGTCTATAAATTCACCTTTCCATTGTCCGGAAAATTGTTGTGCATGGCAAACCGCAGAAATACCGATAAAAGCAAAGAGTATGAAATGTCGAATCATAGTTTAAGCATGATTTCAGCAAAAATAACAATGATTTCTTGGTCTTTGCTTATGGGTTATGCCTAATAATCGCAAAGAGTTCGTTAAATTTGGAGCGAAAAATTAAGTAAGCAAACATGATAAAAATTACATTGCCGGATGGTGCGGTCAGGGAGTATCAACAAGGCAGTTCTGCTTTGGATGTAGCAAAATCGATAAGTGAAGGACTTGCAAGAAAAGTATTGGCAGCTTCTGTAAACGGAAAAGTGTCTGATTTAACAGCGCCAATTGATACAGATTCTACGTTGAGTTTATTGACTTGGGACGATGCAGATGCGAAAAATACATTTTGGCATTCTTCGGCTCATTTGATGGCAGAAGCCGTACAATCCTTATATCCTCATGCTAAATTTTGGGTTGGTCCACCAGTAGACAAAGGTTTTTACTACGACATAGACTTTGGGGATTCCAAAGTAACAGATGAAGATTTGCTGGAATTGGAAAAGAAAATGAATGAGTTTGCAAAGCAAAACAATGGCTTTATAAAAAAGATGATGCCTAAATCGGAGGCCGTTACCTATTTCACCGAAAAAGGAGATCCGTATAAACTGGATTTGCTTAATAATCTAAATGATGGCGAAATTAGTTTTTATACCCAAGGCGGTTTCACCGATTTGTGCCGTGGTCCGCATATTCCATCAACCGGATTCATAAAAGCAATAAAACTAACCAGCATAGCAGGAGCGTATTGGAAGGGAGATGAACGCAACAAGCAGTTGACACGTATTTATGGGGTTACTTTTCCAAGTCAGAAGGAAATGGATGAACATTTGCTGATGTTGGAAGAGGCCAAAAAGAGAGACCACAGAAAATTAGGAAAAGAGTTGGGCATATTTACCATGGATGATATGGTGGGACAAGGTTTGCCTTTGTGGTTGCCCAATGGTGGAATCGTGATTGAAGAATTGGAGCGATTGGCTAAAGAAACTGAGCATGCAGCAGGATATAAGCGTGTGGTAACACCGCATATAGCCAAAGAGGCCATGTATTTAACGAGTGGTCACTTGCCTTATTATGCAGATAGTATGTTTCCTCCGATGGAACTTGACGGTACCAAATATTATTTGCGTGCGATGAATTGCCCGCATCATCACAAGATTTTTGATGCCGAACCGAAGAGTTACAAGGATCTTCCGTTTAGGATTGCCGAATACGGAACTTGCTATCGTTACGAACAAAGCGGAGAACTATTTGGACTCATGCGTGTAAGATGTTTACACATGAATGATGCGCATATTTATTGCAATAAGGAGCAATTTGCGGATGAGTTTAGGGCGGTAAATGAGATGTATTTGAAGTATTTTAAGATTTTTGGCATTGATAAATATGTGATGCGTTTGAGTTTACACGAACCATCGAAGCGCGGACAGAAATACATTGATGAGCCAGAACTTTGGGAACAAACAGAGTCAATGGTGAGAGAAACGCTTATTGCATCTAATATTCCGTTTATCGAAGTGCAGGATGAGGCTGCTTTCTATGGTCCCAAAATTGATGTTCAAATTTGGAGCGCCATCGGAAGGGAGTTCACATTGGCAACCAACCAGGTTGATTTCAACAGTGGAAATAAATTTAAGTTGTCTTATACTACAAAGGATAATTCTACAGACGTTCCATTAATCATTCACCGTGCTCCGTTGGGAACACACGAAAGATTCATCGGATTCTTACTCGAGCATTTTGCTGGTAAATTCCCAACTTGGTTGGCACCATTGCAGGTTAAGATTTTGCCAATCAGCGATAAATTTATGCCGTATGCCGTTTCTGTGCTGGATGCCCTTAAAAAAGCGGGTGTTCGTGTAGAAATTGACGACAGAAACGAAAAAATTGGTAAAAAAATCCGCGATACCGAGCTCATGAAAGTCCCTTATATGCTTGTAATCGGAGAAAAAGAAATGAACGACAACAAGGTTTCTGTTCGCCGTCAGGGCAAAGGAGATTTAGGATCAGTGGATATTACCGCATTTATTCAGGATTTATGTGTTGAAATTGCTGAAAGAAGCGCCGAATAATGTAATTTGCATATTGTTTAGAGACAAAAAGATATTGTAAACCAAAATTGATAAATGGCTTTTCCACCCAGACCACGAGGTGCCTTTAACCCTCGATTTAAAAAAGAACAACAACAGGAACATCGTACCAATTACATGATTAGGGTTCCTGAAGTAAGATTAGTAGGAGAAAACCTGACACCAGGTGTTTATCCAACTTCAGAAGCAATGAAAATTGCCCAATC
>JBDLUO010000076.1:0-3310 GCA_039805285.1 Bacteroidota bacterium
AAACAATAAAATCAAAGGCAATACAAAAATTACTAAAGATATAAATATTAGATACGGAGAGATAGTGTTAAGTTTTACTTAACAAATATAAGTTGAATATTTATCAAATGGAAGTTTTAAACCGAGTACCAACCGTTTTCAACTCTCATCCTATCAGCAACAATGCCTTGTTCTTTATTCAACTCTCCGTTGGGGGTAACAATGGTGGTTTCCAAAATAGGTTTGTTTTCCTTATCCAAACCCACCAAAACAAATGTCTTTTCGCCTTTTTCGTTCAAGGCATTATAAATGTTTATTCCAACACAGTTGGGCTGATTGATCAGGCTGGAAAGGATATTTTTACCAACAAATTGAGCATTACCCTCACCATAACGATCAAAATAGGCTTTAACCATCTGCACTCCAAGATCGTACCCAATATCTTCACCTACAGTTTCGTCAAGCAGTTGCTTTTCAGAGATTTCTACATTACTCTTTAACATGATATTGGTTTTTGTGGATAAATTGTTTTAATTACCCCGTAAAAGTGACCAATATTTTGATTTCAAAAAAAAGCCATTCGTAAAAATACGATGTTTATAAGGGTTTTAAATCTTATAAATGATTGTAAATCAATATATTGATACTTTTAAAGGTAATTACTGTTTTACAAAGATAGGGGAAAAGTACGATGTAAAATGCGTAAATTTACGGTCATTGTTTTCGTGTTTTTCCCATCAAAATTGTGAAAAAACACGAATTGATGGTTTTTTTATGGGTTTATCCGAGTACAATAGAAATTTTAAAGACAAAAAATGAAATTAATGGAGGGAAATTCCATAAAATGTGGATTATTACACCATAATTGTTAAATCATAGCGTTAAATGATTGCACCCAAGGCGGAACTGTTTTTGAAAGGAACATAAAAAACAATAAAGAGGACCTGTCAAGTATGGAAATGATTAAAGTGGCTATAGCAGATGACCATAAAATCTTCAGGGATGGGATTAAAATGGCCCTTTCAGGAAAAGATTACCTGAAGATCATCTGGGAAGCAGAAGATGGTAAGGATCTGATTCATAAAATGAAAATTAAGCTTCCTGATGTATTGTTAATGGATATCAGGATGCCGGAAATGGATGGAATCAATGCCATTTCACTGTTACGTAAGGAGTATGAGGAAGTCAGGATAATTGTGCTGACGATGTATGATGATCAGGAAATGATTTCCAAAATGATGGAAATGGGGGCCAATGCCTACCTCACCAAAACTACAGATCCGGAAGAAATTTACAATGCCATCCTCACATGCATGAATGATGACTTCTATTTCAATGATTTGTTGAACAAGGCGGTCTTGATGAAGTTGCAGCAAAAAAAGACAACCAGGCAGTTCTATCCCAATCCTGTAAAGTTTACGGAAAAAGAAATCAGTATCCTCAAATTGATTGCACAGGATAAAACAACAGAAGAAATTTCCAAAGAGGTTTATCTGTCACCCAGAACAATTGAAACCATCCGGCAAAATATGAAAACCAAGGTTGGTGCCAAAACCATCGCAGGATTGGTGATGTATGGGATGCGCAACAAATTGATTGATTAAACGGAGACAACTCCCTGTTTGATGGCATACATGGCCAAACCAACCCTGCTTTTGATTTCGAGCCTTGTGAAAAGTGTATCCCTGATGCCATCTATAGCTCTCGGATTCATGTGCATTGCAGAAGCAATTTCTTTATAAGTCAATTCAGAACAGGCAAGCTTCAGAAACTCAATTTCGGTCTCTGAGAGTAATACCCGACTCAATATTGGATTTTTATCGCTGTCCCGGAAAAGTCCTGCCAGTTTACTGCTGGTTTGCGCAGAATAGTAAAAGCCGTTCTCATGCACCGATTGTATGGCATTGAGCAACTCAGAAGGATGAATATCTTTTTTCATGAAACCTTTTACACCAGCTTTTAGTAAGCGTATCAATACCAATTCAGAATCATACATGGTGAGCATCAGTACTTTGATTTCAGGATGATTTTCTTGCAGGTACACAGAGGTTTGGTACCCATCCATTTCTGGCATGTTCAAATCCAAAATCACTACATCTGGCTGTTGTTCCTCCTGGATTTTTTGGATCAGTTCCTTACCGTTACTGGTTTCATATATCACTTTGCATTGACCAGAGTTGTTTATCAGGGCTGCCAATGCATTTCTTAACAGGATGTGGTCATCCGACATGGCCACTTTGATGGGGTTCTTTTCTTTTTGTGTGTTCATTTATGGGAATTTTAAGGTTAACAGTTGTACCTACACCATGCATGGAGTAAAATCGCAATTCACCGCCAATGGCGATAGCTCTGGAATGAAGATTTTTTAATCCGGCCATCCTGCGGACATCCATGCTGGCCTTTGCTCGATCCAGGTCAAATCCTTTACCATCATCAGTGATTTTCATGTATAAAAAATCTTTTTCAAAGTGCAAATCGATATTGATGGATTTGGCAAAAGCATGCTTCAGGATATTGTTACAGGATTCTTGGAAAATCCGGAGCAGAACAAGTTCAACTTCCTTATCCAAAAAGACTATTTCACCAGTCATGTCAAATTCTATTTGGAAGATACCGGTCCTTCCCAAAACCTCAATTTCAGAATCCAAGGCATTATAAAGACCATGCATGAGCATTTGTTCACCATCCAATGATTTGGATATGTCGTTCAAGTCTGTTAGGGATTTGGTAATGAGGTCTACGGATGCTGCCATGTTATCGAAATCCGTAATTTTTTTTTCAATATTGGTATTCAATTGCAGCTTTGCCAGTGTTAGTCCAAGGCTGATATTGTCATGGATTTCTTTGGATATTTTCAAGAAAGTTTCTTCTTGGATCTCGAGTTGTGTTGCGAGCAAAGCCTTTTCGTGATTGATTTTTATAGTTTCAAGTTCAATTTTTGCTGAGATTAATCTGTTTTTAAATTTAAACGTAATGATTATTATTGTTAATGTAAAGCTTAAGATTATTAGTGATGATATTAGAATGATTATTATGGTAGTCAGTTCTTTATTTGCCATTTCAAAGACTTGATTATCGTTATAAAAACAATACTGTAACCTAGATAATTTATAAACCTTAGTGTATCAAGAATCTTTTCACTACTAAAGAAAATAGAGTCATTTATTAGGTAATACGGCGCTGTAACATTTATGAAAATAAAAAATCCACTATTTAAAATTGAATCTCCATAATTTAATTCGTTATTTGTTTTATTTAACAATGAATAGAAAATTCCTAGTGCGCTTATATTTATAACTAGAAACTCGAAAATAATCAAGCCCATATATAG
>JBDLUO010000077.1:0-3154 GCA_039805285.1 Bacteroidota bacterium
ATGAATTGGCATTGGCACTGGCAGAGCAAGTGGCTTGTATGCCAACCTATGCATTGGCACTCACCAAACAAGCATTGAATCAATCCTTGAGCAACAACCTGAGAGATCAACTGTTGTATGAGGATAAATTACAACAAAAAGCATCTAGGAGTGAAGACTATCAGGAAGGCGTAAACGCTTTTATCGAAAAAAGAAAGCCAGCATTCAAAGGAAAATAATATCAATATGCAAGAAGGACAAAAAACGACGCCAGCTGAAGTTGTAGACCACATGATGAAACATGATTTGTTCAGTCAGTGGTTGGGAATAGAGGTAATGGAAATCAGAGAAGGGTATTCAAAAATCAGGATGCATGTTCGACAAGAGATGGTAAATGGATTTGGGATTGTACATGGTGGCGTTCCGTTTTCATTTGCTGACAGTGCGTTTGCATTTGCCTGCAACAACCGAAATGTATTGTCTGTAGCGTTAGATACATCCATTAACTTCATTAAGCCCGTTCATGTGGGAGACACACTAGAGGCCGAGGCAAAAGAGATCCACAATGGAAGATCCACGGGGTTGTATCACATTGTGATCCGCAATCAAAACGAGCACGAAGTTGCCATTTTTAAAGGGACTTGTTTCAGAACACACAAAAATCTCATTTCATAAATATGTTTTATCAATTTAACGGATATACACCTGTTGTGGATCCGAGCAGTTTTGTTCATCCACAGGCCTGTGTTACAGGAAATGTCATTATTGGAAAAGACGTGTATGTTGGTCCGGGTGCCGCATTGCGCGGTGATTGGGGTCAAATCATTATCGAAGATGGATGCAATGTTCAGGAGAACTGTACGATTCATATGTTTCCGGGTGTTACGGTTTTATTAAAATCGGGCGCGCATATCGGACATGGAGCCATTATCCATGGGGCCACAATTGGAAGGAATTGTCTTGTAGGAATGAATGCGGTGATTATGGATAATGTGGAGTTGGGGGATGAGTGTATTGTTGGCGCATTGACGTTTATAAAAGCCAATGAAACCTTTGAGAAGCGAAGTTTGATTGTTGGAAATCCAGCAAAAAAAATCAAAGAAGTTTCTGATGAAATGATTGGATGGAAAACGGAAGGCACCAAAATATATCAACAGTTACCTGCGGAAATGCAGGCTGGATGGGTTGTTTGTGAACCCTTGAACGAGATGCCGGCAGATAGAGTTTTGCATGACAATAAGGATAAAGGGTATAAACCATTTCGAGATGATCAAACATAATGGCTTCTAATAAAAAGCAAATATGCAAATCCTACCAGACCGAGTAAGAAACTGAACCATTCAGTTTTGCTGGCTTTTTCTCGAAACAATTTCAGACTTAATAAAAAACTTAAAGGTATCAATGAAAGTTGAAGCAGACTGATGGTAGATAAAGGAATGGTTTGATACGCGAAATGATTGAGTACCGAACCACCATAGATAAACAAAGAAACAAGTCCGAGTAAAAGGTGAAAGCGTATTCCTGAATGTGTTTGTGTTGGCAGACTTTTTTTTTCGAGCCGAGCCGAAATCAAACCCACAATCAGAATGGTGCCTTCCATAATTGGGATACTCCAAAAAACGTTGGTGTCTTGCAAATAATTAGACAATAAACTATATCCAGTCACCCAAAAAAAACTGCAAGCCAACACATAAAAAGCACCCTTGCTGAGTTTAGCATTAAACAATTGAATCAAACAACCGCTAAACATTAAAATCATTGCAGGCAAATCGAGCCAACTGATTTTTTCAGAAAAAATCAACCAACCAATAAGCCATTGAAAAACATTGCCGACAATACTCAAAGAACCAACATTGGAAAATTGAATGTGATTTACGGCTTTGATATAAAAATATAGACCCAAGGCGCAAAATACGGAGGCGCCAGCTAGCTTACTAATCGTTTGCCAATCCGGAAAATCAGAAAAACCCGTTATAAAGCCACTGGCAATGAGAGCGAAAGGAAAAGTATAACAACTGCGTACTTTAATATACTCCCATGTGTTCCTATTACAAGACGTTTTTTTTTGCAAGGCATCCGCAATATAAAACATAATGGATGCTCCATAGAGATAGAGGAAAAGTAGGCGCACAAAATAGAAATTTAAAAAATGAAAGTAACATAGCCACTCAAAATTTACCGAATAATATGATGGTAAATCATTTTTAATTTTATTTAATCATACAAAACATAACAAAAGAGCAGCTTACCTAAGCTGCTCTTTGAAAAAATCATTCGATAATAAAACGATTATTGAAGTCCAGAAGATGCCTCAGCAACTTTAGCTGCCAATTTAGCCAACTTGGCTGCATATTTAGGATCGGTGCAACTTGTAGCATTCTTTTGCATGTCAGCCGCTTTAGAAACCATGCTTGAATATTCAGACAATAGACTCGCATCTGTAGGATTTGCCTTATATTTTTTCATTAGAGATACATAATCATTCACAAAAGATTCATAATCTGAAATGAATTGATCACAATCACCTGAAAAGGAGCTTTCAGAAGAAGCATCATCGCTTCCGGTAGAAGCCTGTATGTCGCGTTTTTCTATAGATGAAGTCAGTTTTACTTTTTTCGCTTTTGATGGATCTTTTTCAGATTCTATCACTGAAAATTCAAGCCAAACGGTTTCACCAGCTTTCATAGAAGGTAATTTTTCGAAAGGCTCAAGACCATATTTTTCCAAATTGGATTCAACAGGAATATCGTTTTCTCCGACAACTTCTGCACTGATACACCATTCGTTGCTTGTAGCAACACCATTGCCACACACATTCTGGTCTTTCTCATCGAAAGGAAGCGCCTTGTCGGTTCTTTTTACTTCAACCATCAATTTAGTACCCATAATTTCGCCAGAAATTTTCAATACCGCTTTGGTTACTTCAAAAGCTTCAGACATTGGTCCACTTAACACCTTGTCGACTTCTAGCGTGTAATCAGCCGCTTTTTTTTCTTCTTCTTTTTTACCTCCACAACTCATGAAGGAAATGGTAGCCAAAATGGCCAATCCGAAAAGGATAACATGTTTTTTCATAAAAATTAATTTTTACAAAAAAACAGAATATGACGTTCACAATTTGGTTCAACTTGGTTCAACTTTTGAAATGAGAATGATTAAATAGAATGTGTAGGAT
>JBDLUO010000078.1:0-13454 GCA_039805285.1 Bacteroidota bacterium
ACAGGTAGAAGAACTTGCTTTTGAGAAAGCAGCAATTACTCAAGATAAAATGCTTCGGTTACAGCAGTACAAAGCGAATTCTACTGTTGTAAATACAAGAACTGGGAAAGTAGATGTGTTCAGTATTTTAGAAGAAGGAAACCTTGCTTTTGTAAATTACTTGGCGGTAAATGATGGAAGTGTTTATCGAACCAAAACCATCACACTGGAAAAAAGATTAGAAGAGCAAGCTGAGGATGTACTTGCTTTTGCAATTGTTGAATTGAGGCAAATGTTCAATAGCGAAGCCGAAGAAATCATTGTTCCTTTCCCCATTTCATTTCCTACTAATGCATTGAAGATTACCATTCCAAAAGCGGGTGACAAAAAGAAATTGTTGGAGCTTTCTCAAAAGAATGTCAATTATTTCAGAAAAGCAATGGACCAACATAAAATGCTTCTTCTGGAAGAATCTACACCCGACTTTGCTAAACAAGTTTTAATCGGACTACAACAAGATCTGAAACTTCAATCCTTACCCGATCACATCGAATGTTTCGATAACTCACACTTACAGGGAAGTAATACGGTTTCTGCGATGGTTTGTTTTAAAGAAGGGGTACCATCAAAAAAAGACTATAGGCATTTCAACATTCAAACCGTTGAAGGCATTGATGATTTTGCATCCATGAAGGAGGCTGTTTACAGGCGATATAAGCGCGTTTTGGATGAAGGCTTGCCAATTCCCTCGTTGGTCATAATAGATGGAGGAAAAGGGCAATTAAGCTCCGCATTGGAAAGCATTGCAAAGTTGGGCTTAATTGGCAAAATGACTTTGGTGGGTTTGGCGAAAAATCAGGAAGAAATATTCTTTGCGAACGATAAAGAATCATTGATTTTGCCATGGGACAGTGAGAGCTTGAAACTGATTAGAAGGATTCGAGATGAGGTTCATCGTTTTGGTATCACACATCATAGAAACAGGAGAAGCAAATCGGCTATCGACAATGAACTTTTGCGTATTGATGGTATAGGTGAATCTACAGCCGATGAATTAATGCGACTTTATAAATCCGTAAAAAAAATTAAGACGCTCGAATTAGAGGCTTTGACTAACATCATAGGATTGAAAAAAGCAAAGATCATTTACAGTTATTTCCATTCAAAATAAAAATTTGAAGTAATACTCGAAATAAAAACACCCTCACAAGGAGGGTGTTTAAAATATGTTTCTTTGTAATTAGTAGCTCCAAAGATCTTGCTCGTAGGTGAAAATCTTTTCTTTGATGGTTTCTCCTTCGAACAACTGGTGAAGTGGCTTTTCTTTGATGCCTGGGTAGCTTCTGATATCGAGGTCTCTTGGGTTGTCCATAGAACTCTTAATGATTCTACCTTCGAACATACGGCTTTCAAAAAGCTCTTCCCATGTCATCTTTCCACCATAATTCTTAGCGTTGTACACGTCGAAAGTGGCGAAGATTGGACGCATGTCAGGGTAATAAATCCAGAATAATTCTGTAGGTCCAAGATCAACTCCTTGAGAAGTTATGATATTTTTTACCGGTGCGATTCCAAGTATTCTCCAGAAAAGTCTAGAGCTTTCTTTATCGAAAATTACTTCTTCTTTCACGTGGTATTTATAAAAAGAATCGAGGTTGATGTCGTTTCTTTTTTTCTTGGTACCGATCATGTTTCCTAAAGAATCATACTCTGGAACATCAATTTCCTCTCCTAAAACAACTTTTGCTATTTCAGCTCTGGTCATTGGAGTAGTAAAGCGATCATCAACCGCTGAGAATGCAGTAATTTCTTTTGTACTATCCTGTAAGGATTGTAATAAAATGGAAATGAAACGTTGGTTTCCGTTATCCGCATCTGCAGCGTAATTGAAGGTGTGATTCATTTTTTCACGGGTATCAATTTCTCTCCAGATTCTATGACGATAAACCGCGTCATCTGCGCGTAGATGCTCGTAAGCTAGAGGTGCGCGATCTCTAAGTGCAGATGTTTCCACTGCTTCGTCTGGACGAAGTGATTTTTTAATCACTTTTAGTGGCAGACTGTCATTTGCTGGTGGTGGTGGAGGAGGAGCAACAGGTGTTGCAACTACATCTTCTGTTGGGGCTGTAGACTGAATTTTTGCTTTCGTTTTTGTTTTAGTCGTCTTTTTTACAGACTTCTTTTTTTTCTGAGCAAAAGTAGCGTCAGCCGAACCAATCAGCACGACAGCAAGCAGTAGATATTTAAACATTCCAATTTTCATAGTATTTCCGTTTAATATAGTGCAATAGATTTGCCTTCAATGGTACGAACTCCGTCCGGTCCTTGTACTTTAACATTGTCGAAAGTGATTACTGAACCTGGAATACAACGTTGCATGTTTTGAGACAAAGCAGCTAGATTGTTTCCACTTAAGGTTGATTGTACAACGTTGCTAAAGCCAGCACCTGAGAAATATACAGTTGCGCTCACAACATTGAAACGAAGATCGAAGTCGAAGTTTTCTAACTCAGCACGGCAGAAAGTCTGACTTTTGAATTCTACTGAAGGCATTCTCACTTTACCAGATCCTACTTTGAAAATTGGATCAGGAATTCTCTTCACGCGGAATTCGAAGGTTGTTGCTTTTTTATCTGCATTTACAGTGATGCTTGATTTTCCTACTGCAGTCACACGTACTGTTCTTACAGAACCGTTTCCTGTAATCGTACCGTTAGCCATGGAAACTGTTGTTTTATCCCAACCTGTTGGTGAACCAATGGTTACTGGATTGTCAACTCCGATATAGAAAACATTCATTTTATCAGCCATTACAGCAGCTCCACCCGGAGTTCCTACAGTATACTTTACGTCAAATGTTTTTGTTTCAACTGTTCCGTCAGGTTTAGTATATTTTACACTTACAGGTACTGTTCTAGCTCCAGAACCACTTACGTTGAATTTTGATGAAGCGCGACCATCAGCTGCCAAAGGCATTGAAGCGCCATTGATGGTAATCTGAGGTTTAGCTGCTTTACTATAAGCTCCTACACCCGCTGTGATTTCGATTTCCTCACCAGGCATAACGTAATTCGAACTTTGTCCAACTAAGGCAGCAAATTCATCGTAAACCACTTTCACCGCACCTACCTGATTGTGACAATAGGTTACAATTTGATTCTCTGCATTCTTCACGTTGTTTTGGAATTTGCTCAACAATGTGATAGCAGCTACTGTTGGTGTCATGTGAAAATAAGCGAAAGTGAAATCTTTTTCTTTACCGTCTTTCCCTTTTACTTTTCCTTGTTTTTCAACTGGAAATGTTTTCTCGAATTCAGCTTTTAGTGCCGGATCGATTCCCAACATTTGATCTCTGAATTGATTGAGTTTATTTTCGAATTCTGGACCTTTATTTTTCCCACCTTTTTCGTTTCCGAAAAGACGAGTGGCAGCTTCGAGATCATCTTCTTTGTAAACCTCCACGCCTTCTTTCATTTCTAGGCCAGCTTCTTTTTTCAATTCAACTTTCAATTGATCGATGTAAGCAGCCATATCAGCAGAAAGTTTCTTAGCTTGATTGGCTTTATCATTCCATGGTTTTGCTTTCTCTGCGGTCATTGGATCTTTAAGTTTTCCTTCCAATGAAGTATAGAGTGTGCTGTTTGCGGATGTCAGATTCTCGTTTGAGGTTATCAAACTTTTATCTACCACTTTAAATGCATTCAGGATTTCGGATGATACGTTCAGTGCCAATAGCGCGGTAAGCACTAGGTACATCAGGTTGATCATCTTTTGCCTGGGTTCGGCGGGTAATGCCATGACTGGTTATATTAAGTGTGTTTAGTAATGTTGTTGTTTCTTGATTGATGTAATTCTTTTGGAATTACTTTGCTTGCATTGCTGTTAGCATGTTACCGTAAACGGTGTTCAATTTGCTCAGATTACCAGCCAAAGTAGCGATCTGATCTTTAACCTTGGTAGCATCTTCAACACTGCTGGTCATTGCATTACTAGCTTCAGCCAATTTACCATAGAAAGTATTAAGCGCCTTCAAGTGGTTATTGCTTTCTTTCAATTCCAATTCGTAAATGGTATTTAACGATCCCAAATTCTTAGTTAATACTTGAACTTGTTCGTGGAAACCTTTAGCGCTTTCTGCTGCATTGTTAAATGAAGACATTGTGTTTGCGCTGTTGGTAAATGCAGAAGCCATAGAACCGATAGCTACAGTAGCTTCTTTGGTTTTTGCTCCGAAATCGCTGGTAGATTTTACTACTTCGCTTACATCAGAAATTCCTGCAACAGTTGTTCCCAACTTTTGGAATCCTTCACTTAATTTCTTCAAACTTGCTGGAGTGATATCAGCATCTTTCATCATTTTGTCCATAGACTCAACTGCACTTCCAGATTTAGCGGCTGCTGGAGCATGAGTGTCAGGCATCAAGGGAGCCTTAATGTAAAGAATACCATACATTGCGAAAATCGCTGCTTCAGTGTACAGTCCAATTTGTAGAAAAAGATCTGCGATTGGTGTGTGAAGGATTTTTTGTAGGGCACCGAAAATTACCACGGCAGCAGCAAGAGATACTGCAACGTCCATCCATTTGCTTGTACTTGGTTTGATGTAAACTGAAGACATGTTTTTTTAATTTTTAGGTTTTTGGGTTATTGATGGTTATTGATTACTCAAAAGGATTCCAACTCTTATCAGAGTGGTGTTATGTTCTTATGTAATAAAGAATTATCTGCGTCTGCTTGGTTGTGTAGGAAGATCAATTACACAACGGAAACCGATGTATGATTTCGCTGTATCTTGATATTCGTAAGCACGAGTACTGGTTTGAAGGAAATGACCAACGTCTTTCCAACTTCCACCACGTGTAACTTTACGCTTCATACGCGGAGGATCAGCATCTTTAGCATTCCAACGAATATCTGGGTTCATGTCGTGCTGGAAATTGTAACCTCCTTCATAATACAATGAAGATGTCCACTCAGCAACGTTTCCTGCCATATTGTACAATCCGAAATCGTTAGGCCAATAAGCATCAGCTCTAACGGTGTAGAAACCTCCATCTTCTGGATAATTTCCACGTCCTGGCTTGAAGTTCGCCAACAAGCAACCTTTTTTGTTTCTCAAATAAGGTCCACCCCATGGGTATGGTGATTGTGAACGGTTGCCTCTAGCTGCGTACTCCCATTGTGCTTCAGTTGGAAGACGGAAATCTGTTTCCGGACTTCTTTTCTTAGACTCAAGGAAAGAATTTAGGTAATGTGTGCGCCATTCGCAGAAAGCAGTCGATTGCTTCCAGTTTACACCTACTACAGGATAGTTTCCATAAGCAGCATGTGCGAAATATTTTTTTGCCATTGGCTCATTGTAAGAATATGCGAAATCTCTAACCCAGCATAATGTATCTGGATAAACTAGCACATCCGTTTTCATTATGAACGCAGAACGAGGGATGGTTACATCTCTGTTTTGAGCAGCAGCTTTATAGTCGAACACTTCTGAGTGAAAGACAATCTTTTTCGCGTCTAACTCTTTTTTACCAAAAATTCGATTATCTGGAGTCACAATCATAGCATCGATTTTTTCGATGGTCGATTTATCTCCCCATTTGATGTTTTTAGCTTTTGTCCAATCTACGTACTCATTGCCATCAGGACCAGTTTTGATGAATCCCATCAACTTGGCTGCGATAGAATCACGAACCCAGTTCGTGAACTGACGGTATTCGTTGTTTGTAACTTCGGTAGCATCCATCCAAAATCCACTGATTGAAACAGATTTGTTTCTCGCAGTGAAAGAATAGTTTACGTCTTCGTCACTTGGGCCCATGTGGAATGTCCCTGGTGGTACGTAAACCATACCGAATGGTCTGGTTGGAGTCCATTTGGCATCAGGAGAAACGCCATGCAACTGTCCATCATTGGGCAGAGAGCCTCCGGCTTTGTTTTTCCCGCCAAGCATGCTGCAGCTCGAAGCAATCATTGTCGCGGCTGCAAATGCAGTCAAAAGTAATGTACGATTCGTCATTTTTTTAGGTACTTTGTGGGTATTGGCAAATGTAATGATAAAATTAATTCAAAATTAAATTTCAGTTTCTCTCAACATTTATTTTTTAAACATTAAGAACACACGTCCATCTAAACGGCTAAGTTATTGTCTTATTGTATTGATTGTTGTTAAATCCACACTTCTAAATGTGAAATTATTCTAAAAATTTTTCAGGTTCAGCGCAAAATCCTTCTAAACACCAATAAATCCAAGCATCTCGATCAAATTTCTTTCCCAAAAAAAGTGGCATGTCTACCCATTTTTTTGAGGATTGAAGGATACAATTGGGTTGAAAACGACTCAAATTTGCTTCTAAGCATTTGTTTGCCCCCTCCCCAGTGATCACCAATTCTTTTTTTCCCACATGGCTGTGAAAATCTATGCTCAGCCATTTGGAGTAGGAACTTGGGTGAGTAACTGTGTTTTTTCGCATCCCTTTTTGCATCTGTTCCGACCTCTTTTTCCAATGTTCTTTTCCCAATAAAACACCAAGTTTGTATAGATTATCTGCATTGAAGGCATTGGCAGATGGGATTTCGGCATCGTAAAGTACTACAGCAGAAAAAAAGTTGTCGCTTTGGGTTGAAACAGCATTAAAATAAGGTTCAATTTTTGCATCCGAATATTCATTCTCAATCTGTTCCATCCATTTTGCAGCCTTCAAAAGATAATCCTGATTGCCAGAAATTTCCTGCAAACCGATAAAGGCACTAATCAGATAGGCCAGATCTTCTAACATCGGGGTTATTGATTTTATTCCTTTACAGAAAATTCGATGTTTAACTTGTCCAGATTCTACAAAAATCCTTTCCATAGCCAACCCATGTTCAATCGCCATTTTGCGATATTTCTCATCCCCCAAAGAGGCATAGGCTTTAGATAAAGATCGATTCATCAGCGCATTCCAACTCAGGATTTGTTTATCGTCAAGTCCAGGTTTAATCCGATTGTTTCTGTACAATCTCAGTTTTTCTAACTGCGCATCCAACTTTTCATCCGCATGGCCTACTGGCTTGTCTTGTGTAAGAGCATATGAAAGTGAAAGTATGTTTCGTCCTTCAAAATTCCCCGCTTCTGTAACGCCCATGATCTTGCAAAAAGCTTCACCTTCTTCTCCCAAAACTTCTACAATATCTTTTTTTGAAAACACATAGTATTTGCCCTCCTCCCCTTCGCTGTCTGCATCTAAAGCCGCATAAAATAAACCTTCAGCCGACAGGAGTTCTCTTTCACAAAAAGCAATGGTCTTATCTATGGCCCGTCTATAACGAATCTCTCGGGTGATGGAGTACAAGTCCGAGAGGACTTCTATAAGTAGCGCATTATCGTAAAGCATTTTTTCGAAATGGGGCACCAACCAAGCATCATCAGTGCTATATCTTGCCATACCTCCACCCACGTGATCGAATATTCCGCCGCTGATCAACGCATCGGCAGCAAACTTTGCGTGATGAAGGGAAACAGCATCATTCGCAAAAAAAGAATAGGTGTATAAGAAAGATATGGATCCAAACTGAGGAAACTTAGGTGCATTTCCAAATCCACCATTGACGGTGTCTACTTTTTGAAGTATTTTATCTCTGCAGGCAATAAAATCTGGATACGCTTCGGAGCTGTCTTTTATCATCCCCTCTCTGATGAATTCTTGTTGCTTTTTTAGCTCTTGTAACAAATGGTCTGACTGGTTTTCGATCAGCTCTCTTTTGTTTTTCCATATATCCGTAAAGTACTGCAAAACATCTAGCCATCCTGGCCTATTGTATCTGCTGAATTTGGGATAGTACGTGCCTCCATAGAAGGGTTTTTTATCGGGTGTCAAAAAAACATTTAAGGGCCAACCGCCCGAGCCTGTGATTGTTTGAACCGCTTCCATGTACAAACGGTCGATGTCGGGTCTCTCTTCGCGATCTACCTTGATGCAAATAAAATTTGCGTTCATCACTTCTGCCACTTCATTGTCTTCGAAGCATTCTTTTTCCATAACATGGCACCAATGGCAGGCCGAGTATCCAATGCTGAGTATGATTGGCTTTTGTTGATCTATCGACTTTTGTAATGCCTCCTCACCCCATGGATACCAATGAACTGGATTGTAGGCATGTTGCAATAGGTAAGGGCTCGTCTCGGAGACAAGCGCATTTGAACTTTCGTTATTCAAGAGAATAGGTTTGGTAAGAGAAAGGGATGAAAATTATTTCGCCGGTTTCTGATTGCTCTTCAAGAAATTTTCAAGTGCACTTACCATGCTTGGGTTTTGTGGTAAAGGTGCTTTGATATCCAAGATGAGTCCAGAATCTTCTACCGCTTTGAATGTGTTTACTCCAAATGCGGCAATCTTGGTATTCTCCTGCTTGTAATCCGGAAAATTTTCGAATAGACTTTTCACTCCACCAGGTGTGAAAAAACAGATGATATCGTATTTGCGCGAAATCACCTCTTTTACGTCGCTGCTGACAATTTTATATAAAACAGGAGTTGCAAATTCACATTTATGACTTTTGAGCCAGTTGGTTATTTCGCTATCGAATGATTCGGAGCATGGATAAAGGAATTTTTCATTGTCTTTATGCTTGTTGATGACATCAAACAGACTTTTGTTGAGTCCATCCGCGCCATAAAAAACTTTCCTTTTTCGGTATAAAATGAATTTTTGAAGATACAGGGCTACTGATTCTGTTATGCAAAAGTATTTTGTATCCTGAGAGATATTGATTTTCATCTCTTCGCAAATGCGAAAAAAATGATCAATCGAGTTTCTGCTTGTAAAAATAACGGCAGTATAAGCCGATATGTCTATTTTTTGTTTTCTGAAATCTTTGGATGGAATACCCTCAACTTTAATGAAAGGATGAAAATCCAGCGTTAGTCCGTATTTGACAGCCAAATCGAAGTAAGGCGACTTGATGCCTTCCGGTCTTGGCTGGGTAATCAAAATCTTCTTCACCGGCTTTTTTTCGGGTGCGGCTTTTTTTGTAGTCGTTTTGGCCATACTTCTTGTGCTTCCCATTGTTGAGTGCAAAATTACAAAGTTTTACCAATAATATTCATACCCCATTTACAAATCAACAGAATAGGAAGAATTTCCATACCCAAAATAAACAGGATGAAGTGAAATCGGCTCACTTTCAGATTCTGACCAAGTAAAACGAATGATCGAATATATCGGAAAAGAAAAAAAACAATCACAAGTAAAACAGAACAAACCATGGCAAAATCCTTCACTGCTCCTTCCGAATAATAAATCATCATCGTTAGTGGAAGTAGGATGATCGCCATAAATTTATTTACAAGGAATACCATAAAAACATAGACATCCGCGGCTTGTTCATTTCCGGAAAACCATCCGAATAATTGCATAAAGAAATACTTCACCAAATACATCGACATGATAAACAGGACCATGTACAAAAGGGTAGACATCGAAGAAATTTCAATCAGTTTCAATCGGCCTAAGAAAATGAAAAGATAAAGCCCGCTCATCATCACAAAAAATACATTGAATAAAAGTGATGGGAGTTTAGATTGCAGTAACTGATCGGTAAGCTGATTTTGCCGGAGAGATGTATTAAAAAATACACGTACCATATTGCTGAAATAGTTCGGAAACCCAGACCTTAAAATGCCGATAAATAAAATCAATAAAAGCATAAGATAAAAAATCACATCTTGATGCTTGTTGATTCTTCTGATTTCTGTTCGGTCTTCTGGTGTTACCCTCATGCCGCTGTAACTGATCTTTTGTAAAAGTGCTGATACAAAAAAAGATGTTTCGGTTCTTTTGATTTGGTTTACAACATTGCTATTTGTTGTATGTATGGTATCCGTTTTTGTGGTATCTTTTTTTACCAAGGTATCCGATGCCAAGCCATTCTGAGCAAGGCCAGTGAAAGAAATCACAAACATCAAAACCAACCCTAAAAGGCCAATCTTAATTTGCTTGTTTATAAAAAGAAATAATTTCATTTATGGTGTTTACCAGTTTAGTTGATTGCTTACGTGGTATTAAAACACATTAACAAATCCAAAGTGAATTTTAACGGCTTCACGAAGTGCAAAATTACGGTCATTGCTGTTGCCAAAAGCCAGACAAAGATTCAAAATGCCTGCTTTTGTTTCAAATGTAAGTCCAGAGCCCAATCCGAGCATCCTATAATTTTCCTCTTGGTTTTGCATGCTGCTGTTCACCAAGGCGCCGTCTGCAAAGAAACTTAAATACGCATTCTTTCCGAGCATGACCCTTTGTTCCAATGTGACAATTCCATATCGGCTTGCATATTTGCTTTCTTCATCAAAGCCCCTAATGGTTGAAAATCCACCGATCTGGAACAATTCATTTCTATACAAGGTTTTACCCCCAATTGCCCCTCCCATTATGCCTAGTTTAAACGTTGTCCACTTTCCCGTTTTGAAATAATGAGCCCATTTGGTTTTAAATCTCAGTTGAAAACTGTTTAGTTGCAAGGAATCGTACAATTGAGCCCCGTAGAATGTTGCCGTTTTTATCATCAAAATTTCGTTGTTTTTGATGATCTTTCTGCTCGCCACAAAAAGTTGTGTCTGAAAATCATTTCCCATTCTCGGATTATAGATATAGTCTGTATTGTTCCATGTCGCATTGAATCCTAAACCTGCTATTCTGAGTTCCTGATTTTGTGGCAGTCTTCTTTCCGTTTTTATTCGGTTACTGTCTATCGAACCTGAAAGAAGATCACTGCTATTCCATTGAAGAAATGCACCAATGGTTTTATTCCCTCCCAACGTTTGACTGATTCCGAGTCTGGATTGAATCTGAATAAACTGAGAATCTTTTTTAAACAATTCAAATGATGCATCGACACCAAAATGACTTTTAAAAATATATGGCCAAACAAAGCCCAATTGTAATCTGGGTGATTTTATCTGAAGCTGCTGCCATTTCAACCAAATGTTTTCTCCTTTACTTAGTGCGTTCTTTAAATCCAATAAAAAATCTCCTGTTATTTGTAATTTTTGCTTGTCATCTGTTGAGGGTTGGAAACCTACAATTCCGTTGATTACGTTGCTTTTTTTGGATTTTACATAAATATTTAGCACCCCAGCATTCCCCAAAAAGCTGATGTCTGATGGCTGTATCATGGTAAGAAAAGAAAGTTGCTGGAGCAATTGATCTGTTTTTTTTAAGATCCTTTTGTCGAATGCTGCTCCTCCTGGCAAATTCAAATACCGTTCAAAAAAATCAGTTGAAATTTTGATATCACCGTGTACCTCAATCCGCTCAATGGTATAGAATGGTCCTTTGTCTGCCATGAAAATACCATGCACCAATTCGTTTTCTATTTTAACAGAATCCAGCCAAACGGTGGCAAAGGGATATCCGTTCTCTTCGAAATGACGAAGCCATTTTTCACGTAATTCTGGAAGAGCGAAAAGGGGTATGCGATTTTTTCTTTTCGTTTTCTCGGGTAAAATTTGACTCGCAATTTCATCCAGATCGGACGACCATCTTATGTTTCCCAATCGATATTGTTGTCCTACATACAAATAGACCAAAGCCAAAGAGTCCGTCCAGGTTGTAGAATCTAGAGATACGTTTACATAACCATCCTGATTTAGCTTTTTTGTAAGGGCGCTTACATATTCAAAGGCTGACTGTTGGTTTATAAATAATGTGGTTAAGCTGAGCTTATCATGCTTATTCGCAGTGTCATCACATGCAATAATATATTTAATTTGAAATGAATCTGAAACAGGAAGTGACTGAGAAAAAATAAGTCTTGGCGCTGCGATAAAGCAACTCCATAAAAAAAGCGAATAAAGAATGAGTGGATTCCGTTTAACTTGCATGTGAGCAGAACAATAT
The DNA here is from genome assembly GCA_039805285.1 of Bacteroidota bacterium. Taxonomy (GTDB): domain Bacteria; phylum Bacteroidota; class Bacteroidia; order Chitinophagales; family Chitinophagaceae; genus Ferruginibacter. The sequence continues at coordinate 11,859 of JBDLUO010000078.1, forward strand.
AACTTCATAAAACTACAATCTTTGGCGGGGATTTACATACATATTCCTTTTTGCAGGAAAGCTTGCCATTACTGCAATTTTCATTTTTCAACCTCATTGCAGCGAAAATCAGAAATGGTGGAATCTATTTGTCGAGAAATTGAACTCAAATCCAAACAAAATCCCCTTTCTGATCTTACGATTGAAACCCTTTATTTTGGAGGTGGCACACCAAGTTTGCTGTCCCCGAAAGAACTGAATCAGATATTCGAAAAAATACATACTCATTTTTCTCTCTCACCCAAAGCAGAGATTACCATCGAAACCAATCCGGATGATATAAATGAAAGCACGCTTTTTGAATGGAGAAAAACCGGTGTTAATCGTTTAAGCATCGGTATACAAAGTTTTTTTGAGGAAGAACTCAAGTGGATGAACCGCGCACACGATGCCCAACAGGCTTATGCCTGCATCCCTTTGGCTCAGGATCTTGGATTTGAAAACATTACTGCTGATCTGATTTTTGGAAGTCCGGTTCAAAGTATGGAAATGCTTGAGGTAAACCTCAGAACCATGATTGACATGGGAATTCCCCATCTTTCATGCTATGCCATGACTGTTGAACCTCAGACGGCACTTCATCACAAAATAAAAACAGGAGAAAGCAAGGATGTTGACGCGGATCGGCAGGCTGCATTTTTTTTTCGTGTCATGGATCAACTCCAAAATGCTGGTTTTAATCATTATGAAATCAGCAATTATGCCAAACCTGGATTTGAGAGCAAACACAACAGCAATTATTGGAAAGGTGTTCCTTATTTCGGATTCGGGCCCTCTGCGCATTCTTTTGATGGTAAAAGAACCAGAAGTTGGAATGCCGCAAACAATATCGTGTATATGAACGAGCTAGCTTCATCCAAAATTCCTGAAGAAAAGGAAATCCTGGATGAAACACAATCATTGAATGAATTCATCATGATCAGACTCAGAACCCAAGAAGGATTGGATTTGAAGACGGTTGAAGAAAAATATGGCGATAAAAAAAGAGCGGAACTGCAAAGCAACATGCAACGTTTTTTGTTAAAAGGACATCTTATAGAATCAGAACCTGAACGATATGTACTGAGTCGTGAAGGAAAATTATACGCAGACGGCATTGCGGCTGAACTTTTTTGGTGATATATCCACAAATAATGCAGCGCTTATTTACAATTTGTTAGTTTTGCGCACAAATCGACAGAAAAATATGAAAAAAGCAATATTTCTTTTAGTAGCAGTTTGCATGAGTGTAACCTTAATGGCTCAGTACAGCAGTGCTTCGAAAGACACCACCATCCGCATCTCAACCTATAATGGCAGCAAGAAAAAAAGCAGATCTTCGGAGATGAATGTGGTGAAGCTAGCGCCATTTGGATTTATACCTGGTACATTTTCCGCCCATTATGAGAGAGTGCTTACCGATTTCTTTTCAATTCAAGGTGGAGTTGGTTTTACCCACAGAAACTATGTAAGAAATTTATTTTGGGGAACTGATGGTCTAGACTTAATCAACTATCAATATCCAGGTGGACAAGACCCTTATGATGATAAGCTACTTTTTTTATGTTTCCCCCTTTT
>JBDLUO010000079.1:0-11575 GCA_039805285.1 Bacteroidota bacterium
GACCCACTTTTATGATTTCATCATTTTCTTTTAGCTCTCCACTCTTCCAGGCCGGACCTCCGCTAACTAAACTTGAGATTCTGATTCTGCCATCATCTTCTTTTAGTTGAGCGCCAATTCCAAAGAAACTACCCCTCATGGCTTCATTGAAACCCCTAACATCCACAGGTGGGAAATAATTGGAATGGGGATCCATCGATGTAGTGATGGTATTGATGAATTGACCAAATAACTCATCTTGTGTTTCGCGTGTTTTCTTGGTTGTAAAATAACGATCCATTTGCTTGGCAATTTGTTCACGCGCTTCCCTTTGTAATGTAGAATCCGCTTTAAAAACAAATCCAGAATCATTTTTTCTTCTTTCTTGCTCGTCTTTTAAGTCTGACCATTTTGTTAGAACAGCAAATTTCATTCGCTTCCTCCATAGTTCTTCTCTCTCCGAACTGTTTTTCGGAAAGCTTCTTTTTTCTGGATCAGGCTGAAACTTCTCGTCTATATTGAAATCCATCGGTTTAGACAAAACTGTCTTATAGAGTTTAGCGACCTCAGCGATTCTTTTTAAATAGATCTCTTGAATAACATAAAAAGATTCAAGCGGTTTTCCTTTAATTTCATCATCAATGCCTTTTTCAAATTTTCTTAGCGCTTCAATATCAGATTGTAAAAAAGTATTTTTTTCATCATCCAACTCCTCTAGATAAGCTTTTAAAACCTGCTTACTGAAAACATCATCTAGCTTCTTTGGACTATAGTGACCTTCCTCTAAAAGGATACCTACATTTTTTAGAATTTTTGCATGCCTTGCTTTTGGACCGTCCTCAAAGTCTGAACGACCTTGAGATTGATATCCAAAAAATAACCCTGTTATTGTTAACCCAATGACTATTGAAAAAAAATGTTTACTCATAAAAACACGAATTTTTTGGTACATGACGCAATATAACAAAATATAAAACGACTCTTTTGTGTTTAAACGTGGGATTAGGAATAATGTTTTGTTAAACACCGAAAAAAAAGATGAAAGAGAAAGGAAAAATTAAAGCATAAAAAAAAGCTTTCAAAAATGAAAGCTTTGGGTGGATGATGGGGCTCGAACCCACGACCCTCAGAATCACAATCTGATACTCTAACCAGCTGAGCTACAACCACCGTGTGAGTTGCGAAATTAAAGAAAAAGTTCTTTTCACCAAAAAGAAAAATGAAAAATGCAGTGAAAGTCGTTCAAGAGCCTATTGAAAAAAACTAAGAAACTCCCCTCTTCTTCGAATGGCAACCTCAATTTCGGTACCATCTTCCATCACTACCGTTCCGCCTCTGCCTTTGTTGTACTTGAGCATTCGATTGATATTAACCAAATGAGAGTTATGAATCCTGAAAAACTGATTTTTGGGCAAGGTAAATTCGTACTCTTTAATGTTTCTCGAAGCAATTATTTTTTCTTTTTTTGTGGTATGGATACAAGTATATGCTCCATTGGCTTCACATCGAACGATATCTTGCATTAAAATAAAAACAAATCCCTCTACGGTTGGGATAGCTATTTTGTGGTTGCTATTGATACCATTTGTCTTTAAGTTCCCGAGTAGCTCATTCAATTGATGCCCCACTTGCTTTTCAGCAATCCTTTCTATGGCTTTCTGCGACGCATTTACGATATCCTGTACAGAAAAAGGAGTTAAAATGTAATCTAGTGCCCTGTATTTTATGGCTTTGTAAGAATATTTCTCAATACTGGTAATAAAAATCACTTCGAAACTGAAGCTTCCAAGCTTATCCAGAATATCAAAAGCAGTAGCTTTTGTAATTGTGGTATTCATAAAAACAAGATCGGGATTGTGCTCTCGAATCATTTTTACAGCCGCATCTTTCTCTTTTGCAATGCCACAAAGTAGCAATTGAGGACAATGCTCCGAAATCATTTTTTTTAACAGCCTGGCTATTTTAATCTCGTCTTCAATTATTAGGGTCTTAATCATTCCAACTCTTTAGAGTGTTAATTAATAAATACTATTTTATGTTGTTGAGTTTGGGAATGAAGCAATATTTTAAGTATGGATAAAACATCGCCAATTCGGAATAATTGCTGCAATCAACAAAATAAAATAATACATAATTATTTAAATTAATCAGTGCGCAACTTTCAATCAGTTCCGTGTCATTTTTGAGTTCATTTGTAAAAAAGTGAATCCCTAATGACGTAGAGAACCGAACAAAAATCATGTAGATTGGAGAATTACCCCTGTCAAAAAGATGTTTTGGCAGCTTGGCGGGTAATTGTGTTGAGTTGATATGAAAAAACAGCAAGTAACATGCTGCCTTTCGGGTCACCAAATTACAATAAAATAGTCTTATTTTGCCAATCTAATTTATTGAACATGAATAAAATCAATTTCAAATCGATTTTACCCCACTTGGTTGCCGTAGCCATTTTTTTACTTATAACGGTTATATTTTGCAAACCGTCATTGGAATCTGGCGTTGTACTCAAACAAAGTGATATCAGCAGTTGGAATGCAATGAGTCATCAATCGTTTGAATACAAAGAAAAAAATGGTCATTTCCCACTTTGGGCAACAAACATGTTCAGCGGAATGCCTGCTTATCAGATTGCTTTGGAAGGTACTTGGACACCCCTTGGCGTAATAGACACAATAATACAAATGGGACTGCCCCAGCCGATGAGCTTTTTTTATCTGGCTTGTATCTGTTTCTATTTTCTTTGCATTTGCCTAGGTATTCGACCTTACGTTTCCATATTGGGCGCTATTGCTTTTGCATTTTCCAGCTATTCGCCAATCATCATCTCTGCTGGACACGTTACAAAAATGCTGGCACTTGCCTACGCACCGGCAGTAATGGGAGCGGTTGTATTGATTTTCAGAAAAAAATACCTGCTTGGATTTTCTCTTACTGCTTTATTTACGGCATTACAAGTTGGCCAGGGGCACCAACAAATCAGTTATTACCTTTTCATCATACTTCTGTTGATGTCGATTTCCTATATCATACATTCCATCAAAGAAAAACAATCGGCTCATATTGTTAAAAGCTTGGGTATGATTTTGGTTGCGGGTATCATCGGTGTTGCAGCGAATGCTTTGGTGCTGATGACCACCTATGATTATTCTAAAGAATCTAAACGAGGTGGACAATTGGTAATGGAAGATCGCGCCTCGAAGAGTGACCAAATCAAAAACGGAAAAACAGAAGGACTTTCAAAAGAATACGCTTTTCAATGGAGCTATGGCATTGCAGAAAGCTGGAGTTTGATGTTTCCTGGGGTTATGGGTTATGGATTACATTATGCAGACCGTGATGGAGAAACCCACCTTTTCCCAAAATTGAATGAGAAATCAAACACGGCCGCTTTCTTCTCCGAATCACTGAATGTCCCCGAAGATCAAGCCGCCAATTACGCCTTTTCTGCAAGTCAACGTGTTTATTGGGGTGAGCAGCCCTTCACCAATGGCCCCGTTTATCTAGGTGCAATCATTTGCTTTTTATTTGTACTCGGAATTTTCATTCTGGATCACAAACAAAAATGGTGGATCATTCTTGCATCCCTTTTTGGAATTATGATGGCATGGGGCTATCACTTTCCTTCCTTCAACTATTTCTTGTTCGATCATTTTCCACTTTACAATAAGTTCAGGGTCCCAACTATGGCATTGATTATCCCTCAACTTCTCTTTCCGTTAATGGCCGTTCTTACCCTCAATTCAATCATGGATGGGGAAAAGGAAAATCAATGGAAAAAATTCAGAATGGCAGTGTTATCTACTGCTGTAGTTTTTGGCGCTGTTTACATGTTCTACAATTCAAGCGATTTCGATCGAGAAAACAAACAACGTACACAAGCAATCACTAAGGCATATCAAGACAATAAAAGCAACTTTCAATTCGCTTTACAACAAATCAATCAAGAGGAAAACTTATCTCCGGAAACCGACAATAAAATAATGGAGGAAATGATGATGAACCTGAGTCAGAATCCGGGTATCGATGCCATAAAAGTTTCTAGAGAAATGGTAAGCGCGATACGTAAAGACAGGGCTCAATTTTTAATCGACGATATTTTAAGATCGCTGATATTCGTAATCCTTGCCGCTGCTGTAATTGCACTCTTCATTCAAAAGAAAGTCAATTGGGCCATCATGATCATTGCCATGTCGTTACTCACTGCGATTGATCTTTTGCAATTTGGCATGAACTACCTCAACGAAAAAAGCTATGCCAACAAAGAAGAATACGAAAGCAATGAATTCCCTTTAACCGAAGCCGACAATCAAATTTTACAAGATTCAGATCCCAATTTTAGGGTGATGAACACCCGCGGTTTAGAAGAAGCAAAAACTTCTTATCACCACAAATCCATTGGTGGATACCATCCAGCTAAACTTGGGATCTACGATGATTTGATGGCGTATCAGTTTAACGGACAACCGAACTTGGCTGTAATCAACATGCTAAATACAAAATATGTGATTCAACAGCAGGGAGATAAAACTGTAGCAAGTCAAAATCCGGGGGCATTGGGAAATGTTTGGTTTGTAAAAGGGGTTCAATATGTAAACGGACCTGTTGAAGAGATGAAAGCCATCAACAACTTCAATCCATCGGACACTGCAGTGATAGACAAACAATTTCAGAACAGTATAGGCAACTTCCAAAGCGCCGACAGCAGCGAAACCATCAAGCAAACCAGTTTCGATAATGATGCCATTACGTATTCATCTAACACCAAAGCCGCACATTTGGCGGTATTCAGTGAAATTTATTATAAAGACTGGAACGCATATGTGGATGGCAAGAAAACAGAAATTGCTAAAGCAAACTATGTACTTCGAAGCATGATTATACCTGCCGGAACACACAAAATTGAATTCAAATTCGAACCTCAATCTGTAAGTTTGGGCAACAAACTTTCAACCACTTTTGGATGGCTTATTTCCATTTTATCTCTGGTTGCAATCGTCCTTTCCCTAAGGACGATCAATGCCGGACCAACAGATAAACAAACTGCAACATCATAAAAAAGAATTTACATATCACGCATCTGGCCCCTTACCCTTTTCTTCCAGCGAAAATTGGAGGACAGAAATGCATTTATCATTTTTATGACAGCTTGAACGACTTTGTACCCATTACTATCGTTAGTACAAAAAACAATGCCGAGCCTCCTACTGCATTTAAACCCGAATTTCTTCCAATAATTGGGAACTCGGTTTTGAGATATGCGAATCCTTTTTTGTTTTTTAAGATTCGAAAAATTATGCGCGAAAGGAAGTCAACCCATCTTGCGATGGAGCATCCTTATTTTGGTTGGGTCGGAGTTTTAGCAAAATGGTTATTGGGCGTTAAGCTTATCATACGTTCTCAAAACATAGAAGCGTTGCGTTTTAAAAGCATGGGAAAGCCCTGGTGGCGCTTGCTTTGGCTCTATGAAAGATTTACGCATAGAATGGCCAATCTCAGTTTTTTCATAACAGAAGACGATCATCAATATGCGCTCAAGCATTTTAATCTTGATCCCTCCAGATGCTTTACCATTACTTACGGATTCGACTTATCCAAGCCGCCAACATCAGAAGAAAAACAAAAAGCAAAAGAGTCTCTACTTCATACCTATCAATTGCCTCAAGAAACGGTGCTGTTGTTTTTTAATGGCGCTTTAGACTACAAACCCAACGAAGATGCGCTTGATATGATCATAAATGAGATCAATCCATTGTTGATTGAAACAATGGAAACACCATACAAGATCATTGTCTGCGGAAAAAACCTACCCGAACGATTCGGAAACCTTACAAAAGAAAAACAAAACCACATCTTATATGCTGGATTTGTAGATGATATTTCATTGTATTTTAAGGGCACGGACATTTTCATCAATCCCGTGATTGAAGGGGGCGGAATTAAGACAAAACTGGTTGAAGCGTTAGGTAACGATTTGTCCAGCATCAGCACATACAAAGGTGCCACTGGGGTACCCTTAGAAATTACAGAAGGAAAAATGAAAATGGTGGAAGATAAAAATTGGATGGCTTTTGCCGACGCCATCAAGTCTGGATTTCAAAAAGAACTGCACATTACCGAAAAATTCTTCTCCTATTTCTATTGGAATAACATTGCCGAAAAGGCGTTTCATGCCATCACCAAAGAAAACAAATCATAAAACCTTGTAGAAATAAGGTCTATTTGCGATGATTCTCCCAGTAAATGTTAGCATTTTCAAACAATTAAGGGTATACCCTCTCCATTGATTAAATGAATACGATTTAGTCCCGGTTTTAAACAATCCATCTAAAAACAATCCAATCAAAAAAACAGGAATTGCCAAAAAATGCATCAGTAACATCATTGAAAACCAAAACAATCCGAATTGTTTTCTAATCCTTACGAACATGCTGAGCATGATTTGAAATCCTTTTTTATCAAACAAATTGAAATAACCTTTCCCTTCTGATGCGAAGGCCTCATTAGCCGAAACACCCTGTAAATGATACACATGCAAATCTCCGTAAATACAGATCGATCCTATTTTTTTTAACCGACTACACCACTCCGCCTCTTCCGAATAAAGAAAGAAATCTTCATCCAATAACCCCGCTTTATTAATGGCTTCGTTTTTTACCATAAGAAAAGCCCCATTTACCCAATCCACATCCATTATTCCTTTTATTTCCTGGATGCTCGGCTTTTTCATTTTTATTTTAAAGGCAATCTTTCTTAGAACAACCCCTAAATAGGGCAAGGGCAGCAAATAATTCAATCCGCCCTTCATCGCAAAATTCCCCGAGATTTGAGGCGAATCATCTTCATTCAGCAGTTGAACTCCACATGCGACATGATCTGACTGTAAAAGTGAGTCTACGCATCTGTTTACAGCATCATCAATTACAATCGTATCTGAATTGAGCAGCAATACAGCCTCTCCTTTTGCCATTTTAATTCCTGCATTATTCGCCCGAGCAAAGCCTGCATTATATCCCATTTGGATGAATCGAACTTGAGGATACTTGTCTTTTAGCCTTTCTTCTATGTCGTCTTGGGAATGATTATCCACTACAATCACCTCCGTATCCATCGTAGGAAAACGAAATACAGATTCCAGACAATTGAGCAGCAATTGCGGTGTTTTATACTCAACTATGATGATAGAAAGCTTCATGTTTGGTTTGTGGGTACTCAGCAATCCGCCTCACCCGCTGAAATATTCACTAATATCTTCCAAACTTAAAGTTTAAATGTTATTTTTGCCTACTTTTTAAAAGAAAAAATGAAGACAGCCCTAATCACCGGTATTACCGGACAAGACGGTTCCTATCTAGCGGAGCTCCTTTTATCGAAAGGATACAATGTTCACGGCATTAAGCGCCGAAGTTCGTTGATGAATACCGATAGAATCGACCATCTCCTATTCGACAAATCGATAGCCGACCGCTTCCATTTGCATTATGGAGACCTTACCGATTCCAGCAATCTGATTCGAATCATACAGCAGACTCAACCCGACGAGATCTACAATCTCGCGGCTCAAAGTCATGTTCAGGTTAGTTTCGAAACGCCTGAGTATACAGCGAACTCAGATGCAATGGGTGTTTTAAGAATACTCGAAGCCATCAGAATTCTTGGATTAGAAAAGAAAACCAAATTCTACCAAGCTTCAACTTCTGAACTTTACGGTAAAGTACAAGAAATCCCACAAAAAGAAACAACACCGTTCTATCCTCGTTCTCCATATGGTGTTGCCAAATTATACGGCTATTGGATCACGGTAAATTACCGCGAGGCATACGATCTTTTTGCTGTAAACGGAATCCTGTTTAACCACGAAAGTCCATTGCGTGGCGAAAGCTTTGTGACACGTAAAATCACAATCGGTGTTTCCAGAATAGCGATGGGACTAGATGATATTTTATTGCTCGGAAATCTAGATGCAAAGCGCGATTGGGGACATGCGAAAGATTATGTTGAAGGTATGTGGCTTATGCTACAACAAGATACGCCAGATGATTTTGTACTTGCAACGAACGTTACTACCTCTGTTCGCGACTTTATCATCATGTCGTTCAATCATGTTGGAATCACCCTCCGTTTCGAAGGTGAAGGCATCGATGAAAAAGCATTCGTTGCAGCATGTAGCAATCCGGATTATCAACTTCCAATTGGTAAACAAGTAGTAGGCATTCACCCAAGATATTTCCGTCCGGCCGAAGTTGACCTCTTGATTGGAGATGCAACGAAAGCAAACACTGTTTTAGGTTGGAAACCGAAGTACGACCTGCAAATGATGGTTACAGAAATGATGGAAGAAGAATTGAAATTCCAGTCAAAAAAATAAGATTCAGACAGACCGCTTCGTAGCGGTCTTTTTTTTGCGCAATTGATTTGCAATTATTTTAAATGGGGCCGAAATCAATGCGCGTAATACAGCGAGGTACAATTTAGGATCATTACCATATACTTCCCTCATGATGGAAATGTGCTTAAAAAAAGCATGAAACTGAAGAAAACAAATTCGATCGTACAGGATTTTTCGGGTGGTTTTAAATGAAACAGGTATACTTTGATTGTACAACTGAAAGGCCTTCCCCTTTTCCCCCGCAACCATTAATTGGACACAATCCAACAAAGAAGCTTCATTCCATGAGGTCATTTCAATCAAACCTTCATGAGGTATGTCAAATCTTTTGAAATCATTTGAAGGTGCATTGAGGAAAACTGCATTGGGATCCAGGAGCTGAATCATAGGAAGCATTTTTCCAGCACTGCTGGTACAGAGCCAGGTAATGCCGCTACTGCAACCAATAAGCAGCGTGCAACAGTGTGACAATGCTGCATTCTCTCTTACTTTTAACGGACTGGCATCAATTATATTTTTGGTAGATGTGAAGGCATGTGCGGATGAAAGAATGACACAAGAAGAAGGAATCTCCGTGGTTATCTTTTCTGCCATTCTTTTAACCCAGTCCATTTGTAAAGTAGATTGACCACTTTGTGGCGCATACTCCCAAAGAATAACATGTTTAAACGCTGACAAATTATTTTGAATCGCGAAATCATCCACCCTTTTTTGCTCATCATCAGACAAAACCAAAACAGGTTGAAGTGGCACCGTAATTTTATTGGGATAGGCCCTAAGTATCATACCTCTTACAGTACCATCATAGAGTGCCTGGTTATCGTCGATGTTTGCTGTAATGAAGAGCTCATCCCATACCCCATCTTTCTTTTGTTGAATAACCCTTTTTCGGTAATGCTTAAAGGCAAACGTATCATTTTTGGGAACATGTTCCACGGGTAAAATCTCATCTACATAAGGATTACCTTTTAAAATGGATTGAAATGCAGGAAGTATGGCCCAGGTAAGATGTGCACCAGGAAAATCTTTTTTTATTTGTCTCGCAACCGCAGTGGCATACAAACAATCACCATTGGCGTAGAGATGAACCAACAATATTTTTTTACGATCAGCTTCCATGAATCATCATTTTAGCCAATTGTGTCAGATCAATTTCGGTTTGAAATCCGAGAGAACGAATGATAGAATTATCGGAAACCAATTGTTTGTATTCTGCTTTAAATCCCGTTGCTTCGATTACATGATCTCGGTAATCAGCTCCTACGAGCGAGAAACAGAGTGCAGTCCAATCCAAAATGGAATGACCTTCTCCAGAACTGATGTTGGCTTCAAAAATATCATCTTGATTGATGAGCAACCAAATGCCATGTACGACATCCCCTGCGAAAGTCCATTCTTTCACCACAGACATATCTCCGATAGAAAGTTTTTCTTCTACAATTCCTTGAGATAATCTTGAAGCATAGGCCGCAATTTTTTGAGCCATATGTCTCTCCGATCTTCTCGGGCTGTCGTGATTGAAAAAATAACCGACATAGGCTTTGACGCCTAAGGTTCTAAAATATCTTGCCGCATAAACGGAATGAATTCTACTCACAGAATAGGCGTCTCTTGCCTCAAATGGATCTGTTTCTTTTATGGGTAAATCCAAGTTCTGAAACTGCAATCCGGATCCAGATATGAACACTTTTGCATTCGGAGCGTGCAGCCTTACGGCTTCCAAAACATTAAATGTTCCAGTAGAAATGGTTCGGTGATTTTCGAACATGGCATCGTGCCTAGTGGTTGAATTCGCCGCTAAATGAAATATAAAATCGGGTTGTTCTTTTTGTATCAACGTTGACACCTCTTCCAATGAACCGATATCTGTTTTGAGGAAATCCCCTGAGCGGCTCACCCCGATTACCTCAATGCCTTTGTTTTTCAGTAATTGAATCAAGTAAAATCCATCTTGTCCGTTGGCTCCAAAAATGATTGCTTTTTTCATGAAGTTGCCAATTTGGTTTTCCAGAACTGAATAATATCTCGTAGGCTATCCTCAATGGTGAAGCTAGGTTTCCAATTTAGTTCTTGGTGTATTTTATCATAAGAGCCAATAATGACTTCATTGTCGTTTGGTCTTACCAGAGAGTCGATGGTTCTGATTTCCAGCTCACAACCAATTTGTTTCATAATGAGCAGGAGCATGTCATTTAGTGTGATTCCATTTCCGGAGCAGATATTATAAATCTCCCCTTTTCTACCATGCATCAATAGTTGGTAGTAGGCAGACACCACATCCCTAACATCAACAAAATCACGAACCAGCGTCACATTTCCAACGTCGATGTGTTTTTCTCCTGATGATGTGGCTTCGAGTATCTTCTTGACAAAAGAAGGAATGACAAATTTATCTAATTGGCCGGGACCAATATGGTTGAATGACCGGGTCATGACTATATCAAGTCCGTAACCAGCACTGTAAACGGCAGAAAGTTGTTCCTGAGAAACCCTGGCTACCGCATAAGGACTAATGGGATTCACCCTACCATCTTCCCGTAATGGAAGTTGTTTAGGATCTACTTTTCCATATTCTTCGGAAGAGCCCACAGATAATACTTTACACTTGAGTTTCAACAATCGAATCTGATCTACCAGATTGAGAAAGATATTCAAATTGTTCACGAAAGCAGTAACGGGTTGTTCCCAAGAAAAAGCAACACTGCTATATGATGCCAAATGAAGAATGTAATCGGGTCGACATTCAACAAGAATTTGATTTACGGCTTCTGCATCTAAGAGATTGATCAATCGAAAATGACATTCTATTTGTTGGAAATCGGCATAATTGAAATCCGGCTTCTGAATGTCCAGTCCATACACAACCGCACCAGGATGGTGACTTTCCAGATAATCCAGAAAATGCTTCGAAACGAATCCACTAAAACCGGTGATCAGAAATGTATTCAATTGAATTGAGGTTTAATTCATTCTTTGAATGAGGTTGCTTATTTTTTTCTGAAGGTAAAGGTGGCAAATGTGTATTGATACCTTCCTAAATAATTGAAATCCGGATTGAGGCAATCCCAATTGCCCACGTCTACCAATTCGCAATTGGGTAGATAAGACAACATCCTTTTTTCCATGTCGTATTTGGTATAAAAGCGAGCGTCTACTTCGGGCTTGTCTTGTCCAACGGTCCAACCTTCTTTGAAATCACATGTGATTACA
>JBDLUO010000080.1:0-4189 GCA_039805285.1 Bacteroidota bacterium
GATTCGACAAAATTTTGAGTGATGAAAAATGGAACTTCGCTTTGGATTTGGTTCGTACTGTAATAGAGAAAAACGAGTTGACCATGGAACTGATCAAACCCAAACTCAACAACTGGGATGCGGATCGAATTGCCTCTCTAGACTTGATCATGTTGCAAATGGGGATTTGTGAGTTTTTATTTTTCGAAACCATCCCAACAAAAGTGACCATCAACGAATATATAGATTTAGCTAAAGCATATAGCACACCTCAGAGTGGACAGTTTGTAAACGGATTGCTCGACAACATACACAAGGAACTCATGACTGCTGAAAAAATTTATAAAAAACCATTCAAATAATAAACCATAAATGAAAAACAGATTTCCTTCATTCCTTTATTTGATATCCATTTTCGCTGCATTCGTTTTGATTGGCTGCGACATTCGCAAGTCCGATAAACAAGTTCAACCACCGCAAAAAGAAACAAAAAAATCTCTACTCGACCCAACTACGGTTCAACTTATAGACTCCGTTTTTGATTTTGGAACCATCAAAGAAGGAGATGTAGTTTCATTTAGTTATCGGTTTAAAAATACAGGCGACAAGCCACTCGAAGTAACGGATGTAATGGCAAGCTGTGGATGCACGGTACCTGAAAAACCACAAGAGCCAATTAAACCCGGAGAAATCGGATTCATTAAAGTAAAATTCAACAGCGACAGAAAACCAGGACAAGCACATAAAACCGTGACTGTTGTTTCCAATGCAAATCCCGAATTCCCTACCCTTCTGCTCAAAGGAACCGTAGAAGGAAAATCTGAATAACAATTAATTTATAAAAATCAAACACAAATAAAATGCAACTTTTATCTATTTTATTACAAGCACCAGCTGGTGGCGGAATGTCTAATTTGGTTATCATGGGCGCCATGATTCTTGTTTTCTGGCTGTTCATGATCAGACCACAGGCTAAAAAAGCAAAACTTCAGAAAAAATTCATCAGCGACCTGCAAAAAGGAGACAAAGTGGTTACTATTGCTGGTATACATGGTGTTATCAACAAAGTGAATGAAGATGAAACCCTTAGCTTAGAGGTGAGTCCGGGTTCTTACATAAAAATCGAAAAAAGTGCGCTTAGCATGGAATGGACAAGCAACTTAAACAAAGTGGCTACAGAGGTAAAGAAATAACTACCCCTTACATTCATTTGAAAACAATCACACTTGCTAAAAATAGGATTGACAGGTGGAATTGGTAGTGGAAAAACTACGATTGCCAAGATTTTTGAACAACTTGGTACACCTGTTTACTATGCAGATTTGCGAGCGAAAAGCATCATCGAAGAAGATGAGATGGTTCGTAATGCCATCATCCGCACTTTCGGAGAACAAAGCTTTTTGGATGGAAAATACAATCGCTCGTATATTTCATCCATTGTATTTAATGATGTAGAAAAGCTATCGTTGTTGAATCAAATCGTACATCCAGCTGCCATAGCTGATGCTGCTGCATGGATGGAAAAACAAAATTCGCCTTACGTCATTAAAGAAGCGGCGCTTCTCTTCGAAAGCGGTTCTCACAAACATCTTGATAAGATAATAGGCGTAACCTCTCCCACACATTTGCGCATCAAACGAACCGCAATGAGAGACCGAATTTCGGAAGAAGAAGTGATGAAAAAAATTGAGCTGCAGATGCCAGATGAAGAAAAAATGGCCCTTTGCGATTTCGTTATTGCAAACAACGAAAAGGAGATGATTCTACCTCAAGTTCTTCAACTACATGAAACGTTCATTGCGCTGTCAGATTCCAACTAGCTGAGCAATGAAAGCGCTGTTTTCAAGCGTTGCAAGCCTTTTTCTATGTTTTCTATTTTATTGGCAAAAGAGATTCTAATGCAATCTGGCTCACCGAATGCTGAACCGGTTACGGTTGATACATGTCCTTCGTTGAGCAAATACATGCAAAGCTCATCTGCATTATGTATCACTTCTCCGGATGGTGTTTTCTTACCAAAATATTTTTTTAAGACTGGGAAAACATAGAATGCACCATGAGGTTCGAAACATTCAATATCGGGTATTTCTTTCATTTTTTCCATGACCACTTTCTTTCGTGCTGCGAAAGCGTTTTTCATTTCAATTGAAGGTGTTGTATCGCCCAATAATGCTGCGATAGTTGCTCTTTGCGCAATTGAATTGGTGGCACTGGTGAATTGACCTTGTAATTTTTCGCAAGCTTTGGCAATCGGAGCTGGGGCTGCAATGTATCCTACCCTCCAACCCGTCATGGCATATCCTTTACTTAATCCATTAACCACAACCGTTTGTTCTTTTACTGAATCGAACTGAGCAATGCTTTCGTGCTTACCAACATAGTTGATAAACTCATAGATTTCATCACTCATGATACAAATTTGAGGATGCTTCGACAAAACTTCACTCAAAGCTTCAAGCTCGTGTAAATTGTAAACCGCACCACTTGGATTGCAGGGAGACGAAAACATAAACATTTTTGTTTTTGCGTTTATGTGTGCTTCCAACTCTGCGGGTGTTATTTTGAAGCCATTTTCCATTTTTGTTTTTACCAAAACAGGGACGCCCCCAGCCAATTTTACCAAAGCTCCATAAGTTACCCAATATGGTGTAGGTATGATTACTTCGTCGCCATGATCCACAACTGCCAAAACAAGATTGGCTATCGATTGCTTGGCTCCTGTTGAAACTACAATCTGCTCTGGTTTATAATTTAATCCATTATCCCGTTTCAATTTTTCACAAACCGCTGCACGAACATCCAAATATCCTGGCACGGGAGTATAATGACTATAATTGTTGTCTATGGCCTGTTTTGCTGCACTTTTGATGTGGTCTGGGGTATCAAAATCGGGTTCTCCGAGACTCAAATCCACAATATCAAGACCTTTCTCCCTCAGTTCTCTGCCCAATTTCGCCATCTTTAAAGTTTCTGGTTCCGAAAACCTTTCAAGCAATGATGATAATACCATAATATCTGATTAAACGACAAATCTATCGATAATTTCATTCAAAATCTCAAGGCAGAAAGTCAAGTAATTCAGCCTCATATAATTGGAAATTTAAAAAGCGAATAATTCATATTGTCCCGAGACTTTGAAAAAAGGGTTTTTCCCCTATCTTTGCACACTTAAATCATAATTTACGACGTATTGTCGGTTCACTCGAATGGATGCGATTGAAGTTCGGAAAGGATTAGACCTAAAAAAGCCCAACTGAACAACAATCTAAAAGCCGTTAAAAACAAAGCAACATGAAACTGAAAGGGTTAGTCTGGTTTTTCACCATTGCCTTGATTGTCATTTCCCTATGGGAACTATCCTACACATGGGCTGTACGCAGCTATGAAAAAGATGTGAAGGCTCAGGCAGAAAAAATCGTCAAAAAGCAGTCTGCAGGTATGTCTGCCGATGATGTTCAGGCCATGATCAAAATTAAAACCCAGCGTATCCTTGATAGCACAAAGGATAAAGAGATTTATCTGGGAACAACCTACCAAAAGTGTAAAGAAAACGAGCTTAATCTGGGCTTGGATCTTCAGGGTGGTATGAGTGTTACGATGGATGTTAGTCTGGAGGGTATGATTCGCTCTTTGAGCAATAACCCTAAAGACCCTGCATTGAACAATGCACTCAAAACGGCTACTGCACAAAAAGTAAACAGTGAGTCTGACTATATCAGCCTTTTCAGTGAAGCATACATCAAAGCAAACGGACAAGGAAAATTGTCTGCAGTATTTGCTGGCCCTGGTAAGGAAGTGAAAATCAGCGATAACGACAATGCTGTTATTGCAAAAATCCAAACCATTGCCAAAGGCGCTATCAACCAAACCTATAAAATTTTGGTTAAGCGTATCGATAAATTTGGTGTTGCGCAACCGAACATCAATTTAGATGAAAACAAAGGAGTAATCAACGTTGAATTAGCTGGGGTTAATGATCCAGAGCGCGTTCGTAAATTCTTACAATCATCTGCAAATCTTCAGTTCTGGGAAGTATATCAAATTGATGAACTTGCTAGCTCACTGAAAATCGCAGACGATAACCTAAAGAACTATCTAAATGGAATCAGTGCTGGAGATACAACCAAACTAAACGACACTACCCTTGCTTCTAAAAATCAGAATCCTTTCTTCCGTGTCATCAATCCAATTGATGTTCAAACAGATAAAA
>JBDLUO010000081.1:0-13069 GCA_039805285.1 Bacteroidota bacterium
TCCATTGAGTACGACGTATAGATTTTTGGAATGGAAGTATTTTCAAATTCGGGAATCAAATTTCAGGTTTGAAACAGATACCAATGGGGCGGTTACAAACATCCGAAACCTGTATGAAAACAGATATCTGAATACCCTCACCTACCATTACGAAAACCATCGAAAACTATATCCGCATAGCATTAGGGTTGAAGCAGAGCACAGCAAACTTTTTGCTCGATTGCAAGTAACCGCAAAATATCATTTCAATTATACAGATGGTGGCGGACTAGATGTTAGATCGTTTGCAGGAAAGTTTTTTTATTTAAAAAACAAAACCAACTCAACGCGTTTTGAAACAGAGCGATTCCATTTTAATATGACCGGCCCAAATGGTTACGAGGATTATGCATATCAGGATTATTTTGTAGGCAGAAATAATTTCGATGATTTTTACAGCAGACAAATCATGGAAAGAGATGGATATTTTAAAGTAAGGACAGATTTGTTAAGCAGTAAAGTAGGACGAGACGACAACTGGCTTTTTGCTGTTAATTTGAGCACTACCATACCAGATAAAATAAATGTTTTAAAATTACTCCCTGTAAAAATTCCACTGCGTTTGTTTGCAGATCTTGGAACAAATGGGATGTTGGTTAAAAACAAATTGAAATCGGAACAATTTTTATACAACGCTGGCTTAGAACTTCGCTTACTGAATGAAACCTTGGTCTTCTATTTTCCCTTGCTTTACAGTAAGCCATTTAAAGAATATATTCAATCTACCATTCCTGAAAAAAAATTCTGGAAAACCATGTCGTTCTCCATACAAATTCGACAGTACAACTGGGATAAAATCATTTCAAAATGGCTGTAACGGAATTGAAACTTCAGTATATAAAACACAAAGACATCGATAAGAATCGATGGGATTTTTGTTTGAAAGAATGCAGCAATAAACTATTATATGCTGAAGCTGATTTTCTGGATGCTGTATCGCCACAATGGGATGCCATAGTATCAGAGGATTATGAATATCTTATGCCATTAACCTGGCGACGGAAATGGGGAATACGATATTTGGTTCAACCGGAGTTCTCGCAGCAAGGTGGCATTTTTTCTAAACACGTCATACATGCATCGACAGTTGATGCTTTCATTTCTCTTGCAAAATCTGCATTTAGTTTTGCTGAATTTACTTTCAATTACAAGCACGAAAAATCAGCACATAATCTGGTATACAGAACAAATTACATCCTTCCGCTAAATGACCCTTATGAAGTAATTCAACAAAAATTCACCCCCTCGCTCCGACAGCTTCTTCATACTTCCAAAAACCATTCTCTCTCCTATTGCAATGGCACAGACATAAAAAAAACAATTGAAACCATTCGAATGATCAATGGAGATAAATTGAAAGGGATTTCAAACAATGCATTTATGCGTTTCCAAATCCTTTGCGAGCGCTTTCAAAAACAGAACCGATTGCTTATACGAGAAGTAAAGCAAGATGATCAATTGCTGTCAACGGCGTTGTTCTTTGTGGATGAAAATAGAATCTACAACCTACTATCTTGCATATCTGCGGAAGGCAGAACATTAAAGGCAAATCATTTTCTATACAACCAACTGATTGCAGAATTTGCAGAATCAAACCTTACACTGGATTTTGAAGGATCTGATTTAGCCGGCGTTTCCTTCTTTTATCGAAGCTTTCATCCACGAGAGGAAAAATACGCTTTTGTAAAATGGAATCATTTACCCTTCCCTATTCGATGGCTAAAAAAATAGAATTAGATTTCTCTTTGAGACAGCAAACGTTCTGCAATTATCAAGTCCATAGGGAACGTAATTTTGATGTTCTCTTCTTCCCCGTCTATCAGTTGAATTGAATGGCCTGCATGTTGAACTACACTTGCTTCGTCGGTGAATGTTTCTTGATACTCTTGCTGAAAAGATTGCTTCAATAAAACAGAATGGAATGCCTGCGGCGTTTGTACAATTCTAATTTCTTGTCGGGTTAAATTTCGACTGCCGTCTTCTGTTATTTGACGAATGCTGTCTCTAGACATGATAACAGGGATGGCTGAATGCTCTTGCGATGCCTTATGTATACAACGTGAAATTAATTCATGAGAAAGCATGCATCTCACTGCATCATGAACCAAGACGATTGATTCTGCAGTTACCAGATCAAGTCCATTTTTAACGGAATGAAAACGAGATTCTCCTCCTCTTGCGAATTGAACACCTGTTGCATACCCATGTGATTGTAAAAGTTCCATTCCAAAATTCATATGGGCGTCCGGAAGAACAACAATGAATTGAATATCTGGATTGGCTTTACGAAACGCATCAAGCGTATGAATGATGATTGGTTTACCCATTAATGATATGAATTGCTTGGGTTCTTCCGAATTCATCCTAGATCCACTTCCTCCGGCAACAATAATGGCAAAAACTTTTACACTCATAATTTTAATTAAATGGGATAATCCTCTTTATATATCCCGATTGTTTTGTCTCCATCTTGATTCATCATGGCACGATACATTCCAGCTGTATTAAATACCATGGCTGTATTTCCATGAGCATCCACTCCAATCATTCCTCCTTCTCCTTTTATTGCAACCAGTTTTTTATGAACTACCTCATTCATTGCCTCTTGTAAACTCAACCCTTTATATTCCATAAGCGCGCTTACATCATATGCGGCAACCGAACGAATGAATAATTCTCCATGTCCTGTGCAACTGATGCCACAGGTTTTATTGTTTGCGTATGTGCCAGCACCAATTACAGGCGAATCTCCTATTCTTCCATACTTTTTATTGGTCATACCACCAGTGCTTGTCGCAGCTGCGATATTTCCATGCATATCAACTGCTACGGCACCTACAGTTCCAAACTTTTTGTCTTTCATCAATTCATTCAGATCTTGATGGGTATGATCCAATGAATAGGTATCGCTATCGCGAATTTCTTTCCATTGATCGTATCGAAATTGGGAAAAGAAATAATCGTCTGGTTCCAACTTCAATCCTCTTTTAATGGCAAAATCATTCGCGCCTTTACCACTGAGAAAAACGTGATTGCTCTCCGTCATTACTTCGTATGCCAATTGAATTGGATTTCTAACATTTCTCACACCAGTGATCGCTCCTGCTTTCAGCGTTTGTCCGTCCATGATAGCCGCATCCATCTCCTGGACCCCTTTCTTGGTAAATACAGAACCGCGCCCTGCATTGAACAACAAATTATCTTCCAATATTTTTATGGATCCTTGAATTGCATCCACAGCATGTCCTCCTTTTTCCAGTATCTTTTTTCCTGCAGAAATTGCTTCATCAAGTCCTCTTACATAAGCCTCTTCGAGTTGTGGCGTCATGTCCGATTTAAGAATTGTCCCTGCTCCACCATGAATTACAATCGAGAATTTTCCCATTTCAATTTTTCTTCAAATTTATTTAAATTAAATGACGCTCTAAAGCCCAAAAAACAGTAGATAGAGAAATAAATATCATCTACTTTAGGCTGCAATTAAGACCTTTATATTCAACATAACTCAATTTCACTTTTTATTCCTCAAAACAGATTGACAAATCGCTGAATAAACCACTTGTGGCGCCATCTGATTCATACAAGCAAAATCGCCTCTCCAACAAGGCTTATTTCCAAAAACCGAACATGGACTGCATGGCAAATCCAGCGAAACGGCTAGCTCCTCCGACTGACCAAATCCCAAAAAACCGGCAAAGGGATGTGTTGCTCCCCAGATGCTTATGACAGGTATGGAGAAAAGCGAAGCCAAATGCATGTTTGCAGAATCCATACTGCACATCACATCGAGTTGACTAATTATTTCTAATTCTTCTTTGAAAGAAAAGTTACCGGCAACCAATTTTACATGGTCGCCCATTTCAGAAATCCATGATGAGAGTATTTTAATCTCGGCTTTACCACCCCCAAATAAAAAGATTTGATATCCATCTTGGGATAGTTTCTGAACCACTTCTTTCATTTTGTCGGGAGGATAACATTTTCCTTGATGCTTTGCAAAAGGAGCAATTCCTATATTCACTTTATCCCCACGATGTATGAAATCAGAATGAAAATTTGTTATTGGCGAAATGAGCGTTTGTGCATTATGATTCAATTCTCCAGGATAGCCGAGACTCCGAAAAACGTCGGCATACCGTTCATGCTGAGATGGTAACGGCGATTTTATTTTGTTGTGTCTTGATGTGAGATTTCGTTTTTCTCTCCTGCCTTTATCAATCGTTGCAATTGAAAATCCGGAGAGTCGGAAAAAAGATTTCAATACTGTAGTTCGAAGCACGTTATGTAAATCTGCAATAGGTACTTTTCCCGTTTGTTCTTTTATTTCCTTATACAAGCGGAACAGTCCGAAAAAGCCAGCATGTTTGCCTTTAAAGTCGGCGCCTATAAAATTACATCTGGCGATTGAATCAAAAAGTGGCTGAGCAAATGGATTGCTTACAACCGTAACCGTTAGTTTGGGATATAAATCCAACCATTGCTTAATCACAGGTACCGTCATGGCTATGTCGCCCAATGCTGAAAACCTAAATACGACAATATGATTTCTATCCGTATCCAATATTATCCCTTTGATTTATACAAAACCGGATTTAAAGATGGATCGTTGTACATCTTCATTTGCTTATATACTTTCATCCATTTTTTGCCGGATTCTATATCAGACAAAAGTGCATCAATTGAAGTCGACAAATCGATGCGTTGTTCTAAGAGGACATTCAGTTTGGTCTGACAGGCTTCACGATGATTCGAATCAGCATCCTCACGCAACACTTCGGCTCTCATGTGATATATTTTAAGAGCGAGAATAGACAGACGATCTATGGCCCATGCAGGACTTTCCGTATTGATCCCGGCTCCTGCTTCGGGAACGACATGACTGTAATTTTGTAAAAAATAGCCATCAAGGTATTCAACCATATCTGTTCTATCCTGGTTGCTTTTGTCGATTCTGCGTTTTAATGCAAGCCCGTCAACCGGATTAATGTCCGGATTTCTAACAATATCTTCCAGATGCCATTGAACGGTATCTATCCAGTTTTTTTCATACAATAGAAACTCTAACGAACCCGCTTGATATGTATTGGTGTGAGGTGCATCTACATGATCTGTAAGATGATAGTCCGAAACACATTGATCAAAAACGGCATTGAAAATAGGAGAAAACATAAAGAATATTTATTGTTGTATGTTGTTCGATTTTGATTTCCCTGAGCGAACGGCGATAAAATATAAAGGAATCCCAATGAGCGTGATGATTAAACCAGGCCAAGTAAACTGTGGCTTGTAGATGATTAATAACCCGCAGAAACTCAATCCCATAATGATATAGATGATCGGTAGCACTGGATAACCGAAAGCTTTGTAAGGACGTTCCACATCGGGCAGCTTTTTTCTGAGGATGAAAATTCCAGCTATCGTTAGTACATAAAAAATCACAACAACAAAAGAAACCATATCGAGCAAATCTCCGTATTTACCACTCAAGCAAAGTGCTGAGGCCATAGCACATTGAATCCAAAGTGCCCATTCTGGAACGGCATTGGCATTGAGTTCTCCTGCATTTTTAAAAAACAGTTGGTCTTTAGCCATCGTATAATAAACCCGAGCACCTGCAAGGATAAGACCATTGTTGCAACCGAAAGTAGATATCATGATAAGCAATGCAATCAAAACTGTTCCTATAGATCCAAAAATGGCGTCTGATGCACTTAATGCCACTCGATTGTCTTTGGCAAAAGCGAGATCGTTTACGTTCACATTTGCGAGGTAAACCACGTTCATCAGAATGTAAATAACCGTAACAATAAGGGTTCCTAAAAAAAGACTGAGTCCGATGTTGCGTTTTGGATTTTGTATTTCTCCAGCGATAAAAGTTACATTGTTCCAAGCATCGCTACTAAAAATACTTCCAACCATAGCACTGGCTATAGCACCCATGGCAGCGCCCGTTAATAGATTGGTTGTACTTATGGCTCCTTCTGAAGATTTGGTAAGCGATTGAATCGTCCAGGCGTTTTCCCAATTCGCGTTCCATATATCAGAATTAAAGAAGAACAACCCGGCAACAATCAATGCGAACATTGCAATCAATTTTGTAGAAGTAAAAATGGTTTGTATGATTTTACCTGTCTTTACGCCTCGTGTATTGATGTACGTGAGTAAGATAATAAGCGCTATTCCCAGCAATTGAGCATAATGTATGGTGAGCCCAGCCACAACAAATGTGTTTTGATCTTCCCAAGCTAAAGCCGGAAAAAAATATCCTGCAAATTTGGCGAAACCAACGGCAACTGCTGCAATTGTACCCGTCTGAATCACAGAAAAGAAACTCCATCCATATAAAAATCCAACCAATGGATTGTATGCTTCTTTTAAATAGACGTATTGGCCCCCGGCTTTGGGAAACATACCACTCAATTCTCCGTAGCTCACAGCTGCAACCAAGGTCATAAACCCTGTAATCACCCACGCAGCTATCAACCATCCGGCACTGCCCAAATCTTTGAGCATGTCCGCACTTACAATGAAAATACCTGATCCTATCATGGAACCAGCAACAATCATGGTTGAATCAAACAGCCCTAAAGTGGGTTTAAAATTATTTTCTGTTGACTGGCTCATCATTATTTCTATTAAAAATTATTAAATGGTTTTTATTTTTTCTTTTCCGCTTCTAGCATCTCGTTCATCCCCTTTACTACATCTTCTGTAATGTTCAGCGAACTGTCTTTGTAAACCATATAATCCAGTCCATTTCCAGTTGAAAAGATATACGTGAATTTAGATTCTTGATTATACTCCGTTAAATAGTCTTTTAGTTTCTTTTGGATGTCTTCCAAAAATTTGTAACTCTTTTCATTCAACTTTTGGGTTCTGCTTTGCTTGCGTTCATCTACCACTTGCTGTTGTTGCATCAGACTCCCTTGAAATTGCTCTGCTTCGAATTGTGTAATGGCATTGCCTTTTTTAAGGAAATTGTTTTTTTGAGCTTCTAAATTACGATATGCATTCTCCCACTCGGCTTCTATGGATTGTTGCTCAGCTTCAAGGGCTTTTCTGGTTGTTTTGATGAAGGTGATTTTTTCATTCAGGGAATCAAGATCAACGTATGCTATTGTTGCACCGCTTACTGAGTCTGATGTTTTAGACGCTTTTATGGTTGATTTTTTGTTGGATGTTTTGTTGTCGGATTTAGAAAAATGAACGAAATATAAATATCCGACAGCTACGAATAAAACGACATTTAAAGCAAGTGATATATTTTTCATGATTTTTATTTATTCGGCAATTTACTTACAAAGCTTGGAATCACAAGCGAAACCATTTGTTTCAACGTTATGTTGGTTTTGAAATAAAAAAGGGCAATCCTTAGATTGCCCTTGTATGAAATTAAGATGGATTACTCTTCATCATCGAAGCTCATCGCTTCTTTGGTGGTCATCAACAATTCGTATTCTTCTTTGCTTCCTACGATCATGTTTTCAAACTCGCGAAGTCCGGTACCCGCAGGGATATGATGTCCTGTAATAACGTTCTCTTTCAAACCAAGCATTTCGTCGGTCTTTCCAAGAATGGCTGCAGAACTCAACACCTTTGTGGTTTCCTGGAATGACGCAGCCGAAATCCAGCTTTGCGTTCCAAGAGAGGCTTTGGTGATACCCAACAAGAGTGGTGATGAAGTTGCAGGTTTTGCATCTCTGTATTCTACCAATTTCTTGTCTGCTCTTCTGAGAATTGAATTTTCTTCACGAACATCACGAAGGGTTACGATTTGTCCAGATTTCAAGCTGGTGCTTTCGCCTGCATCGGTGATCACTTTCTTATCGTAAGTGTAATCGTTTTCGGTGTTAAATTCCATTTTATCTTCCACATCTCCTTCTAAGAATTTGGTATCTCCTGCATCTTCGATGGTTACTTTACGCATCATCTGACGAACGATAACCTCGATGTGTTTGTCGTTGATTTTAACCCCTTGTAAACGATATACTTCCTGAATTTCATTTACCACATACTCTTGAACTGCAAATGGTCCTTTGATTGAGAGGATGTCTGCTGGTGAAGTTTGTCCATCACTCAATGCAGCTCCCGCTTTTACGAAGTCACCATCCTGAACCAAGATTTGACGACTCAATGGAACTAGATATTTACGTATCACACCATCTTTTGCCTCAACACTGATTTCACGGTTACCACGCTTGATGGCACCAAATGAAACCACACCGTCGATTTCACAAACAACCGCTGGGTTGCTCGGATTTCTTGCCTCAAACAATTCAGTAACACGAGGAAGACCCCCTGTGATATCCTTCAATTTGCTAAGAACTCTTGGGATTTTAACCATAACCTGTCCGCTTCTCACATCATCTCCTTCTTCAATTACAATGTGTGAACCAACTGGAAGGTTGTATTTTTTAACCTCTTTACCTTCTACAATGATAGTAGGCAATTTGGTTTTGTCTTTTGATTCGATAACCACTTTTTCGCGGTGACCTGTTTGTTCGTCTGCTTCATCGCGATACGTAATACCTTCGATAACAGATTCGAATTTAATGGTACCATTTACTTCCGAAACGATTACGTTGTTGAATGGATCCCATGTGCAAATCGCGTCGCCTTTTGACACTTTCTGACCATCTTTAACGTTCAGAACAGATCCATAAGGGATGTGCATGGTATTTAACAAGCGGTCAGATTTTACATCCACGTTTCTGATTTCACCGGTACGACCGATTACAACAGAAATTTTCTTGCCTTCGTTGTTTTCTGTATTTACGGTACGTAACCCATCAAATTGAAGTGTACCATCAAACTTAGCATACAATGAAGATTCAACCGAAGCAGAACCAGCGACACCACCCACGTGGAAGGTACGAAGCGTAAGCTGTGTACCCGGCTCACCGATGGATTGTGCAGCAATGATACCTACAACATCTCCACGTTGTGCGGTTGCTCCTGATGCTAGGTTTCTACCATAACATCTCACACAAACACCACGCTTGCTTTCGCAAGTAAGTACTGAGCGAATTTCTACGGTTTCAATACCTGAATCTTCTATTTTCTTAGCTACGTCTATGCTGATTTCTTCTCCTGCGCTAGCAAGTACTTCATCTGTAAGTGGATGTAAAACATCATAAAGTGAAGTTCTTCCTTCTATACGATCACTCAATGGTTCGATGATGTCTTCATTGTCTTTCAATGCTGAAGTAGCAATACCACGAAGGGTTCCGCAATCTTCTTCATTGATAACCACATCTTGAGCAACGTCCACCAAACGACGAGTTAGGTAACCCGCATCCGCCGTTTTAAGTGCCGTATCCGCAAGACCTTTACGAGCACCATGCGTTGAGATAAAGTATTCCAATACGCTTAGTCCATCTTTAAAGTTTGCAAGAATCGGATTCTCGATGATCTCACTTCCAGATGAACCTGATTTTCTTGGCTTAGCCATCAATCCTCTAAGTCCGGCAAGCTGTTTAATCTGTTGTTTACTACCCCTAGCTCCCGAATCAAGCATCATGTAAACTGAGTTGAACCCTTGTTTATCAATCGCCAATTCGCGAATCAGTGTTTCTGTTACTTTGGTATCCACACGACTCCAAATATCAATGATCTGATTGTATCTCTCGTTATTTGTGATTAAACCCATGTTGTAACTATCCCAAACTTCCGACACTTCCTGCTGAGCTGTAATTACCAATTCTTCTTTAACCGCAGGAATGATAAGGTCGTTGATGTTGAACGACAATCCACCTCTGAATGCCATACGGTATCCGAGTGTTTTGATGTCATCCAAGAATTTGGCCGTTGTTGGTACGCTTGTCCATTTGATGATGTCACCAATGATTTCTCTAAGTGCTTTTTTAGTAAGGAGTGCGTTTACGAATCCTACTTCTTTTGGAACAAACTGATTGAAGATTACTCTTCCTACAGTGGTTTCAATTAGTTTGTAGGTTAATGTTCCATCAGGATTACGGAAATTGGCTTTCACTCTGATGTTTGCATGTAAGTCAACTTGCTTTTCGTTATAAGCAATGATCACTTCATCCGCAGAATAGAACGCTTTTCCTTCTCCTTTTACCACATCCTCTCCCATCGTTTTCTTACCCTTGGTAATGTAGTATAGTCCCAACACCATGTCCTGAGAAGGTAGAGTGATAGGTGTACCATTTTGTGGGTTAAGGATATTATGAGAAGAAAGCATCAACAATTGAGCTTCCAAAATTGCAGCATGGCTCAAAGGAACGTGAACCGCCATCTGATCTCCATCGAAATCCGCGTTGAAGGCAGAAGTTACCAATGGGTGAAGATGGATAGCCTTTCCTTCGATCAATTTCGGCTGGAAAGCTTGAATTGACAATCTGTGAAGGGTTGGGGCTCTGTTCAAAAGAACTGGATGTCCTTTAAGTATATTTTCAAGAATGTCCCAAATGATGGCTTCTTTTTTATCAACCAGTTTACGGGCACTCTTTACGGTTTTAACGATACCTCTTTCGATGAGTTTGCGAATAATAAATGGCTTGAATAGTTCAGCAGCCATGTCTTTTGGTAATCCGCACTCATGCATTTTCATTTCGGGTCCTACTACGATAACCGAACGACCAGAGTAATCCACACGCTTACCCAAAAGGTTTTGACGGAAACGTCCTTGTTTACCTTTCAAAACATCACTGAGTGATTTAAGTGCACGTCCGCCTTCGGCTTTAACCGCGTTTGATTTACGGCTGTTGTCGAACAAAGAATCAATTGATTCTTGCAACATACGCTTTTCGTTACGTAGGATAACTTCAGGCGCCTTGATTTCCAAAAGTCTTTTCAGACGGTTGTTTCTGATGATAACACGACGATATAAATCGTTCAGATCAGAAGATGCGAATCTTCCACCATCCAAAGGAACGAGTGGTCGAAGTTCTGGTGGAATAACTGGAATGTATTGCATCACCATCCATTCTGGACGATTGACGATTCTGGTATTGGCTTCACGGAAACTTTCTACTACGCTTAGACGCTTAAGTGCATCTGCTTTACGTTGTTGAGAAGTTTCAGTTGCGGCAGCATTACGTAAATCGAAGCTGAGTTGATCTAGATCCAATCTTTCCAACAAAGCATGTACCGCCTCTGCTCCCATTTTCGCGATGAATTTATTTGGATCTTCATCAGGAAGCATTTGGTTGTCTTTTGGCATTGCATCAAGGATGTCCAAGTATTCTTCTTCTGTTAGAAGATCTCCATAACCCTGACCTTTTTCTGCACGTATACCTGGTTGAATTACCACGAATCTTTCGTAGTAAATAATGGTTTCCAATTTTTTAGAACTCATCCCCAACAAATAACCGATTTTGTTAGGCAATGATTTAAAGTACCATATGTGAACTACAGGTACAACCAATTTGATGTGTCCCATACGCTCACGACGTACTTTTTTCTCTGTTACTTCTACACCACAACGGTCACAAACGATTCCTTTGTAACGAATACGCTTGTATTTTCCGCAAGCACACTCGTAATCTTTTACTGGACCAAATATTCTTTCGCAGAATAAACCATCGCGCTCAGGTTTGTAAGTACGATAGTTGATGGTTTCCGGTTTAATCACTTCTCCATAACTCTTTTCGAGAATGATATCTGGGGAAGCAAGACCAATTGTGATCTTTGAGAATGATGCTCTTGGACGATTTTCTTTTTTGAATGCCATATAACGAATATGAATTGTAATTTGATAATGAGGTTTCAGTTAGATCCGGTTCGTTTATTCGAACGTAAGATCCAATCCTAATCCTCTTAGTTCATGCACAAGTACATTGAATGATTCTGGTATACCCGCTCTTGGAATGTTATCTCCTTTAACGATGGCCTCATAGGTTTTTGCACGACCGATGATGTCATCCGATTTGATGGTAAGCAATTCCTGAAGGATATTCGAAGCTCCGTATGCCTCAAGTGCCCATACTTCCATCTCTCCAAAACGCTGACCACCAAACTGAGCTTTACCACCCAAAGGTTGTTGAGTGATAAGACTGTACGGTCCGATAGAACGTGCGTGCATCTTATCATCCACCATGTGATGGAGTTTGATCATGTAGATGATACCTACAGTGGCTTTCTGATCGAAACGATCTCCAGTTTCACCGTCAAACAAATACGTATGACCAAATTTAGGAAGTTCAGCTTTCTCTATGTTTTCAGCGATTTCATCTACAGAAGCACCATCAAAGATTGGCGTTGCAAAACGAACACCCAGTTTTTCTCCGGCCCATCCAAGTGCTGTTTCATAAATCTGACCCAGATTCATACGACTCGGTACACCCAGTGGATTCAGAACGATATCTACTGGAGTTCCATCTTCTAGGAATGGCATGTCTTCTTGACGAACAATTTTGGCAACGATACCCTTGTTTCCGTGACGTCCCGCCATCTTATCTCCCACTTTAAGCTTACGCTTAACGGCGATATAAACCTTCGCTAGTTTCAATACACCAGCTGGCAATTCGTCTCCGATCGAAATATTGAATTTCTCACGCTTGTATCTTCCTAATTCTTCGTTGTACTTGATGCTGTAGTTGTGCAGAAGCGTGTTGATTAAATCATCTGTTTTAGGTTCACCTGCCCATCCTAATGGATTTACATTCAAGAAATCGATACTTGAAATGTTTTTCGCGTTGAACTTAGAACCTTTTCCAATCAATACTTCACCAAAATTGTTGCTAACACCTTGACTCGTTTTATCTTTCAACAACGTGAGTAGTTTGCCATGTAACAATTCGAGAAGATCAGACTCATTTTTTTCATGCGTCTTTTCGATTTTCTCCAATTGTGCTTTTTCTCTAACCTTGGTGTTTTTATCTTTCTTAGCGCGTTGGAATAGTTTTTTGTTGATAACAACACCTTCTGTTCCACTTGGTGCTTTTAAAGAAGCATCTTTTGCATCTCCGGCTTTGTCTCCGAAGATGGCACGCAACAATTTCTCTTCTGGAGTAGGATCGCTCTCTCCTTTTGGAGTGATTTTACCAATGATGATATCACCTTCTTT
>JBDLUO010000082.1:0-6029 GCA_039805285.1 Bacteroidota bacterium
ACGACGTATGCAAAATGCTTCATCTTCCTTCTAATACATTTGATGGTATCAGAGGCGACAGTGATTCATTGGCCGGACTTGTTCTAGAAATTGCAGGTGCTTTCCCTCAAATCAATGAAGAGATAAAAAGTTTGGGCTACACTTTCGTAACACTTGCTATCAATAAAAATAGAATTGAAAAAGTAAAATTGATTTTACCACAAATTGAAAAATAAACTGGACGCATATAGAAAATGGACTAGAATTAGTCCACTGATGTTGCTTCTTGGAAGCGCTTTTTTCTTTTCCTGCAACTCAACTTATACTTCTAAACGTAAGGGGTATTACCATATCGAATTGCCAAAACACAGCTATCAGAAATTCGACCGTCCCGATTTTCCATACGCTTTCGAATATCCTGTTTATGGAAATATCATACAAGACAGTACCTATTTCGATGAAGCACCAGAAAATAACTATTGGATCAATGTTGACTTTCCCCAATACCAGGCCAGACTTTTTTTGAGTTACAAAATAATTGGAGGAAAGGCCATGTATAAAATAAAAGAGTCCAACGGAAGCTATAAAGATTCTGCCGGAACCAATATTTTCGATTTTTTGGTGAATGATGCTTTTAACCTGACCAACAAAAACAATGTGGTAGCTAGTTCTATAAAAGACAGTGTGATTGGCACGTCTAAAGGTGTTTCTGGTATGATGTTCAGCGTTGGCGGAAATGCAGCCACCGCCATGCAATTTTTTCTATCCGACACCAACAGACATTTTATCAGAGGCGCGCTCTATTTCGATGCCACACCCAATGCTGATTCTGTTAAGCCTGTTCAAGATTTCCTAAAAAAAGATCTTGAGCACATGATCAACTCCTTTGAGTGGCGAAACAACAGATGATGCAACTTACATTTTATCCTTCCTTTACGCAAATCCAACGTATTTTTGCGGCATGTTAGCCATAGACAACGTGCTGATCAGCGACAAGATCATAGATGAACAATTTGTTTGCGACCTCACCGCCTGCAAAGGTGCTTGCTGTGTAGACGGCGATGCCGGTGCCCCGCTAGACAAAGAGGAGCTAAAGGAGATTGATGCTGTGTTAGAGGCTGTTCTGCCATACCTCGATGAAACGAGTATCAACGAAATAAACAAGCAAGGTCGATATGTTTATCACAATGAGTATGGATGGGTAACTCCAACCATTGAAAATATGGTATGCGTCTACGGTATAAAAGACAAACAAGGAATCGTAAAATGTGGAATCGAACAGGCTTACCTGGATGGCAAAGTAAAATGGAAGAAACCGATAAGTTGTCATCTTTTTCCTGTAATTGTCACAAAAAGCAAGGATGGAATTACGGAATATGCCAATTACGAGCCTCGGGAAGATCATTGCAAAGCCGCGTGTAAACTCGGAAAAAAATTAAAGGTTCCAGTTTATGAATTTCTCAAAGAACCTTTGGTTCGTAAATTCGGCGAGCCCTTTTACGAAGCGCTATCTGCCACTGCGAAACATCTTTCTGACAATGGTAAATCCAAATAAAAAATCATGAATCAAAAATTTCTTTCTTATTTATTTTTAGCTGCAACTGCTTTCTTTTTTTCTGGTTGCTCAGTGAACAAAGCCAAAGTAGATGATTCTCTAAAACAACATTTTGATGCCGCTCAAGTTAATGGGTGTTTTACCATGATCGACAATGCGAGTGGTGAAATCACGGTTTACAACATGAGCTTGGATACCGCTAGAAAATTACCCGCTTCTACTTTTCAGATTTTAGGTTCTTTGATCGCACTCGAAACCGGTATTTTACCAGATGAGAATACAATGGTTTCTGTGGATAGTTTAACATACAAACAGTGGAAAGGAAAAAATCCTTTATCTCTGACAGAAGCTTTTAAAGAAAACGCAGATCCTTTTTTTGCTACGGTGTTACGTACAATAGGCCAAGACACCCTTGAACGAATGATTGACAGCATCGGCTACGGCAACAAAAACATAGGAAACAAAGGCGATTTGTTTTGGATCGACAATCAATTGAAAATATCTCCCGACGAACAATTGGGATTTATGAAAAAGCTCTACTTCGACCAGCTGCCATTCAGAAAATCAGTAATGGAATCGATAAGAAACATGATGCTGAGAGAAGACAACAGCGCTTACAGACTAAGCTATCAAACAGGAGAAGGCTTAGACGAAAAAGGACAAAAAATAGCATGGACCTGCGGATGGATCGAAGAAAACAGACATGTTTATTTGTTCGTGACCATGATTGATGCGGGTAAAAAACAAATAGACGGAGCAAAACAGAGTGTAGCAATTAGCAAGAATATTCTTCGCAATTATGGTTTCTTTTTGGGGAAAAAATAAAAACAAAACAACATGGCTTTGTTCAAGTATTGTGAGTCTTTAACCTCTTACAAAAGACTCAAAACCCGCGAGGTGAAAATTGGAAGTTTGCTTATTGGTGGCAATAACCCCATCCGCATGCAAACCATGACCACCACCGACACAATGGATACCATAGCCACTGTGGAACAAACCATTCGCTGTATCGAAGCAGGAGCTGAATTGGTTAGAATCACTGCACCTTCCAAAAAAGAAGCAGAAAATTTACTCCACATCAAAGATGAGTTGAGAAAAAGAGGATACAATGCACCTCTTGTTGCCGACATCCATTTCACTCCGAATGCCGCAGAAATTGCTGCAGGCATCGTAGAAAAAGTGAGAATCAATCCGGGCAATTACATCGACAAAAAAAAGTTTGAACAAATTGAGTATACTGATACCGAATACCAAGAAGAAATAGAGCGCATTCGCGAGCGTTTTACGCCATTGATCATGATTTGTAAATCACACGGAACAGCCATGAGAATTGGAACGAATCATGGAAGTTTAAGCGACAGAATCATGAGTCGTTATGGCGATACTGCGATTGGCATGGTTGAATCAGCCATGGAATTTTTGAGAATTGCTCGATCATTGGATTATCACCAGATTGTGCTGAGTATGAAAAGCAGCAATCCACAGGTTATGGTTCAAGCATATCGATTGTTGATCAATCACATGATGAATGAGTTTGGAGAATGTTATCCTTTACATTTGGGGGTAACCGAGGCTGGCGACGGAGAAGATGGAAGAATTAAATCTGCAATAGGTATCGGTACTTTACTTGAAGATGGGATTGGCGATACCGTTCGCGTATCTCTAACAGAAGATCCTGAATTCGAAATTCCAGTTTGTAGAGATCTGATTAAAAGATATACCCCATCCAGAATGTCTGCGAGCATTCAACTCCCCGAACTAAATTCCCTTTCCTGGAATCCAGTTCATTATCAAAGAAGAAAAACCAAGGCCATTGCCAACATCGGCGGAGATCATGTTCCCGTTTTCATAGCAGACTTTCATCAATATCAAGACGTCAATCCCGAGCATCTCACTGCTATCGGATACCGTTATCATGCAGAGACCGATAAATGGAGCATTGGGGATGCAGCAGCAGATTATATATTCTGCAAATCCGAACCACACTTTGCTTTACCTGGAACGCTTGGTGTAATCCTTAACCAACAGGCATGGACAAACGCTAAAGATCAAGTGAAATGTCATCCATTGCTTTCGGATACTGAATACATGAATCACGATGTTAAAAAGGCGGAAAGCATCAACTTCGTAATGATCGATTGTTTCAGTGCAAATTCTCATATTTCGGATGAATTGTTATTGAAAATCAAAGCAGATCCAACTGTGGTGATCTGTCTCAGTTCTCAAAATATAAACGCTGTTGCCTCAATCAGACGCATGTTTGTGAAATTAGCAGAACATGCAATAGACAATCCAGTAGTTCTGATGTGCGATAGCAATGAAAATAATTTTGATGAAGCTTTACTTCATTATTCGATAGAAACTGGAGCCTTACTCATTGACGGATTATCTGATGGAATTTGTTTGGGATTCAATTATGATAAAAATGAACTTCCCCCACTTGATAGAATTAACAGCGTTGCTTTTGGCATATTACAGGCCACTAGAACCCGTATTTCCAAAACTGAGTATATAAGTTGTCCGAGCTGTGGCAGAACGCTTTTTGACTTACAAGAAACTACTGCTAAAATAAGAGCTGTAACCCATCATCTGAAAGGAGTAAAAATCGCAATCATGGGCTGTATTGTTAATGGTCCTGGCGAAATGGCTGATGCCGATTTCGGATATGTGGGAAGCGGGGTAGACAAAATCACACTTTACAAGGGAAAGGAAATTGTGAAACGCAATATCCCCAGCAACATTGCAGTAAATGAACTTATCGATTTACTTAAGTCTAACGAAGCCTGGGTAGAACCCCCCATCGCCTGATCTTAAATAAGCAGCATCATGTACTTTATCATTTATTCATTACTTTATCTTTTCTCCCTCCTACCCTTATTCATTTTATACAGAATCAGCGATTTTGCAGCATTTGTAATGTACCGTTTAGTAAAATACAGAAGAGACATCGTGCATTCGAACATCAGTCATGCGTTTCCAGAAAAAAACATCAACGAGGTCATCTCTATTGAAAAAAAATTCTACCGAAACTTTACAGATTCATTCATCGAAACAATCAAGCTTCTAAGCATATCAGACAAAGCATTTTCGAAAATGGCAAGTATGGATGTAACCGAAGCAAATCGTATCGCTGCCAAAGGAAAATCCATACAATTCGAAGGAGGGCATCAATTCAATTGGGAGCTTGCAAATTGGATTATTGCCAGAGACATGAAAATTCCATTCGTAGGAGTTTATTATGCACTACGAAACAAAGCGCTGGATAAGATTTTTTTTGATTTACGTTCAAAAAAAGGAACCCAACTCGTTTCTACAAAAGACTTTAAGAATCGAATGCATCAGTTACTGAATACGCAGTATAGCATCGGACTCGCAGCAGATCAGAATCCAGTTGATGCAGGAAGAGCTTATTGGATGATGTTTTTTGGAAGGCCTGTACCGTTTATACATGGACCTGAACGATCAGCCGTTCAAAGAAACAACGCTGTTATTTTTGTTAAGCAATTTAAAATCGCAAGAGGAAAATATCGCTTCGACATGAAAGTGATTACAGAAAATGGAGCAAGCTGTAATGACAGTGAGCTAACAAAAGCGTACCGCGATCTTTTAGAAGAAACCATCAGAGAACAACCCGATAATTATCTTTGGAGTCATCGCAGATGGAAATGGGAATACCGCGATGATTTTAAAGACAGATGGTTCGATGATGTTCCCCCAACTAGCTAATTGGCTTGTGTTTTTTTTGCCTTCGCTATTTTTGCTCCTTTCTGATCTTTTATTTTACTCCATCCTCCCAACACGTTTCTGAGGTTGTGGATTCCTTGTCTTTTCAGCAATGAAGAAGCAATAACACTTCTATATCCTCCTGCACAATGGATGTACAATTGTTGATCTTCTTCAAACTGAGCGAGTTCAACCAAATTGGTCATTTCCTGAACAGGTAAATTCAACGCATCTTCGAGATGCCCGCCGTCAAATTCAGTCTCATTTCGAACATCAACCACTTGTAAGTTTGGATCATGCGGAATATCCATAATCAACTCATCAGCTTCAATATCGATTATCATATCCATTGATTTGCCGTCATTTTGCCATGCTTCAATTCCGCCTTCTAAATAACCCACCATCTTTTCAAATCCAACCCTACTAAGTCTTGTTACTGTCTCCTTTTCTTTACCCTCTTCTGTTACCAAAACCAAGGGCTGATCGAAGGGCAATAACATAGCCGCCCACTCCGCAAATCTTCCTTCTAACCCAACAAAAACAGAGCTTGGCACAAAGCCTTGTGTAAAGGTTTCTGCATGGCGTGTATCTACCACCCAAGCACCGTTTTTCATTTCTTCTTCAAATGCTTCAACCGACAAGGATTTGATTCCCTGGGTAAGTACGTCGTCTATGGAAGTGTATCCCTTTTGATTTATTTCTGCATTGATGGAAAAATAACCTGGTGCAGGCTTCAGTCCTTCGGTAACAGCGGCAATAAACTCTTCTTTTG
>JBDLUO010000083.1:0-5526 GCA_039805285.1 Bacteroidota bacterium
GGTGATGGTTACCGGTGCATATGGGAAGGTGGTATTTGCCGTTTGTGTTTCAAAATCTTCATTCAGCAAAACGATTGTACCAACGGGTGGTGCACCACAACGACTGTTTTTAAATTGAACATCAGCTGTATCACGAATAATCATTTGCTTTGTTGTTGTAGCACTTGTTGGTGATGATTTGTAAATGGTATAGATCGCAGAAATCGATCCATTTCCACTTGGCAAACGAACGCCAGCAAAGTTTGAATATCCGCTCGTACGTATTGTTAAAGTAAGTGTACTTCCACATCCAGTAGAAATCAATCTATTTGTAGTGCTCTTGTAAGATGAAGTGTCTGAATAAATCTTTCCAGTGTCGCCTGTGATGAATTCATAGTTTTCAAGTTTAACCAAAGCATTGATGTACTTGTTGTTCATTGTTGTGCCAAGATCTGCAGCAGTAATGGTTAGTGGCTCAACCGGATTGTTAAGCGTAGCACCTATTACGTGTTTACTTAGTACGGCAGCAGGAATTCCCTCCATAGAAGGTGTACCATTGATTATCGCTTTTACACCTAGCACCATGTTGCCATTTAAATCAGAAAGCGTCAGGCCTTTACATTTTATGAATACCTTTCTTCCTACAGGATATGATGCATACAAACTGTAAGCTTCAACCAAGATCTGCATTGCACCTGATGTGTCTTGTACAAATAATTGCTTGTAAAAATTACCGGTTTTATCATTGGCAGTAATCACGCCAGAGATGATTACATCTTGGGTAATTTCGTCGTAAGAACCAGGAATCGTGTGATACGTTTTTAAAGCATCAATCGTAGTATTTGCTACTAGATCCACTTCTCCAGGACCGGGAGGCGCATCAAATGTTTTTTTACATGAGGTGATTGCCAATCCTGTCATCAGAATAAACAATGCGATTGAATTGATTTTTGTGAGCTGTTTCATATGATGAAAATGGTTTTAGTGGTTAAAATCGAAGTCCGATGCTGGCAAAGAAATTAAGGCCATATGCATAGAATCTTCTGTCAGGAAATTTATTTACATTTTTCTCTCCTACATCAAAACGAAGTTGTTCGAAGCCTCCAGAAACGATGTTTTCGTTATTTAGGATATTGTTGATGCCTAAGTTAAATACGAGGTAGGTGTTCTTTTTTAAACTTTTGTATTTTCTGCTCATCAACCAAGAGTATCCAGCAAAAACATCAACCGTATATTGAGCATCCAATCTGGTTTGATCAAGAATTTCATTGCGCAATGGAGATCCTACTTCTAATCCGTTTACAGCAGATTCTGTTCTTCTGATTGGATTGAAATCTAAGTACATTTTATCGAAGAAATTAAAGTTTACATTCACAAACCAGAACTTGGGAGAACGATAATCTAACCCAATGGTGTATGCATTTTGAGGGGTTGGCACAAAATAATTTTTGGTGTAAATGGTAACGTCCTTATCCAAAATCTGTGCACTATTATCTACAGTAACGGTAGCGGTTTGACGAGTGTTGTATCTGTAATCTCCAATAGCCGCTGCAGCAATTACACTTAATCCTTTATATACTTTCGCTTCGGCTCCCAATTCAGCACCTACATGTTGTTTTCCAATGTTTCCTAGCGCATAGTTTACGAAATTGCTGAATTCATCGCTGTAGAAAGTAAGCACGTTAAGTTGGTCACGAAATTGTGTTATATAACCTGTTGCTCTAAGCTTGAGTTTAGGAGCGTTCATCACATATCCCGCTTCGAGATTGCTGATTTTTTCTGATGTAAGGTTTTCTTGTGTAATGTCTCTGGTTCTCGGTGCGATGAAAGCATTCTCAAAGAACGGAGCACGCGTCATGTATGCACCATTGATGAATACATAATTACGTCCGTTGATTTTATAAGTTGCTCCTGCTTTGAAAGAAGGGTTGTTGAAATTATAAGATTTCGATTTACCAAATGAATTGTCAGGGAATAATCCATTACGAACCTTGCCTTCACGGAAGAAAGAGCTGTAAGAATTTTCAGCAGCTACAAAAAAGTCGAAACGCTTGAATTTGAAAATCGCTTGGGCCCATGCAGAAGCCTTCATAATATTGATGTTGTATCTATATCCGAATTTATCTCCTACATTAAGAATGCGATTGGGGTTATTTACATCATTCGAACCCGCATTTGGATTGGTTGGAAAATCTCTTTCTGCAAATTGGTTCACATCAACATAAAAATCGGCACCTAGTAAATCTTCCACTCTCTTAAAATAACGGTTAGTCTGACCTTGGAGATTTGCACCTGCGGTAAAAATAACATGATCTCCGAAAGATGTATTCAGTGTTGTACCGATGTTATATCTAGTAGTATTGATGACTCTTTCTTCAAGTATATAACGAGCACGCTTACCCGAAACTCTATTTCCGATGATTCCATTTGCATCTTCTACAGTTTCAAATGAATTGTAATTGGCATTATACATGGCATCCCAATTGATTTGTCTGCGGTTTACATCATTTTGCATCATGTTATAAACTTGAGCTCTAATTGCAGGATCTTCTTGGTAGCTCGGTAAATATCTGTAATAGTCTGGTCTTGGATCGGCTGCATTATACCAATCTATTCCCGTTGTACTTCTGTCTCCGTGCGTTATAGAAAAGGAAGACATTAAAGTTGTTTTGTCTGTTGGTTTCCACTCGTGAGAAAGAATGGCGAATGGTTGAAACGAACGAGCTATACTTGAATTTCTTTTTACGCCATTTTGATAGCCCCAGTAAGGATTGTAGAAATTAGTTCCTGCAAGAGATCTCATCTCTGCAACCGATGCTCCTTGTCTTCCACTTTCAGTTGGGGTTGCAAATGCCACTAAAGAAAACAGATTTTTCGCGTTGAGTCTCTTGTCAACAGCGCCATAAAAAGACCATCCATCGTAATAGGTACCATCTGTAAATCCTTCATCTGCCCATCTTCTCGAACCTGAAAAACTAAACGCCCATCCTTTTTTGTTTAACCCTGTAGAATGGGTAAACATAAATCTGTGCACGTAGTTTCTGTTTGATGTTGCATAATTTATGCTTGTTTGTGCTCTTTGGTAAGATGCTCTTGTATCCAAATGATTCAATCCTCCTAAATCTCCAAATGCATATGGGGTAGCTCTTAAGCCCAATGAATTGTCTCTGTTTCTCAATACGTCGTTCAGTCCGCCCCACAAACCAAATGGGGTAAACCCATTATCAAGATTTTCCATTGGAGATCCATTCATGTACGTGCCAAACAAATCAGCATCGTATCCACGAATTCTAAATCTTGCAGCACTGAACTTAAATGATGCTGCGTTAAAAAATGGATCTCTTCCCGCACTCAATAAGGAAGAGATATTCTGGGCACTTCCGTCTTGCGCATCATTTTCATCCAATGAAACTACTGGAATATTATCTCCAACATCTTCTTTAAGTTGCTCAAGGATTGTTGTATCCGCACCAGCAGGGTTAATGGGTTTCTCCTGCGCTTGTACCATAGTGAACGGAGAAATCAGCATCATTAACGCAATGATGCATTTTGTTGAATTTACTTGCATAGAACCATTTTAAGGGGATTAAAGATAAGTATATCTTTAGTTTATTCAGTCTTTGTTTTAATTTATCAAATAGAAAACACCATTTTTCATTGAATAATCTCCATTTTTACCTCAAAAAAAGGCCTTATATTATAAATTACTCCCCTATTTCTCAGAAATTAGGCATATATCCAGAATGGAAAAAAACAACTTCAAAGCAAAAGAGTGGCATTTTGAATCACAAACCAAATATCTTCGTAGTCTACTTAATTTTTAATCATGAGACTTTTATTGCTCGCTTTACTGTTTTTACCCAATCTTATTTTCGCCCAAAAAGCTTCTTACAAGGTTGCCCTAATCGGTTTTTACAATCTCGAAAACCTCTACGATACAACTGATAACCCAGAGGTAAATGATGAAGAGTTTCTTCCCAATAGTTTAAGACAGTACAATACAGCAATTTATACGGATAAACTAGACCGTTTGTCTGATGTCATTTCTCAGATGGGAACGGATATAAGTCCTGATGGACTTGCGCTTTTAGGTGTTGCCGAAATTGAAAATGATACCGTGCTCCGAGATTTGGCCAACACCGAAAGATTGAAAAAAAGAAATTGGAAATTCGTTCAATATAACTCTCCCGATAAAAGAGGTGTTGATGTTGCTTTATTTTACAATCCAAAATACTTTAAAGTTTTATACAGTCAACCACTCTTCGTTCAGCTTCCCGGTGGATCAAAAGACTCCTACTTCACCAGAGACATCCTTTACGTGAAAGGATTGCTGGATGGTGATACTGTTCACACTTTTGTAAATCACTGGCCTTCTAGATCGGGTGGAGAAGAAAGATCCATACCAGCCAGGGCTGCTGCAGCTGCAACAGCAAAAAAATGCATCGACTCCATAATGGCTCTCAATCCGAATTCAAAAGTGGTATTGATGGGCGACCTAAACGACGATCCGGTAAGTCCGAGTCTTACAAAAGTGCTAGGCTGCAAGGCAGATCCGGAAAAAACAAAATCAAATGAATTGTTTAACCCCTGGGTCGACAACTACAAAAAAGGAATAGGGACTTCTCCTTATCAAGACGCATGGGGGCTTTTCGATCAGGTCTTATTCTCAGGAGCTTGGATAAACAAGGATCAAGAAGGATATCGTTTTTTTAAACACGTTCTTTTCAATAAAGAATTCATGGTTCAAAAAACGGGTAAATACAGAGGGTATTCCAAACGAACATGGGATGGAACCACTTACAACTATGGATACAGCGATCACTTTCCTGTTTACGTGATGATGGTAAAAAAAATAAATCAATAAATAAGTCGATTAAAAAATCTTTCACAAATAACCTCAAAAACAAAAGAGACAGTTTTCACTGTCTCTTTTGTTTTATTAAGCAATAATTATTTTATGGCTTTTTAGCAGGCGCGGGTTTCGTTTTTGGATCTGCCGTGATTTTCTTAGCTGGCGCTGTCAAGATTTGCTTATTGCTAAGCGCTTCTGCATCATTGGGTTCCAATGACAATATTTTTTCAGTAAACAACAATGTTGCTTCTCTATCTTTTTTGATATTGGCATTGTATGCTACGAAATATCTGTAAGCGGTCAGAAGCTGCGGTTTGTATTTTACAGAATCAACAATACCGAGCTGAATGGTCTTCTCAAAAGCTTCATTTGCAAGTCCCAATTGCATTGTTGTGTCGATTGCCCAGCTTGCCTTTCCGATCATATTGAAAGCATAAGGATCATCCGGGAATTTCTCACCTGAAAGTTTAAAAATATCAATCGATTGTTGAAATGCTGCTCCTTTATAGTAATTAAAAGCAGCTGTATTTAGATCGTATTTTGATGGAGATTTTTTAATCGCTATTATTTTGTTATAAAAATTAGCGGCCTCAACAAAATTCTTTCTTGCTTCAAAAGCCTGTGCAATGAATTTAAGATACTGAACTTTATTGCTTTCTAGGGAATCCAGTAAAACCGCTTTATCAATGGCATTA
>JBDLUO010000084.1:0-12405 GCA_039805285.1 Bacteroidota bacterium
TTATTTTCTTCCCTTTAAAACTTCCGCCTTCTTTCATTTTTATTTTCCCCTCATCAATCAATTGTTGCAGAAGTGTTGTATGATGAATCACTTCATAATTTCCACCAAGTTCGGGGTACTCATTCTTTAGCGTATTAAAACAATGCGGACAAGCGGTAACGATTTTCTTGATGCCATAACCATTTAATATCTGAATGTTTTGATATGCCATCATCTGAAACATAAATTCATTACCAGCTCTTCTGGCAGGATCTCCGGTACACAATTCTTCTTTGCCTAAAATGGCAAATGAAGTACCCGTATGTTGAAGAATCTCCGCAAATGCCCTTGTAATTTTTTGAGCGCGTTGGTCAAAACTTCCGGCACATCCTACCCAAAACAAGATTTCGGGTGTTTGTCCGTTCTGCATCATCTCTGCCATTGTTGGTATCTGCATCATAATCAATATATATACGAATGAATGTAATTTTTTGTTTTTATGTTCGCTTTACTTGGTCCAAGCATCTCT
This sequence comes from Bacteroidota bacterium, assembly GCA_039805285.1. Taxonomy (GTDB): domain Bacteria; phylum Bacteroidota; class Bacteroidia; order Chitinophagales; family Chitinophagaceae; genus Ferruginibacter. Next base: position 509 of record JBDLUO010000084.1, read on the forward strand.
GTCATCCGGACTCAATTTCCACGGAGCGAAATTATTTTCGATGTTACTAAACATCCCATTCCACTCTTGTGGTGCATTGCTTTCTTCCATAATCAAACTCCTGCGAAGCTCCATGATGATGTCTAGTGGACTTATGCTAACCGGACATTCCTGTACGCAAGCATTACATGTTGTACAAGCCCTCAGTTCTTCTACACTGATATAATTGTGCAACAAAGATTTTCCATCATCCTTGAATTCGCCATTCTGTTTCACATTTTTTCCAACCACTTCGAGGCGGTCGCGGGTATCCATCATGATTTTTCTCGGACTCAATTTTTTCCCAGTCTGGTTTGCCGGACAAGCATCTGTACATCTGCCACATTCGGTGCAACTGTAGGCATCCAACAAACTTTTCCAACTTAGGTCCATAACATCTTTAGCGCCAAACTTCATTGGGGCAGATTCTCCAGTTGGTGCAAGTTCGGGTTGCATCATGTACAAAACCTCGTTTTGAACGGATGGCATATTTTTAAGTTCTCCCACTGGTTTGAGTCTGGAATAGTAAGCATTTGGGAATGCCAATAATATGTGCAAGTGTTTGCTGTAGGGTAGATAATTCAGGAATGCAAAAATGCCGATGATGTGGAACCACCAAGCGCTTCGTTCGAAAGCAATCAAGGCAGACTCGCTCCAACCATTCATGAGCGGAACGAACCATTGAGATACAACGAAACTGCCTGTTTGAGGATAATGCGCATTTCCTAGGCTTTGGAGCTGGGCATCCGCAGCATTCATTAGAATGAAAAGACTCATCAAAACAATCTCTGTTATCAATATCAAATTCGCATCCGTCTTTGGCCATCCAGCTAAATCGTTATGTATGAATCTTTTTAGTTTGAGGATATTTCTACGAACCAAAAAAATCACACAGACTGCTGTAACCAGAAAAGCGAGAATTTCGAAGGAATTTATTAAGAAAGGGTAGAGACTTCCCAATGGAGCCGAGAAGATTCTATGGGTACCCAAGATTCCGTCAAGAGCGATTTCTAAAACTTCTGCATTGATGATGATAAAACCCGCGTAAATGATGAGATGCATCACAGCAACCGGAATATTTCGGAACATTTTCTTTTGTCCGAGTGCCAACATGATCACATTCATCCATCTTTCTTTGGAATGATCTGTGAGATTCTCATCCTTGCCCAACAAAATATTTTTGCGAATTTGCCCGATATTTCTAGAAAATAACCAAATTGCATAGCCGGCAAGCAGTAAAAAAGCCCCCTGTTGTATAAATTGCATGTGTCTTCCGTTATATTTAGCTAAGGTAAAGATTTTACTGCTTTATGATCCGGTTTTGTCCGAACTTTCAAACATAAATATGCTATTAAATAAACAAATTGCAGATAATAAATTAAGAAGAATTGCACTGGAAATCGCAGAACGAAATCACGATAAATCCGCTCTGCTGCTGATGGGCATCAAAGAAAATGGGCTAATCATTGCCAATAAAATCGCAACGTATTTGCAAGATGATTTTCAAGGTTCAATAGACATTATTGAAGTTGAGCTAGACAAGAAAAATCCGGGTGAAATCAAATTGAGTAAATCGGTAGATTTTGATGGCGCATCTATATTAATGATTGATGATGTTGCCAATAGCGGGAGAACCATGCTCTATGTACTTAAGCCCATATTGGAAAAGCATCCCAAACAAATAGAGACTGTGGTATTGGTAGAGAGAACCTATAAAAAATTCCCGATTGCCATCAATTATGTAGGACTTTCTGTCGCTACAACATCCAAGCAAAACATTATTGTAGAAGTTGAAAATGGAGACGTAACTGGTGCGTATTTAACAGAGTTAGCTTAGTTGAAATCAAAAATAAAACCATCTCATTTTTAGTTTGCCACTGCTTAGTTCCAATGCGGGTGCCGGAAATTTGAGCGCATTCAAAACGAAAAAAGCAGTTTTAAGCCATTTTTTTCTTGTTTTAATTTTTGTCAGATCTACATCAGGAGAAAGATACCATTGTCTTTTTCTTGGGATGCCACGATAGTCGAAAAACTGGCCCTGAGTATCTTGCCATTGATTGCTTCGCGCCCCCAACATTCCCTCCGCTCCGTAGCCAACAGCCAAATTCAGCCATTTCGGCAAACCGCTTTCTTTATGGAAAGAATGTAGATTCACACTCAGCCAGTAGGTTTGTCCGTTATAATCTTTCAGCGCACGCTCAGCGGTACTTTTCCCAAACAAATTTCCGCTTCTGTTTGTAAGGATTGGATCATTGTAATTTACATGATGAAAAGAAGTTTTTACAGAAACACGCTGTTCTTTCCAAGCGAGTTCTTCACCAACATAAATGGCACTTCCTAAAAAATTTGCACCTACATCGCTCCAACTCCAGCCCCATCCAGCACTGAATCCATCTAAAACTTCAATTACAGTCTGATATGCCATTCCTGTACATCCACCAATCCATATTTGTTGTTTGTCGGACAAACCGCTTTTTCTCCAAAATGCTCTACCATAACTGCTCAAAATATAGGAGCTATAAAGATGTCCAACCTTATCTGTTTGCAACCATTCATCCCAGTCATCAAACGTATGAAACGAAGATTGAGGATAATCTTTATACCAAGTTTGGTACAGGAGAACCATACTCCCGCCATATAGGCCGGTATTTGTAAGCGCACGACTTAAAACTTTTTGATTGGGGAATGAATCTACTACATTTGAAATGGGGACATAGAATCGAGAGGGCGTTTTTCCCCACACTGAAGAAGAGAAAAGGACCAAAAAGAAAAGCAATATCGTGTTACGTTGGATCAAATCAATCAATAGAATCTCAACAAAATTAGGGTCTATCTTTTTCTAAAGCTGCGAATCCTTTATTTTTGGAGAGATAAATCTGAAAAATGAACAACACAATACAAAACAAGGTAAACGAATGGCTTACCGGAGCATATGATGATGAAACGAAATCGGGTATAAAAAACATGCAGGAAAATGATCCTCACGAACTCGAAGATGCCTTTTATCGAAATCTTGAATTTGGAACGGGAGGATTGAGGGGAATCATGGGGGTTGGTACCAACAGGATGAATAAATATACTGTCGGAATGGCAACCCAGGGCTTTTCCAATTACCTCAAAAAGCAAGTTGAGGGAGAAATTCGCGTTGCCATAGCTCACGATAGCAGAAACAACAGTCGTTTTTTTGCAGAAATCACGGCTTCGGTTTTTGCCGCCAATGGTTGCAAAGTATTTTTATTCGAAGCATTGAGACCCACGCCAGAGTTGAGTTTTGCCATCAGACACCTAAACTGTAGCGCAGGTGTAGTATGTACCGCGTCTCATAATCCAAAAGAATACAATGGGTACAAGGCCTATTGGAATGATGGAGCACAATTGGTTCCGCCTCACGATAAAAACGTAATCAAAGAAGTAGAAGCCATTGCTTCGGTAAATGAAGTGAAATGGATGGGCAATGAATCAAACATCGAAATCATTGGAAAAGAAATAGATGAAGCCTATCTAAAAATGCTGAAAGAGCTGAGTGTTTACCCAGACATTTGTCAGCAACAACACGATTTGAAAATTGTCTACACGCCTATTCATGGAACTGGGATTATGCTGGTTCCTGATGCACTGCGCGTTTTTGGATTCGACGAAATTCATTTGGTAGAAGAACAAAGCAAACCAGATGGAAATTTCCCAACGGTAGTTTATCCCAACCCAGAAGAGACCGAAACCATGAGCATGGGTTTACAAAAAGCCAAAGCGCTTGATGCTGATATTTTGGTTGGTACAGATCCGGATGCAGACAGAGTGGGTGTGGGTGTGAAAGACCATCATGGAAACTGGGTTTTGTTGAACGGAAACCAAACGGCTTTGCTGGCTTTCAGCTATATGATTGAAGCCAGAAAACAAAAAGGCATTGCTGCTCCGAACGACATGGTGATAAAAACCATCGTTACTACCGACATGATCGACAGTGTGGCCAAAGCCAACGGAGTGAACTGTTACAATGTACTAACTGGCTTTAAATGGATTGCAGATTTGATTCGCGAAAAGGAAGCTACGGAGAACTATGTGATTGGTGGGGAAGAAAGTTTTGGTTTGATGATCGGAAACGGAGTTAGGGATAAAGATGCAGTAAGTGCCGTCGCCATCATGTGTGAAATGGCCGCAGTAGAAAAATCAAAGGGAAGAACGCTCTACGATAAATTAATTGATTTATACCTGCAGTACGGTTTTTACCTTGAGGATTTGGTAAGCATCACCAAAAAAGGGATGAATGGGGTTCAGGAAATTGCAGATATGATGAACAGTTTCCGTCAATCACCTCCAACTGCTTTAGATGGAGTTAAAGTGGTTCGCTTACTGGATTATGAAATACAATCGGATCGTGATTTGATTGCAGGAACATCTACTCCAATTGACTTGCCCAAAAGCAATGTACTTCAGTTTTTATTGGAAGATGGTTCACGAATTTCTGCTCGTCCGAGTGGCACCGAACCAAAGATTAAATTTTATTTCAGTGTAAAAACGAATCTGAATAGCAAGGCAGATTTTGATGAAACTTCGGCCATGCTCAGAGATAAAATCAACAGAATCATCTCAGAATTGAAATTGAAAGGATAACATTAAAACTTATTGTGTGTATGAACAAGTGGGATGAAAACAGAGAAGATGGGTATAGGAATCAGGGCCTTCGAAAAGCATTAATCAAAGAATTAAGGGAAAAGGGAATAACGGATGAAAGGGTCTTAGATGCGATGATGGCGGTGCCAAGACATTATTTTTTTGATCCAGAGTTTGATTCGATCGCATACGAAGATCGAGCGTTTCCGATTGCAGCCAATCAAACCATTTCTCAGCCCTACACGGTAGCTTTTCAAACTTCATTGCTTTCTATAAAACCCGGCGAAAGGGTGCTCGAAATAGGGACGGGGAGTGGGTATCAATCTGCTGTACTTGTTGAAATGGGTGCATACGTAATAACCATAGAAAGGCAACATGAACTTTTTTTAGAGCTCAACCGATTGCCCTATATCTCTAAAATTCCGAAATCTAGATTGAAGCGTTTTTTTGGAGATGGATTTATTGGCTCTCCTTCTTTTGCTCCCTTCGATAAAATCATCATCACTTGCGGTGCTCCGATTGTCCCTCCCAAATTGATAGAACAACTCAAAACCGGTGGCTGCATTGTCATTCCGCTTGCCGAAGATGAACATCATAAAATGCTTAGACTCACTAAAAATGAGGATGGCAGCTATGAAACGGAAACCTTCAAAAACTTTTCATTCGTTCCGATGCTCCCTGGAACACAAAGCTTATAATCATGTCATTTTTTTCGAAAGTTGTTGCCAACGTAAATCTTTGCTTCTGGATTATGGTGGTTATGAGGTATATCGAAGTCAATAAAATTAATGCCTCCTCAGAAGCATTAATTTCTGGTCCAATTCAAAGCACTGTTGTGGTTTTGGGGATGATTTCAATCGCTTTAAATGCCCTATTTCTCTCTGTTTTAGGCGTGCAAAAAATGAGAGGAAAAAACATTGAGGCTTCTAAATGGATAATCGCTTTCAATTTGCTCACTTTCTTTGGGCAATTGATATATCATTTTGTATAAATAAATTATTGAAATGTGGATGTTCTAAACTTGGAAAATAGTCAACTCAATCAAATTGATTTTTTCATTTTTCTGTTTTTGAAGGAATGGCAGCTATGATTCTAAGTGGGGCGCCACTACCTGAACCGATCTTCATTGGCAAAGCCACAATATAAATCCCTTTAGCTGGCAGGACGTCCAAGTTAGCCACATTTTCAAATCCCGCTTTGTTTGCCCCCATCAAAATACGATGGGTTTTAAAATCTTTAGATTGTCCATAATCAATACTCGGCGTATCGAGTCCGAGGGCTTTGATTTTTCTTTTCTGTAAAAGCCAAGTTGTGGTTTCAGGATCTATGCCAGGGAAATGCAGAAATGGGATAGCCTCAGCACCCGTTAAAGCCGATCCGAAATATTTTTCGCGATTCGGGTAAAACTTGCCATAACCTGTATTGAACAACACTATGGCGTCTGCTGGTATTTCACCATTTACTTTTTCCCAATTTTCTATGTCGGCGATAGAAATCAAATAATCCCGATTCTGCATGGCATTCGCTGATACATCAATCACAACTGCATTTCCTGTAAGTTGATCAATTGGTATTTGATCTACGGTGAGTTTCTGTTCTGCAAAATGTATGGGTGCGTCGAGATGCGTACCTCCATGTTCGGGTGTACAATAAGAATAGGATGAATAATAGTAGCCGTTAGGTGTAATTCCAGCCGATTCTTGATGGTGTTCAAACCCGGTTTTGTTGTTGGGCCAATACAATGTTGTGCTGTCGAAACTGTGGGTTAAATCAATCCATTGAATTCCTTCAAGTGGGAATTGGTTTGATTTTTCATTGCATCCGATCATTAAAGAAACGGTTGCCAGCGCATAAAATATCTTTCTCATACTACGAAAATAAGTTCAGTAAATTATGTCACGAAAGTATTGATTTTCATGATTTCTACATCGACTCATATCCGAAATATGTAAAAATTAAACATGGAAAATTATTTTGTCTTTTTGGGGTTGGAAATAGATATGCCATTAAGCTACGCTATTTTTCTGCATTCCCTTTTTTGAAAAGGGGCTCAATACTTTACTTGTTTAATGGTAATGGAAGAAGGCAAATTGGTTGTGTTCAACTCTAAATTTTCTTCGAGTGTAACCATTCCAGGATCAATCATTTTTGGTACTATTTTTTTTATTCCGGCTTTAAATTTATTTGCTGTTTTTTGTTTTAATCCTTTCAGTGAAAAATACAAATCATATTCTCCCTCTCTACCTAATGGTCCAACTTGAAATGCTTTAATTTTCTTTATGCCGTATTTTTTCTTAAATCCGGCAATCCATGACTTTAAGATTTTTTCTTCTGGCACCCCACAACAAACGCTCTGAAAATGCAGACATATGGGATAGGTGACAAAATTTGTGTCTTTTTTAGAAAAAGACGAGGCTTGGGTTATTGTGTTACATAAAATAAAAACGACAATAAGCAGACGTTGTATTTGCGATTTCATTTGGTAAAGTTAGTTTTCCATTTTCAAATACTTATTGCTTTTGATATTTCCCGAATTTTTCTTTGATTCTGATTCGAAACATCATTTTCTTGCTTCGTTGTGTATCATCTAAAGCATGGTTAGACTGGTGTTCGAATGGATGAGTTCGAGACTGGGTTAACAATGAGTATATCTTTTCAAACATCTCTTTTCTTGCCTTTTCAGCTTCCCAATTTTTTAATTCTTCAAATTCCCCAAAAGCAATCACACTTTGATAGTTATTGATTGAATTTACAATGTCAATTTGAATGCAAACATTGGCATTCTTTCTCATGGCGGTAATTTTTTTTCCCTCCTCCGATTGGCAGTAAATGAAACTGCCATCATAATAATAGCTAATTGGGATGATGTAAGGCGTGTTGTTGTCGATACATCCAAGTCGGCAGATGGATTGACTTTGGATGATATTTTCTATCTGGGCTGCATTTAAATCTCCTGTCATTTTCTTCGTAAAATACAAAACATGATTTTTTAAACATATGATTTTCCTGCATTAGGGCCTAACCAATATCATACAAGCCAACCTTGTTCGTCATGTTCATTACCCAAGACAGCCTTTATTTTTATTGAAAAAGTAAATATGAAGACAATTTTCATTGCGACAGATTTTTCGGAGTATGCCCAGCGTGCCGCTGATTTTGCAGTAGACTTGGCGAGCTACATGGGCTGTTCCATCGTCCTTTTTCATGCATATGAGGTTCCGTTATCGATTCCGGATTCATTTGTGTTGGTAGAGCCTGAAGAAGTAAGAAAAACAGCTGAGTCATATCTTTTGGAGGAATCGAATCGTCTCCGAAAATCACCTCTGCAACCCATAGAAATAATCGCTGTCGAAGGAGCGCCGGTTCCCACAATTCTGGATCAGGTGAAAAAATATAAAGAACCATTAATCGTAGTTGGAAGAACAGGAATGGGAGGTATGTTGAAAAATTGGTTTGGGACAACTGCTTCAGGTTTGGCAAAAAAAACAAGTTTGCCTGTACTTCTTATCCCCGAATCTATCCCATTTAAACCCTTTCAAAATGCAATGCTTGCAGCTGAAATTGATATTGAAACGCCACTAGATGGAATTTCACCATTGATTGATTTGTGTTCGCGTTGCCACACCAACTTAGATGTAGTTCGTGTGTTGAAGCCATACGTGAATTTCGTAGCAGAACTCTCATATAGGTCTTCTCGATTGGCAGGAAGACTAAACGGATTAAATTGGAATTACGCTTTTCCGAGAGGAGAAGACGTATTTGAGACATTAAATGAATATGCTCTCTCCAATGAAGTTGATTTATTGGCCGTTATTCCACAACATCATTCCTTTCTGGATAGGATTTTTAATAAAAGCGAGTCAAAAATGCTGATCCGTCATACTCATATTCCCTTGCTCTTGCTTCCGGAAAATACTGCGTATCAAAAAATGCCCACCCCTAAGCTCCAGGAACAGCAGTCGTGATAAAAGACTCCCGAAAATAAATCGGGAGCTTTTTTTTACATAGCTTCAAGAAACCCGTTCCCTATTTGTATATTTGCAATATGACAATTGAGCATTTAAAATCTATAAGAGACCGTGTTTTGGTTTTGAGGAGGTTTCTTTGACTACGATAACAGAGAAGCAAAAGTTAGCAACGACAAACAATTAACGTTATCTCCCGGATTTTGGGACGATAACAACCGCGCCACAGCCATACTCAAATCCATCAAAGACAACGAGTATTGGATAGGCATGTATCAACGACTTTCTATGGCAGTGGAAGATTTCGCTGTAATATTTGAATTTTGGAAAGAAAACGAAGCTACAGAGCAAGAAGCAAAAGATGCCTACGATAAAGCAATTGCCGAAATCGAAGAAGCTGAATTCAAAAGTACACTGAATGACCCGGCAGACTCTTTGCCGGCTGTTCTTCAAATCAACAGTGGAGCAGGCGGAACGGAAAGCCAAGACTGGGCAGAAATACTGGCGCGCATGTACCGTATGTATGGAGAAAAGCAGGGTTGGACCGTTACCGAATTGGATTGGCAGTGGGGCGATGGCGCTGGAATCAAAACCTGTACCTATCAATTTGATGGTCCTTTTTCTTTTGGCTTCCTAAAAGCAGAGAGTGGGGTTCATCGATTGGTTCGTATTTCCCCATTTGATAGCAACGCCAGAAGACATACCTCGTTTGCCAGTGTATATGTTTATCCCCTAATCGACGATTCCATAGAAATCACCGTTAACCCCGCAGATGTAGAATGGGCTTTCTTTAGAAGTGGAGGAAGTGGCGGACAAAACGTAAATAAAGTAGAAACTGCAGTTCGTCTTACCCACAAACCGAGTGGTATCATAATAGAATGTCAACAAGCCAGAACCCAAGGCGAAAATCGTGAAAAAGCAATGGCGATGTTGAAAAGCCGTCTCTATGAAGAAGAGATGAGAAAAAGACAAGAAGCCATAGATGCAAAAAACTCTACCAAGAAAAAGATAGAGTGGGGATCTCAAATTCGATCTTATGTTTTTCACCCATATAAAATGATCAAAGATCACAGAACCGATTTTGAAGTTGGAAACGTTGGGCCTGTAATGGATGGTGAGATTGATGGATTTATTAAGGCATTTTTGATGAGTGAGAAAGAAGAGAATTCCTGATGTATATTTAATTATTCTTTACCAATAAATTAGCTCATTATGCAATTCGGAGATTTTTATTATCCTACTCCGGCGAACGAACCGGTATTGAACTACGCTCCAGGCAGCTCAGAAAGAGAAGCCCTGAAAAAAGCATTGGCAGATTTTAAATCTAAAAAGATTGATGTACCAATGTATATCGGTTCAGAGGAAATCAGAACCGAAGAGAAAGTGGCGATGCGTCCTCCACATGAACACGGACATATACTCGGTTATTTTCATAGAGGCGAAGCCAAGCATGTGAGCAAGGCCATCCAAGCAGCACTAAAAATAAAAGAAAAATGGGCCAACATGAGTTGGGAGAACAGAGCCAATATCTTTCTAAAAGCTGCAGATCTGTTGGCTACGAAATACAGAGCTCAAATCAATGCAGCAACCATGCTTTGTCAAAGCAAAAATGCATTTCAAGCAGAAATTGATGCATCATGCGAATTGATTGACTTTTTAAGATTTAATGTTCATTTTTTAAGTGATATCTACCGTCAGCAGCCGATCAGTGCTCCTGGTATCAACAATAGAGTAGAGTATAGGCCCCTTGAAGGATTTGTACTAGCTGTAACACCATTCAATTTCACGGCAATTGCCGGGAATCTACCTACTAGCGCAGCAATGTGTGGAAATGTAGTGGTTTGGAAATGTGCAGATACTCAGGCATACAGCGCCCAGCTTTTCATGAAAATCATGAAAGAAGCCGGATTGCCAGATGGGGTTATCAATCTCGTTTTTGTAAGCGGACCGGTTATCGGAGATGTGGTATTTAAACACCGCGATTTCGCAGGCGTGCATTTTACCGGAAGTACAGGCGTTTTCAATGAAATATGGAAAACCATAGGAAATAACCTTTCTCTATATAAAACTTACCCAAGAATCGTTGGAGAAACCGGAGGAAAAGATTTTGTAATCGCTCACTCTTCTGCAGATGTAGATGTTGTGGCTACCGCATTGGCTAGAGGCGCTTTCGAGTATCAAGGACAAAAATGTTCAGCTGCTTCCAGAGCATATTTGCCTTCTAATTTGGCCAAACCGATTTTGAAAAAGCTCGTAGAACATGTGAAGTCAATGAAAATGGGAAGTACAGAAGATTTTACCAATTTCATAAATGCCGTAATTGATGAGCGTAGCTTCGATAAGCTGGAGCGTTACATCAAAGACGTTAAAAAGAAAGGGAGCAATGCAAAAATTATCGTCGGCGGAAAATGTGACAAATCAGTAGGGTACTTCATAGAGCCAACCATCATTGAAACCACAGATCCACATTACGTTACCATGTGCGAAGAGCTTTTTGGTCCGGTTCTTACTGTGTATGTGTACGATGAAAATAAATTTGAAGATGCACTTAAGCTGGTAGACGGAACATCTGCTTATGCCCTCACGGGAGCCATCATTGCAAGAGATAGAATGGCCGTAGAAACGGCAACAAACAAGCTTCGAAATGCAGCGGGTAATTTCTACATCAACGATAAACCCACTGGCGCCGTAGTTGGACAGCAGCCATTTGGAGGCGCAAGAGCAAGCGGAACAAACGATAAAGCTGGATCGTTCCTCAATCTATACCGCTGGGTTAGCGCAAGAACCATCAAAGAAACCTTTAATCCACCAACGCATTACGGTTATCCTTTCATGCAAGAGGATAAATAATACGAAGCGCATCCTTTTTGGCAAAAAAGCATATACACAATCCCGACAAATGTTAGTCGGGATTTTTTTGCACCCAATATTCGAATGGAATCAAAAAATAGATTGTAATTTAGCCCCCATGCAGTTGCTCCTTTCATCTCATCAACTCAAACTTACGATTCGTAGACTCGCCCGTCAGCTCACAGAAGCAAATCCGGATCCGGGTGAAATTGTTTTCGTTGGGCTCCAGCCTAGAGGGAAATGGCTCAGCAACAAAATCATTGAATCAATTAAAGAGATTATCACCGAAGATCATATTCAATACGGTATTTTAGACATTACTTTTTACCGCGACGACTTTAGGGGAGAAATTCACATTCCGCAAGAAACCAATTTGATGGTTTCTCTGGAAGGTAAAACCGTTGTACTCATAGATGATGTGTTGTACACCGGACGCACCATCAGAGCGGCTCT
>JBDLUO010000085.1:0-3852 GCA_039805285.1 Bacteroidota bacterium
TCGATTTTATCGAAGCTGGAGATATCGGTGCAGGTGTTGGTTTTAAAGACATCAAAACCGGAGATACATTGTGCGAAGAAAATAACCCAATCATCTTGGAAGCGATGACCTTCCCAGAACCGGTTATCTCAATTGCAATTGAACCAAAAACGCAGGCCGACGTAGATAAAATGGGTATGGCAATCGCTAAACTTGTAGAAGAAGATCCTACTCTTCGTGTTAAAACAGACGAAGATACCGGTCAAACCATCTTGAGTGGAATGGGAGAACTTCACTTGGAGATCATCATCGATCGTATGAAGCGTGAGTTCAAAGTAGAAATCAACCAAGGTGCTCCTCAGGTTGCTTACAAAGAAGCATTCAGAACCATGATTCAACACCGTGAAACGTATAAGAAACAAACCGGTGGTCGTGGTAAGTTTGGTGATATCGTATTTGAAATCGGACCTGCTGATGAAGAGTGGTTGAAAGAAAACCCATTGGGTGGATTACAATTTGTAAACGATATTTTCGGAGGAAGCATTCCAAAAGAATTTATCCCACCAATCATCAAAGGATTTACCTCAAGTATGAATACCGGTGTACTCGCTGCTTATCCAATTGTAGATATGAAAGTGCGTGTATTTGATGGTAGCTACCATGATGTGGATTCTGATGCGGTATCTTTCGAACTTTGTGCTAAACAAGGTTTCCGTGAAGCAGGACGCAAAGCAAAACCAGTATTGCTTGAGCCAATCATGAAAGTTGAGGTATTGACTCCAGACCAATACATGGGTGATGTTACGGGAGATTTGAACCGTCGTCGCGGTATGCTAGAAGGAATGGATAGCCGTCATGGTGTTCAAGTAATCAAAGCAAAAGTACCTCTAAGCGAAATGTTTGGATACGTAACCCAACTTCGTTCATTGTCTAGCGGACGTGCAACTTCAACCATGGAGTTCAGCCATTATGCTCCTGCACCAACCAACGTTGCAGAAGAAGTAATCGCTAAGTCTAAAGGAAAAATCAAAATCGAAGATTAATTTCAACTTTGATTATAGTCAAAAAAGCTGCCTCAAAAAGGCAGCTTTTTTTATGGCGTTTGGAGTTAGAGATTAATAATTTATTATTTGGGATTTGTTTTAACAATGGTAGTCAGACGGCTAAATAATTAAGCGAAGTGCGCACTGGCTAGGCAAAACGCGCGGAGCGATCGGGTTTGCTGCTGTCGCTGGTGTACCGAAAGGTCACCTGCGACATTTCAAAATCAAAAAAGCCGTTTACCGATTTTTCTTTGCGTTTTTAGGTGCGGTCAGAGACCGTCGCCAACAGACAAAGAAATGAAGAAGAAAGACAATTGCTTTATTGGTGCCGTTTAGGATTCCGCTGCGCGGATTTATGATTTATGATTTGGGATTATCATACCAAACCTCTTAAACGGTTCAAACCCAATAAACATCTTAAACCGTTCAAACCTACCAACCCTCTTAAACGGTTCAAACCCCTGCCGGCAGGCAGGTCTCAAACCTCTTAAATGGTTCACACCCTTATTCTTTTATAAAACGAATCAACTTTTCAACCAGCCTCACAGACACGGGCAATGTTGGGTCGCCATAGGTTTTTATGTGTAGGGCCTGGGTAGTAACAGGAACCTCTTTCATTACATGGTTCATGCCTTTTACAATCAACAATTGAGCATCTGGTTTAAAGGAATGTAAACGTGCAGCATCTGCTTCCGAAACTTGAATGTCGTTATCTCCCTGCAAAATCAAAACCGGAATTTTGAGTTTAATTAATTCTACAGCAGGATCATATTTCATCCAACTTATCATGTATGGCTGAACAGAAGGCCTCAATAAAGACATTAATTGCAATGGAAACTTTTTTACCATAAACCCTGCTTTCAATGAGTCTATATCCATAAAAACTTCTTTCCTCATGCTGTCTGGCAATTGTTTTTCTAACTGTGTTTTCAATGTTTGATCTATAGAGAATCCTGTGCCGGCTATGGAAACGAATTTGTCTGCTTTTCCCAAAGCAGCAACCGTTCCTATAAGTGCCCCTTCGCTGTGTCCGCACACAACAATTTGTGAAAACCGACTGTCTTTTGAAAATAAATCTATCCATCCAGCAACATCTCCAATAAAATCATCAAATCTCTTATTCGATTCTACTTGTCCCGCTTTTTTACTCTGACCAATCCCTCTTTTATCGAAGCGAAATGTTGCTATTTTATGCCTGTTTAGTTCTTCAGTAAGTTGAATAAAACAATTGTTTTTTCCAGATATAAGTGGATTATTACCATCTCGATCTGTTGGCCCAGACCCTGAAATAAAGATCACAAGAGGCATTATTTTGTTTCTCTTAGGAATGGCTAACGTTCCAAAAATATCCCCTGTTTTCGTTGGTAAAATCATGGTGACTGTATCTGCATCATTTTGATTCGTATGGAATGCTTTTGCATGATTAGATACAAAGAATGCAAGAATTAATACTATGGTATAAAATGATGTAGCCCTCATTGGATTTTTGATTTCTGTAGTTATTAGAAAAAAAAATGCCACCCGTATTTGGATGGCATTTCGAATCTGTTGGAGAGATTAAACTTTAAAGTGAGCGAAAGCTTTGTTTGCTTCAGCCATACGGTGTGTATCTTCTTTCTTCTTGAATGAAGCTCCTTCACCTTTGCTTGCAGCAACGATTTCGTTAGCCAACTTATCAGCCATGCTACGTCCGTTGCGGTCGCGACTGTAACGGATCATCCATTTGATGCTAAGAGAAATTTTTCTGTCGGGGCGAACTTCCGATGGAATTTGAAAAGTAGCACCACCGATACGGCGGCTTCTAACTTCTACACCTGGAGTGATGTTTGCTAACGCTTTTTTCCAAACTTCGTAGCCATCTTCTCCTGTGATTTTAGCAACTTTATCAAGCGCATCGTAGAAAATGATGAAAGCACCACTCTTTTTGCCTTCCCACATTAGGTTATTTACAAAACGAGTAACCAGTTTGTCGTTAAACTTTGGATCTGGCGCTAAGGGAATCTTTTTCGGTTGTGATTTACGCATCTTATTAATTTTTCGTCAAAAATGACTGAATGTGAATGTATTAATTATTTCTTGGCTTTTTTGGTACCATATTTACTACGGCTCTGCTTACGGTCTTTTACACCAGCAGTATCAAGACTTCCTCTTACGATGTGGTAACGTACCCCTGGAAGATCTTTAACCCTTCCACCACGTATAAGTACGATCGAGTGCTCCTGAAGATTGTGACCTTCACCCGGAATGTAAGCGATAACTTCAATTTTGTTGGTCAAACGAACTTTCGCTACTTTACGAAGTGCTGAGTTTGGTTTTTTAGGGGTTGTAGTGTACACCCTTGTACATACGCCACGACGTTGTGGACAACTGTCCAAAGCCCTTGATTTACTCTTTGCTTTGATAATTTCTCTACCTTTTCTTACTAACTGTTGGATTGTAGGCATTTATTGACCATTTATTTTTGGACGGCAAAGGTAAGTATTAAGATTTGAAAATGGAAAAAAAATATCATCATTTCTAAATTTCTTTCCCAAAATAAAAAAACCACCGTTTGGGTGGTCTTTTAAAAAGTCTATTTTATACTTAAATTTTATACATCCAACCATGTGTATCTGGCGTAATGCCGTATCTAATTTCATTCATTATTTTTCTAACCTGATGGGTGAATATCCACTTTTCGGTATCAAATTCCATTACGTAATCGTGATAACGCAATTCTTTGATTAAGGAAATGGTAGCAGCCGTACCGGTGCCAAAAACCTCTTTTAGTTCTCCAGATTTATGCGCTTCCAATACTTCATCCATGCTCAAATTGCGTTCCTCTAACGTA
>JBDLUO010000086.1:0-9944 GCA_039805285.1 Bacteroidota bacterium
ATACAGAATAATTCACCCGTTTGCGAAATAAAATTCAATATTCCGGCGTTAAGTGTTCAGATATTTAAATAATAACGACCGTACCCAATCCAAAGAAAAAAGGGATGAATTTCCCAAAGGCAAATTGCCTTTTACAACAATGCAGCTTCGTTAAAGAACGCATTCAATTTCCAGGAAAATAAGGTCTAAATGTATCAAGACATGAAATAAAAATCTCCCCATAAAGAGGAGATGACAAGATAGTATATTGGTTGATTTAAGGATTGAAAAGGCCGGAAGTGACTTCCCGGCTTTTTCTTTTGTGTTAATTCATCATTAAAATATTCACACTTCTCTGAAGAATATTAAAAGCGATTTCAGCCATTAGATTTTCTTTGTCCAGGGTTGGATTTACTTCTGTAATCTCGAAGCAACAAACTTTACGGTTTTGCATAAACTTACTGATTAAATCTTCCGCTTCTCTTTCTTTAAGTCCATTTCCAACTGGGGTTCCTGTTCCTCTAGAAATAGAAGAATCAAGACTGTCAACATCAAAACTTACGTATATGTCTGTACAATCGCTTAAGTATCTAAGTACTTTTCTGCTGACATTTTCTGCTCCATTTCTTCGAACTTCGCTGGTTGGGATTACTTTGATTCCGTGTTTTTCTATGATTGCTTTTTCCTCTTTTTCAAAATCGCGAAGCGAAATAAAAACCACATCCTCCGGAAGAACTTTCTGATTTATTTTTCCGATGGTTTTAAGCTGCTCCCAAATTTTAGCTGTCTTTTCATCTATGTCATGAACCTTACATTCTAAGTTATCTTCGGCAATTGCAGTTGCTACCGGCATTCCGTGCATGTTTCCAGAAGGGGTGGTGTAAGGGGTGTGGAGATCTGCATGAGCATCGATCCAAATAATACCGAGTTTACTTTTTGGTTTTGCCATTTTAATGCCAGCAATGGTTCCACCTGCATTGCTATGATCCCCACTAAGAACCACGGGGAAGAAATTATTTTTCAGGGTTTCAGAGACAGACTTGCTAATTTTCTCGTACATGTTCAAAACGCCATGAATTCTTTTCGCATATGGCGATTGTATGGGTTCGAACAACAAGTTGTTTTCGTGTTCGATCTTTTCTGAAGGGAAATGAATAAAAAAGTTACTCATGAAGTCGAGACCTGCAATTTTTATGGCATCAATTCCCAGGCTTGCGCCTCGGGTTCCTGCACCTAATTCGGAAGGCACTTCAATTAATTTTATATTCTTCATATAGCGAAAATAGGGTGTTCCCTCAAGAAAAAGAAACATCCCGATTAGCCATTTCGGATTTTTAGTTGTCCGGTTATAGCCAAAACCTCGAATCGGAAGAACAATTCTTCGCTGTACCAATCTTCTTTTCTTGTGCTTTGGATTACATTTCTATGCTCAGTCATGGTATATGCAAAATGCTTTAAATCTTCTTCTGAATCCCAAACGCTAAAAGTAGCCTGCTTTATCCAAGGGATTTCTCCAAATCCAAGGGAGAAGGAAAAGCCCTTAGCTGCAGATAACGTTGATGCAACCGGTGCCACTCTGGTCCAAAATGCTTTCAATTTACTTGGTCTGATAGTTGCTCTTGTTAGTGTTGCAATTTTATGGTTTGCATCAGATTTTGTTCCAGGGATAAATGGATTAGAACCATCCCAAAGTCCATGTCCCTGTAGGGGACGTAAAAAAATATACGAAAGCTCCTTAACGAAAAACGTATTCCAAATTCGAAAAAAAGAACCTATAATCGAGTTGACGCGATTTTCATCGTACGAATTAAGTGCGTCAGTGTTTACGAGAATGACCCATTGGTGTAAATCGGGGATGATGTCGAACGTTCCATTTTTGCCACTTCCCATGAGTTTATAAAAGGAAATCTTTTTGTTCCAAAAGAATGGCAGATGGAACAAAGCCATCGAAAGAAAAGCAAATGGGATAGACCAAGTTCGATATCTAGCTACGATTATAATTGTGTTCATGAGATTGGGGAATAAAAAAGCTCCGGATATTAACGTCCGGAGCCTTTAAAAGTTTATTCTTTCTTTATGATTAGAATTGCTCTAGTTTGCTGAAGAAGAAATCTCCTTCAATTGCAGCATTTTCATTGCTGTCGCTTCCGTGTATTGCATTTTCTCCGATTGAAGCGGCAAATAATTTACGGATGGTACCATCTGCTGCTTGAGCAGGGTTGGTAGCGCCAATTAAATTGCGAAAATCTTCAACAGCGTTTTCTTTTTCAAGAATCGCTGCAGTTATTGGTCCGCGGCTCATGAATTCCACAAGCTCACCGTAAAAAGGTCTCTCTTTGTGAACCGCATAAAATTCACCTGCTTTTTCTGCACTAAGGTGCAACATTTTCATAGCTACAATTCTAAATCCCGCGTGGTTGATCATTTGAAGAATGGCTCCGGTGTTTCCTTTTAAAGTAGCATCGGGCTTGATCATGGTAAAAGTTCTGTTGGTTGTCATTTTTTTCTGAATTTTGCGCGCAAAGATAACCTTGTTTTTGCATGTTATCATGAAATTTTCACAGAAAGCACAATAAAACCTAAATTTGCGACCCAACATGCAAGCAATCAACCTGATTTTTCCCGAATTACTCAATAATTCATCAAAGGTGGTAATTACCACCCACCAAAAGCCCGACGGCGATGCCATGGGTTCGTCTCTTGGATTATATCATTTTTTACTCCATTTCGGCCACACTGTTCAAGTGATTTCTCCAACCAATTGGGCGAGTTTCATTGCTTGGATGCCGGGCTGTGATGCAGTAATCGATTATGAAAAAGAAACCGCAAAATCAGACGCTATAATTGCAGAAGCAGATTGGATTTTTTGTCTTGACTTCAATACCTTGGTTAGAACAAAAAAAATGGAGCAATCATTGGCTTCATCAAAAGCGAGAAGAGTGCTGATAGACCATCATCAACAACCTCAGGTAGAAATGTTTGCCTTTGGAGTTAGTGATACATCTAAGAGTTCTACTGCAGAAATGGTTTACGACTTCATTTTGTCGTCGGGTCGTGCAGATCTGATAGACCAAACCATCGCTCAATGTTTGTATGCAGGTGTTATGACAGATACGGGTTCTTTTCGTTTTCCATCAACTTCTGCCGACGTTCATCGAATGGTGGCAGGATTAAAAGATAAAGGACTTCAGCACAGTGTGGTGCACGAGCATTTGTATGATAATTTTTCTGAAAGCAGACTTCGTTTTATCGGAAATACTTTGCTCAACAGAATGCAAGTTTTTTACGAATACAATACCGCACTAATTGCTATCCCTCAGGCAGACCTCATCAAATATGAGATTAAGACGGGAGATACAGAAGGGTTGGTAAATTATCCGCTAAGCATAGAAGGAATAAAATTTGCAGCCATTATTATAGATAGAGGAGAAGAACGTAAATGTTCATTTAGAAGTAAAGGAGATTTTGATGTAAATACATTTGCCAGAAACCATTTTGATGGAGGCGGACATTACAATGCAGCTGGTGGACAAAGCAGGGAAACATTAGAAAATGTTGTTTCAAAATTCATAAAAACATTGCCAGAATATAGAGATTCATTAACCACATATTCATTTTAAAAATCAAATACAATGCTCAAAATCAGATCGGTAATTTCGGCGGTAGCTTTGGTAGCCCTCGTTGCTTCCTGCCAGCAATCCTTTAAGAAAGGAGAAAAAGGAATCGAATACAAAATTATTTCGGAAGGAAAAGGTTCAAACATTAAAATAGGCAATTTCCTTAGAATGCACATCAGTCAGCTGATCAGCAGTGGAAAGAAAGATTCCTTGCTAAATGATACACGTAAAAACGGAATGCCAATCATTGAATCATTTGATTCAACCTCGATTCCACCAGAGTACATCACCATTTTGAGTCAAATGAAAAAAGGAGATAGTTTGATCATGCGACTTCTTGCAGATTCTATGTTTGCAGAAAATCCAGGATCAATGCCTCCGTTTATTAAAAAAGGAGATTATTTCGTAACCACCGTTCGTTTGTTGGATGTTTACAACACATCAGCAGAAATGGAAAAAGCGAAAATGCAGGATTTTATGGACAAGCAAAAAAAGGATTCCATAGATAACATCGAGATTTTTAAAAAACAAGATGCAGAATTAACTGCCTATTTTAAGAAAAACAACATCACCAATCTACAAAAAACAGCATCTGGCGTGTATGTTCAGATTCTTCAACCAGGAACTGGTGCTATAATTGATACATCAGTGGTTGTAACAACCAATTATACAGGAAGAACGATGGACGGAACTCTTTTCGACAGCAACACTGATCCTTCGAAAGGACACGTAGAACCATTCAACGTGAATCTAACAGACGATGTAGAATTGGGAGCGGGTGTAATTAAAGGATGGACAGACGGTCTGAAAATGCTGAACAAAGGTGCAAAAGCGAAATTTTACATTCCATCGCCATTGGCATACGGAAAACAAAAAATGGGCAACGACATCAAAGAAAATTCAATTCTTATTTTTGACATTGAAGTTGTTGATGTTTTGAATCGTGCACAGGCAAAAGCCGCAGTTGATGCAAAAAGGAAAATCATGAAAGCGAAACAAGAACGCTTTTACGACAGCATCAAAAAAGCAATGCCAGACACACTTCAATCAGTTGAAAAAATCAAGTGATAATATATCCAAGATGTAAATTTCATTTTACATAAAAAAAGACCGCAATTGCGGTCTTTTTTTATGCCTGAAGTTTATGGTAAACTCTATTTGATTTTTTCTGTTAGTAAAACGGCTTCCTTGGCTTCTTTTACATCATGTACCCTTAATATTTTTGCTCCTTGTAATAAAGCGACAGTATGCAAAACTGTAGTTCCGTTTAAAGCTTCCGAAGCAGAAGTATTGAGGGTTTTGTAAATCATTCCTTTTCGGGAAACACCTGCGAGAATTGGACAATTGAGTATGGATAATTGGCTCAAATGCTTCAATAAAGAAAAATTATGTTCCATGGTTTTTCCGAAGCCAAATCCGGGGTCGATTATAACATCAACGATTCCAGCCTTTCGGCATTGGTCTAATTTGGGGATGAAAAAATCGATGATGTCTGTTGTTACCTCATTGTAAGTTGGGTTCTCTTGCATGGTTTCGGGTGTTCCTTGCATGTGCATGCAGATGTAAGGCAGTTTTTTTTCTCCAACCCATGGTATCATCCGCGCATCCATTTCTCCAGCACCAATGTCGTTGACAATAGAAACGCCAGCATCAAAAGCCGCTTGTGCAACTGACTGGTGATAAGTGTCGATTGATAAAATCATATCGGGAAAATGCGCTTGTATTGCTTGAATGACGGGCAAAACGCGCTTCATTTCTTCATCGGCTTCAATTCTTGTACTTCCCGGACGACTGCTTTGACCTCCAATGTCGAGTATGTCGGCGCCATCTTCTTTCATTTTTTGTGCCTGAAGAAGAAAATGTTCTATGCTGAGGTTGGAGGATCCATCGTAAAAAGAATCAGGGGTACAGTTGATAATACCCATTATTTTAGGGGTGTTCAGATCAAGCAGCTTCCCTCGGCAATTTATCGTGTACATTGTTGCAGTATTTGTATTTTTGTAGCGCATGTATCGCAGTTGTAAAGATACCATGCACACAATTAAAATGTCTGACCAATCCACTCAAATACAGTATCAGCAAATTATTTCGGTTTGTAGAGATACTTTTTTAAAGAAAGCAAGAGATTACGGCACTTCATGGCGGGTATATAGAACGATTTCCATAGCCGACCAGATCTTCATTAAAGCGAGAAGGATTCGTACCATTCAGGAGAAGAAACAGCAGCGCATAGAAGATGGAATTAAAAGTGAGTTTGAGGGCATTCTGAATTACGCAGTAATCGGACTGATTCAGTTGTCGTTTGGGGAACAAGGTCCGGAGGAGCTTGCTACGGAGATGGTGGCAGAAAAATATGATGAGCAGATTGTTATGGCTAGAAAGTTGATGGGGGATAAGAATCACGACTACGGAGAAGCATGGAGAGATATGAGTCAGGAGAGTTTTGTGGATCTGATATTAGCCAAGCTTTTACGAATCAAACAAATTCTCGCCAATGATGGCAAAACCCTGGTGAGTGAAGGCATTGCCTCAAACTTTCTTGACATTTTAAACTATGCTGCATTCGGATTGATACTTATAGAAGAAGGTAAGCATAGCCAATAATTATGACTGTTTGAATGAATCCTATTTTTTTCAAAAGAAAACGATAATTTTCAACATCGAATAAATAAAACGAACCCACATGAATTCAATACAAAAATACCTTCCTTGGACTTTTAGAATTCTTGTTTCTGCCTTGTTTTTGCTTTCTGCGGTTGCCAAATCCTATCCGATATGGGCATTCGAAAAACAGATTGTAGATCTTGGAATTGTAGATTGGTGTTCTGCCCCATACTTTTCGAGATTGATAATCGCATTAGAATTGGCCGTTTCGGTTGCCATTTTGCAAAAGCACTTTTTAAAATCATTTGTAATTCCTGGAACGATATTATTATTGGCCGTTTTCTGCACACACCTTGCCATTCAAATGGTTCAGTCTGGTGCTATGAACGGGAATTGTGGATGCTTTGGACAGCTTATTCCTATGACGCCACTTGAGGCCTTCATAAAAAATATCCTAACCATTGGAATGCTGGTTTATTTATTTAAAAAGGTAAATCAACATGAAAAAGGACAAAACAGATGGGAAGTAGTTACATTGATTTACAGCGCGTCTGCATGGCTGATGTTTATGATGTTTCCATTCGCTCCATGTAAAACAGAGACGACCCAAAAAGATATTCCACTTGCTTTTTCAGCAGATTCATTGGGGATTGGTACTGAAAATGATGTTGTAGTAATTTCAGATTCAATAACCAAAGACACAATCTTAAATCCGGAGAAAACAACCTCTGATACAATAAAGCTGAAAGGAAAAGATACCACATCCAAGAAAATAATAAATCTTGGTCCTACCAAGACAACTTCAAAATTTTCGATGTACCATGATTTTAATGGCAAAAAAGTGAATTTGGATGAGGGAGAAAAAATAGTTTGCCTTTTTGTTCCTGGTTGCGACCATTGCAGAGATGCAGCCAAAGAAATGGTTCGGTTTTCCAAAAAAGGACGTTGGCCTCAGGGTTATATTTTGTTTATGAATGAAGAGTTATTTAAGATACCTGAATTTTATCAAGAAACGGGAATAAAATACCCATATCATGTAATTGATGATATACCGGAATTCTTTAAGCTACTTGGTAATAATGCGACTACACCAGGTGTAAATTATCTCTGGAATGGTAATATTATCAAATCTTATGAAGGAATAGGAGAGAATCAATTTAAAGTCGAAGCATTTAATAACATCATTCAAAGTCAACACAAATGACAACACCGATGAAATGGGTAGGAATTTTTAAGAAATTGCGATTCGTTTCATTTGCCTCGTCACTTTTGGGAGTCGTTTTTCTGATCTTTTTTCTCTTTCAAATCTTGGGTGATCCAACGAAAATGATTGTTGGACAAAGCTCCAATAAAAAAAGCATTGAAAACATCCGTAAAGAAATGAATCTGGACCAACCCGTTTGGAAGAGATGCTTATTATATGTAAACGATGTTTCTCCGCTTTCTTTTTACAAAAAACAGACAATTGAAAGGAAAGAAATTAAAGGAATTATATTAGGCAATCAGACCTGTTTTGTAATCAAATGGCCTTATTTGGGAAGGAGTTATCAAAGTAAACAATGGGTTGCTGGCCTGTTGATGCAAGCCCTACTGGCGACTTCTTTGCTGGCTTTTACAGCTATGTTTTTTGCTGTTTTGATTGGCATTCCACTCGGTGTTTATGCATCAGTTTATAAAGGGAGAATAGCAGACAATTTTATTCAAGTCTTGGGCGTTGTTGGTACTTCAGCGCCAAGTTTTTTTATAGGATTGATGGTTGCATTTTTAGGAGGGATGGTGTTTCAGAAATATACGGGACTCAATTTTAACGGTAGTTTGTATGAAGTTGATCCAACCAGTGGAGAAAAAATTGTTTCAATCAAGAACATCATTTTACCATCCATAGCCCTTGGGCTCAGGCCATTGTCTATGATTATGCAAATGACCAGAAGTTCTATGCTGGATGTATTGAATCAAGATTATATTCGAACTTCAAAAGCTAAGGGACTCACAAATAAAATGATCCTGTTTAAACATGCGCTTCGTAATGCGCTAAATCCCATACTCACGGGGATTACTGGATGGACCGCCGAGCTTCTTGCTGGTGCTTTTTTCATAGAATTTATTTTTGGATGGCAGGGTTTAGGGAAATTAACCGTTGATGCCCTTGAAAAACTGGATTGGCCAGTGCTGAATGGAGCAATCTTGTTAAGTGCAATTATTTTTATCGCCACACAATCCCTCACAGATTGGCTCCAAAGAATACTTGATCCCCGTATTGACTGATGGTTTTTTAAGTGAGGAATCTTCGTTTTTTTACTTTGGCACAAATTTTGTTATTAGTTGGGAGTCTTGTCGTTTACTGATAAAAAGAAGCAATAAAAATGATTTCTATTCGTTAGTAAACCAATCCTAACCGGTTGAAGGGGAAATGATGATTTAGTTATTCCTTTTTCGGCCTGATCCTTTAACAACCAAATGAAAAACCAATGAAACGCCTTTCAAACCTGAGCAAATACTATGTGTTTGCCTTTCTCTTTCTGCTTTTTACACAATTTTCTCAAGCCAAAACATTTTACATCAGTTCTAGTTACAACGGAACAACATCCAACGGAAGTTTGTTAACCCCTTGGAAAACAATGTCTAACGTTCAATCCGCCCTATCGGGAATTGCCGCTGGAGATTCCGTTCTTTTCAAAAAGGGGGATCGATTTTCTGGTAGCATAGTCATACAGGGAAAAACAGGAATTTATTTTGGAACCTATGGTACAGGAGAAGCTCCATTGTTTTGGGGAAATGGTGCAACCATTGGCACGATGTTCATGATTCGATCATCTAGCAATTTAGTTTTCAATGGGTTTAACATTTCAGATACTACAATTTCATCCACAGACAGAACGGTTCAAGCAAAAATTCAAATCGCATTCACCATTGAGCAAAGTTCCAGGAACAATCAATTTTTGAATTGCAAAATGGAAAGAATCGGATATGGCTTTTATATTACATCAACCTCTCCAGGTCAAAAGATTGATGGATGTGAAATAAGTAATCTTAGAATGATTAAAAATACACCTACGTCAGTAAATCCGGATGACGATTATGGTGGAGTTCCTGTTCAGATGTCTAGCTCGAATAATATTTTCACCAATAATTATCTTCATGATTGTTGGTCTCAGAGTTATGATTACGGTTACGACGGCGGTGGAGTAGAATTCTTCGAAGAGGGAGCTGTGATTGAAAACAACCAAATTGCTTACAATACATTTTATGATTGTAACGGTACATTCGAACACGGATCGAACAGTGATGGTGTTGCGAATAATCCAATCAGAAACAACAAAATTTACTACAATAAATTCATCAATTGTAGCAGTCTCTTTTATATCAACAACAATGGACAGTATAAAACTTCAGTATCGAACTTGCAGTTTTACAACAATGTTTTGGTTCAAAATGTATTAAGTAGAACTGGGAATAGAAATATCTGTTCTATGGCTATATCTGAGACAACGCCAGGAATTGTTGTTTTTAAAAACAATATATTTCAAGTTTCGAACGGAGCGAGTATGATGAGAAGTGGTCAATGGACAGGAGGCCAATTTGTGCATGAAAATAATATCTATAAAATTTCTGGTGGAGGAGCACTCAATTTTACACTTTCAAGTTCGGAATTAAACAGTACACAGAATTTTTGGCAGAACACAACATCTTCAAATCCATCACAATGGGATTTTCATCTTTTGCCAAACAGCCAACCTATTAATT
>JBDLUO010000087.1:0-3786 GCA_039805285.1 Bacteroidota bacterium
TTTCGTAGAAATAAACATTAAAATGATCCGTTTGATAATATTGCCAGCGGAACTTTTTATACTGAACCCTGTTTTTTCCGAAAGTAACTGCGCTAACCTGTGCATTACCTTGAAAAACCAATGCGATAATAAAAAAGGAAAAAAGGGAAAAAGAACGGAAATTTGCCATAGTCCAATATTAAAGGACTACTAAATTAGTCCATTCACTCGAATCCTTAAAAAAACAGGTACTGCCCATGATCAGGATTAAAAAATTTACGGTTAACCCATTCCAGGAAAATTCATACGTTATTTATAACGAATCCGGAGATGCCATCATCATAGATCCTGGTTTTTACGAAGACCATGAAAAGGAGGATCTACATCAATTCATATCACGAGAAAAATTGAATCCGGTTCAATTATTGAATACGCATGCCCATTTAGATCACATTTTTGGAAATAAGTTTGTTTGTGATGCCTTCGGATTGGCGCCATACATGCACGAATTGGAACTTGAAACCCATGAAAAAGCAGCTGCGATTGGACTTATGTACAATTTGCCATTCGATTCTTTTGTGGGGAAGCCTAAGACGTTAGATGAAAATGGGATCATAAATCTGGGAGAAGACCGCCTTTCTATTCATTTTTTACCTGGACACAGCGCCGGAAGTATCGCATTTTATTGCGAAAAGCAACATTTCATTATTTCTGGGGATGTCCTTTTTGAAGGAAGTATAGGGAGGACTGACTTGCCGGGTGGTAGTTACAATACATTGATGCACAGCATCAAAGAAAAACTCTTTTTGCTCCCTGATGAAACGATTGTTTATTCGGGTCATGGTCCAGAAACCACAATTGGCGAGGAGAAGAGAAGCAATCCGTTTTTGATAGATTAGATAAGGGGCTTATTTGAGCGGATTTCTAGATTGATTGACATAATTCGATTAAAACACCCTTTGTGTTTTTTGGGTGAACGAAACATACCCACTTGTCGTCTGCTCCTTTTTTTGGTTTTTCATTCAGGAGAACAAATCCCTCATTTTTTAGTCTTTCCATTTCTGCTTCAATGTCTTCTACATCAAAAGCGATATGATGAATGCCTTCTCCTTTTTTTTCTATGAATTTGGCAATCACGCCATCTGGTTCCAGGCTTTCCAATAACTCAATTTTATTGGGCCCCGTCGCGAAAAAGGCCGTACTCACCTTTTCTGATTCAACCAGCTCGGTTTTGTAACATGCAACCCCAAGTAGTTTTTCGTAAAGCGGGATAGAATCATCTAATGATTTTACAGCAATTCCAATATGTTCAACCTTTTTCATGGACAAGTATTTATTCTTTAAACAATCGTGTCACATTATTATGCTAAATATGACGCAGTTGTGACTGCTTTTTAGACAAAGTAAAACCTTTTGTATTAATTTCGCGTTTGTATTCGGACCAAGTTTAAAAGTCTGAAAAAAATATGCTTAAATTACCAATCTACTTAGACAACAACTCAACTACACCCATGGACCCTCGTGTTCTTGAGGCCATGACTCCTTATTTTTTGAATCATTACGGCAACGCAGCTAGCAGAAACCACTCGTTTGGTTGGCAAGCAGAAGAGGGCGTTGACTACGCTCGTGAGCAAGTGGCAAAACTGATTGGTGCAGATCCAAAAGAAATCATTTTCACATCAGGTGCAACCGAAGCAGATAACCTTGGAATAAAGGGGGTTTTCGAAATGTATGCGACCAAAGGAAATCACATCATTACCGTAAATACAGAACACAAGGCTGTTCTTGATACTTGCAAGCACATAGAAAAGCTAGGAGGAGAGGTTACTTACCTTAACGCAAGGCCTGATGGACTTATAGATCTTGCAGAACTCGAAGCAGCTATGCGTCCAACAACCATTTTGGTTTCTGTAATGTATGCCAACAATGAAATTGGTACCGTAATGCCAATTCGTGAAATCAGTGCCATAGCCCGCAAACATGGTGCTCTATTGTTTACTGATGCAACACAAGCTGTTGGTAAAATACCAGTAGATGTAAATAAAGATGGAATAGACTTGATGGCATTTACAGCGCACAAAATGTATGGTCCAAAAGGAGTTGGAGCACTGTATGTTCGTCGTAAAAATCCACGTGTTAAAGTAACCGCCCAAATGGACGGAGGTGGTCATGAGAGAGGAATGAGAAGTGGAACACTAAACGTACCAGGAATCGTAGGATTTGGAAAAGCATGTGAAATTTGCATGACAGACATGGAGTCGGACACCAAGCGCATTTCTGTATTGCGTGATAAATTGGAACAAGCGCTTTTGCAAGTAGAAGAATCATATGTAAACGGAAGCCGTGAACATAGATTGCCACATGTTGCAAATATATCTTTCAAGCATGTAGAAGGAGAAGGATTGTTGATGGGATTCAATAAAAACATTGCATTAAGTTCAGGATCTGCATGTACTTCGGCTTCTTTAGAGCCATCATATGTACTGAAAGCACTTGGCTTGGGAGATGATCTTGCACACAGTTCACTTCGTTTCGGACTCAGTCGTTTTACAACAGAAGAGGAAATTGATTTTACGGTAAAATCGATCACAGATACCGTAAACAAACTCCGTGAAATGAGTCCGCTTTGGGAAATGTACAAAGAAGGAATTGACTTAGACAGCATTCAATGGGCTGCACATTAATTGATCGTTCATTTGTGATTTGTAATTTGAAATTTATTTTTGAATCACGAATCACGAATCAAAAATCATAAATAACAAATCATAAATAATAAACAATACCATGGCATATTCAGAAAAAGTAATCGATCATTACCAAAATCCAAAGAACGTTGGTACACTTGACAAATCAAGTAAGGCAGTGGGAACTGGTCTTGTTGGCGCTCCAGAATGCGGAGATGTTATGAGACTTCAAATTGAAGTAAATGGAGAAACTGGCGTTATCACTGATGCAAAGTTTAAAACCTTTGGTTGTGGATCAGCAATCGCATCTTCTTCATTGGCAACAGAGTGGTTGAAAGGAAAGAGTGTTGATGAAGCGCTAAAAATCGACAACATGACCATCGTTGAAGAGCTTAATCTTCCTCCGGTTAAAATTCACTGTTCTGTTTTGGCAGAAGATGCAATCAAAGCGGCAATCAATGATTACCGTGAGAAAAATGGCTTAGAGAAAATTAATTTTGAAGACAGAATTGTACACTAATTGTATTTAAAATGGTAGCTACTGAAAATGGAATCTATGTAAGTGACAAAGCGAAAGCCAGGGTTTTACAGCTGATGGACGAAGCTGGAATCAACGGTAATTCCGAGTATTTTCTTCGGGTTGGCGTTGTCGGAGGTGGATGCAGTGGGTTAAGTTATAAATTGGATTTTGACAATGAATCAAAGCCAATGGATCAGGCATTTGAAGACAAGGGAATAAGAATTGTTACCGATTTAAAAAGCTTTCTTTATTTGGTGAATACCGAATTGGATTTCAGCGATGGGTTAAACGGTAAAGGATTTCATTTCAATAATCCGAATGCCAGTCGGAGCTGCGGATGCGGAGAAAGTTTTTCCGTGTAACCAAAAACTAAATCAAACAGATATAAAAAATGCCACTGAAAAGTGGCATTTTTATTTAAGATAAGCTCTAGCTTAATTAAGGTTGAGCGAATGAGTTTCGTGCGCCTCCAACTGCGAAAAGAGCCTGCATACGGGTCTTTTGTCCCAAACTAAACATGTACATGCATGCATCGTTTGTATAGTCCATATAATTCATGGTCATTTCAATTGGAGTACCTGTGCAGGTAGATTTATGTCCAGT
>JBDLUO010000088.1:0-24391 GCA_039805285.1 Bacteroidota bacterium
GAATTGTTATGGATTGGCAGACTAGGATCTGGTATGGAGCATATTGATGTTGCTTACGCACAAAAGAAAAACATTGCTTGTTACAGTAGCCCAGAAGGCAATTGCAATGCGGTTGCTGAGCTGGCATTAGGCAGTTTATTGTCGTTGTTGCGAAACATACACATCAGCCATTCGGAAGTAAAACAATCTATTTGGCAGAGAGAAAAAAACAGAGGAACAGAATTAAGCGGTAAAACCATTGGCATCATTGGTTTTGGAAATACTGGCTCGGCTTTTGCGAAGTTATTGTCTTCATTCGGCGTTCGAGTTTTATATTACGATAAATACAGTACCCCAAAAATGGAATTTGGTGCGACACCAACTACCTTGGAGACCATAGCGCATGAGGCAGATATTATCAGTTTTCATCTTCCCTTAACGAAAGAAACAGAACATTTTGCAGACGATTCGTTTTTCAACAGCTTAAGAAAATGTGCAATTGTCATCAATACATCCCGCGGCTCCGTAGTGAACACCTCGGCGCTAATCGAAGCATTGAAAAGCAAAAAAATCAGCGGTGCCTTCCTTGATGTACTTGAAAACGAAGACCTAAAAAGCATGAATGAGAATGAAAAACAAGAATTCGAAACACTGGTTCAAGCCCCAAACGTCATCATCACTCCTCATATAGGCGGTTATACACACGAAGCCACGCTTAAAATGAGCAGCATATTGCTCGAAAAAATCGGCTATCTGTAGAAAACTTTTTTATATTTGTTACAACAACGCTTTGGTAACCCTGAGGCGTTGTATTTTTTTTACCATTCACAAACGATCACATGTCAGCAACTAATTACGTAACGCAAGAGACTTTCGAAAAAATGCAGGAAGAGCTTCAACAGATGAAATCTATTGAACGTCCGGCTGCCAGTAAAGCCATTGCTGAAGCCAGAGAAAAAGGCGATCTGAAAGAAAATGCAGAATACGATGCGGCAAAAGAAGCACAGGGCATACTCGAAGCTAAAATTAAATACCTCGAAGGTGTTATTGCTACAGCAAGAATATTGGACGAATCAAGTATAGATTCAAGCAGAGTGAGCATTCTTACCAAAGTGACAGTTACAAACCTCAATCTAAATAAAACGGTAACCTACCAGATTGTTTCGGAGAAAGAAGCCAGCTTGAAAGATGGAAAAATTTCCGTTACCTCACCCATCGGAAAAGGTTTACTCGGAAAAGTAATCGGAGACATTGCCGAAGTAGTAGTGCCAGCCGGCACACTCAAATTCAAAATTGAAGACATCACCGTTTAGATTCAACCAAAAGATTAGAGACTGATGAAAAGTATTTTTTCGAAAATCATAGCTGGAGAAATCCCTTGTTATAAAATTGCTGAAAATGAACATTTCATTGCTTTTCTAGATGTATTTCCTTTGGTAAAAGGACATGTACTCGTTGTTCCTAAACAGGAAGTTGATAAAGTATTTGATTTGTCTGATGCATTGCTTTCGGAGATGCTTGTATTTGCCAAACCCATTGCCAAAGCCATTGAAAAGAGTTTTGATTGCAAGAGATGTGGGATAAGCGTAATTGGATTAGAAGTGCCTCACGCACACATGCATCTCGTTCCTTTACAATCTGCTGATGACCTTAATTTTACGCGAGAAAAAATAAAGGTTGATGCAGAAGAAATGGAGCGCATTCGCACGCTTATCATCAACCAATTGAATTGATTATTTTTTTATCCGGTCTGGATTCTTTTTTAGAAAGTCGCCCCATCCGCCTAATTTACCTGCTTTTTCTATTCCAAGTTTGGATTGCTGAAAATAATGACAAACAGCAACTGCAAGAGCATCGGTAGCATCCAGATATGCGGGTTGTTCTGTGAAAGAAAGGATTTGTTGAAGCATTTTCATCACCTGTTCTTTTCCTGCATTTCCGTTCCCCGTTATCGATTGCTTTACTTTTTTGGGAGAATATTCGGTTATGTCAAGTCCAGATTGCATAGCAGCAGCGATCGACACCCCTTGAGCTCGGCCCAATTTGAGCATGCTTTGTACATTTTTTCCAAAGAAAGGGGCTTCGATGGCAAAGCTATCGGGCTTATACGTTGAAATCAAACCCGTAACGTGTTGATGAATTTTATGCAATCGTTCGTACGTATCGTCTTTAGGCGATATTTTTAATACCCCCATATCCAACAGTCGTATTCCATTGTTTTTCACTTCAATCAGACCATGGCCCATAATCAAGGTTCCGGGATCGATGCCTAAAATGATTTTTGATGCTTTTTGCAAGAGTGGGCTTAATTTTATCATTCAATGAAGAACGGAAACAAAAGTATCAAAATTATGCTCAACTATGTGGTCGGGCCTGTTTTGTTTGTTGTACTTTCTTATGTATTGTATCGCCAAATCATCCATCAGCCCGATTGGCAAGCGAAAGCAAGCAGAATACTCAGTTGCTGGAAAAATCCATTACTGTATGTAACTGTATTGATGGTGATACTGAATTGGGGATTGGAAACATTAAAATGGAAATGGCTCATCAATCCTTTGGAGGAAATTTCATTTGTGAGAGCCTTGAAAGGCGTGCTTGCCGGTTGTAGTATAACCATGCTTACACCCAATCGAATTGGAGAATACGGAGGACGCGTTTTTTTTCTGCGTCCAGAAAACAGAATCAATGCCATACCGCTTACTATTTTAGGTGCTATGTGTCAGCTTTGCATTACTTTTTATGTTGGCAGTTTAGGCGTGATTTTTTTGGAAAACGATGCTGGTTTTAGCAAACTATTTCATCAATCTATACCTTATGGAGCATTGTTACAAACGATTTCCATTTGCATCAGCATACTCATCACCCTTCTCATTTTTGGAAGTAGAAAAATAAGCAGCATGCTTATGAAATGGGCGATTTTAAAAAAAGCAACAGGATTTCTGACCTCGATTGCTCATTTCAGCGCTAAACAATTGTTAAGGGTTTTATTCATCTCTTTTTTAAGATATTCCGTTTTTATATTGCAGTATTATTTTTTACTTACGGTAATGGGAATTGAAATGGAGATGAGTTTGATTCTCGCATTGCTTTCGGTTTTTTACTTACTGATGGCATTGGCTCCAACAATAGGATTTACGGAATTACCAATCAGAGCGGGTGCAGCGGTATTTCTGTTGGGAAAGTTTCATTCCAATGTGGTGGGCATCGAAGCAGCAACATTTGGAATCTGGATCATCAACCTCGTTCTGCCTGCCATTGCAGGAACCGTGGTACTTTGGAAAGTAAAATTGACAAAATAAAGAATCGTTAGTAATTCGTGTATTACAAAACCTATACCCTTTCAGAAAAATCACAACCAAGAAACAAGCATGAAAAGAATCAGTTTGCTTTTATTATCCATCACCCTTTTATCTGCAAAAACAGAGAACCCGAACGGAAGTTATTGTGGCGTTCAGAACTTGGCTTATAAACCGGGTGAAGTAGTGAAAATGATTGTATACTACAGCACTATGGGTGCATATATTGGTGCGGGAGAAGCTACATTTACCACCAACCTAGAACGCTACAATGGAAAGCCTGCATACCATGCAGTGGGCGTTGGAAACACATATCCTTTCTTTGATAACTTTTTTAAGGTGAGGGATCGATACGAAAGCTATATTGATACTGCTAGTCTTCTACCATACAAGTTCATCCGAAATGTAGAAGAAGGTGGATATAAGATCTATAACAATGTCAGTTTCAACCAGACAGCAAACACGGCAGTAAGCACCAATGGTGTTTTTAAGATCACCGATTGTATGCAAGATGTGGTAAGCGCGATTTACTATTCCCGTAACCTCAATTTTAATGGGTTAAAGCCTGGAGATAAAATTCCATTCGACATGTTTTTAGATGATGAAGTGCATCATCTATACCTAAAGTACATGGGACGAGAGAAAATCAAAACAAAATATGGCAAATTCAGAGCGATAAAATTTAAACCCTTGCTGATTAAAGGCACCATTTTCCAAGGTGGTGAAGGCATGACGGCATGGATCAGCGACGACCCGAATCATCTTTTGCTTCGTGTTGAAAGTCCGATCGTTGTTGGCAGTATTAAAGTAGATATGATGGGCTACAAGAATCTGAGATACCCACTTACTTCGTTGATTGGCGTAAACTAAATCTCGCTCAATTTGAAGGTATCTTTAACCCTGATTCCTTTTTCTGTTCTTTGAAGGGTACAGCATTCATTTACAGGATCGTGTTCAAAAAACAGAATCATTTCCTTGTCACAAGCTTCTTCGAGAAACGCCTTTTTTTCGACCAAGGTCTTCATCGGAAACATATCGTATGCCATAACATAAGGGACTGGAATATGAGCTACGGCTGGAATCAAATCGGCCATAAAAACCAATTTCTTTCCTTTGTATTCTACTTCTGGCAAAATCATTGCCTCTGTGTGTCCGAATGCATGTCGGAGGTTGATGTCGGCTGGAAAATCTGAAGCATGCAGATCGGTAAATTTCAATTGTCCGCTCTCTGCGATTGGTAAAATATTTTCTTTTAAGAATGATGCTTTTTCTCTGTCATTCGGATTTGTTGCCCATTCCCAATGTCGGCTGTCGCTCCAATAGGTTGCGTTTGAAAAGGCCGTTACCAATGTGTCCCCTTCTTTTTTTATGCTTCCTCCGCAGTGGTCGAAGTGCAGGTGGGTAAGCAATACATCCGTAATATCACTTGAATGAAATCCATGTGATGCCAGTGAATTTTCAAGTGTATCGTTGCCATTTAAAAAGTAATGACTAAAAAATTTTGCATCTTGTTTGTCTCCAATTCCGTTATCAACTAAGATAAGTCTAGACTCATGCTGAATCAGTAAACAGCGCATGGCCCAATTGCACATGTTGTTTTCATCAGCAGGATTCAATTTGTTCCACATGGTTTTGGGAACAACGCCAAACATAGCTCCTCCGTCTAATTTAAAAAATCCGGTATTTATGCTGTACAATTGCATGGTCAATTTATTTGTAGTGATTGCTGATGTGATGTGTTGTTGATGTGCAGGTTATCTGTTTGATTTATGCTTACGGAAAACATTCATTGCAAGTATGAGTAAACCTGCGATAAAAAATCCGATGAGGGCAAGCACCGACCCACGCTGCGAACCGGTTGCCTCAGTGATCCATGCAAAGCTGAACATGCCTAGAACGATTGCGATCTTCTCAGTAACATCATAAAAACTAAAAAAGGATGCAGTATCCTTGGTTTCAGGCATCAGTTTGCTGTATGTACTTCTGCTCAGGCTTTGTGTTCCTCCCATAAAAAATCCGACAGCAAGTGCCAAACCGTAGAATGCATTTACATCCTTTACGGGGAGCATATATCCTGCCACACAAAGAAACGCCCAAACCGTTATGCAAATCATGAGGGTTTTAAAATTTCCAATGCGATTGGATAGTTTGGAAATAATCCATGCGCCAGGAATGGCAACTAACTGAATGATTAAGATGGCAACAATCAAATTGGTTGTTGGTATTTGCAGTTCACTGCTGCCATATAATGTGGCAGCCAGGAATATGGTTTGCAATCCCATATTGTAAAAGAAAAAACTGAAGAGAAATGTTTTTAAAATGGGAAGTTGCTTTACTTGTTTCCAAACTTTAGAAAGCTCGTGATATCCTCCGATAAAACTTCTGTTGTTTTCACTGAGATTTACAGGCTTTCCATCAGGCAATCTACTCATCGAAAGCCATCCAAAAAATGCCCACCAAAGTCCAACCAAAAGAAAAGAAATTTGTGAAGCTTTGCCACCATTGACTCCAAATAATTCGGGTTTCAACACCAACACAAAACAAATCAGCTGAAGTAACACACTGCCAACATATCCCATGATAAATCCTTTGGCACTTATGCGATCTCGATCTTCTTCCGCTGCTATTTCTGGCAAATAGGCATTGTAAAAAACCCAAGCTCCCCAAAATCCAACACAGGCAACCAACATGCCAACGAGTCCGAAAATAATGCTTGAACCATCAAAAAAATAAAGTGTAGAACAACCCACACTTCCCATCGTACAGAAAAATCGCAAGAAATGTTTTTTATTCCCTTTGTAATCTGCAATGGAAGAAAGAAGTGGACTAAAAAAAGCAACTATGATAAAAGCCAGAGCCAGCGTATAATTGTAAAGAGAGGTGTTGATGAACTCTCTTCCGAAAAGAGTTACTTTGTCAATTGTATTTTCGTTATCATCTCCTGTTACTGCCGCAAAATAGGCTGGAAATATGGTTGATGTGATAACCAGATTATACACCGAACTTGCCCAGTCGTACATCGCCCAACCATTAATGATTTTTTTTGAAGCGGTTTTAATCATGTCTATGAGGATGATGTTAGAAAAAAAGTATGAATCAGGATTGGATGAATCCGGTATAAGTAAGAATCAAGATGAGTATACCAACGGCAATTCTATAATAACCCCAAACTTTAAAACCGTGTTTTTGCAAAAACTGAATAAAGAATCGAATGGCAAGCAGGGCGACTAAAAATGCCACAACATTGCCTATAACCAGTAGTTTAATTTGTGAATCGTGAAATCCTCCGTTTTCTCCAGCGAAAGAAATTAATTTATATCCGGTTGCAGCAAGCATCGTTGGCACAGCAAGAAAAAATGAAAATTCAGCTGCAACGGCACGCGTCATTTTGAGACTCATTCCTCCAATTATCGTGGCTGCACTTCGGCTCAACCCGGGAAACAAAATAGCCAAACACTGAAACAATCCAATTTTGAACGCCATCAAAGGAGAAACTTCTTCTTCTTTATGAACCTGAGGCTGCTTGAAAACATTATCAATAAAAAGGAATAGGATTCCGCCAGCAATCATGATTGTTGCGATAATGACGGGCTTCTCCAAAATGGAATCAATTCGATCACTGAACAACTTCCCAAATATGAGGGCAGGGATAACAGCGATAAAAAGTTTGATGTAAAATGAATAATTCTTAAACGTGAAAAACTTCTTCCAATACAAAACAACAACAGATAAAATCGCTCCAAGCTGTATGGCTATGGTAAACAATTTTGTGAATGAATCTTCATTGTTTATACCCAACAGGTTTTCTGTTATTCTCATGTGTGCCGTAGAGGAGATGGGAAGAAATTCGGTAAGTCCTTCCACTATGGCTATGATTATGGATTGTATGGTATTCACTGGATGTTATAAGTGTGCGAAGCGTTTGCTAAACGTTAGAGATTAGGCGTTTCCGACTTTGGTTTTCTCATAATGGCAAAAACTTCAACCACAAATCCAAGTATGATTAAGATGGGAGCAACCGTGATACGCGTAGCACTATAAACCTCCTTGGCATCAAAAACGTTTGGATCTTTACTCTTGCCTCCGGCCATCAGAAAAAATCCGAGTCCAAGTAAAACAAGTCCTACAATCATAAGCAAATAATTCTCTTTGCTGAATAGTGTTTGTGACGTATTGTTTTGTTTGGTTGGGTTTGTTTTTATTGACATGGCTATAATTTGATTGGGTAAAGGTAATGGTAAGATTAATACAGATCGTCGAGTTTCATTCGAAGGTATTTGATAACCGCTCGATGTGTGGACCCCAATGAAATGGTAATCCCAAGTAGTATGATAACAAAAAACAATTGCACGATTCCGGCATTGTCTCTTAACAATTTAAAGTCTGCATAAAATCCTTCGATCATCAAGATGGTTCCGTAAACGGTTACTATTGCAATACCAGCGGCAATGAGTCCATTAATTACCGCTCTTTGGTTTATGGGTTTAGTGATAAATCCGCGGGTTGCACCAACCATCTGCATGGTTTTGATGAGAAAGCGATTGCTATACATGGCCAATCGAATGGTATTGTCTATGGAGAACACAACCAGAATGGTAAGCAATACAGCTGCAACCAGAAAAATGATACCTGCTGTTCTAACATACTTGCTTACTTTGGCCACCGTCTCCGTAGGAAACTGGAACTCAGAAATAACCCCAGGAAATGCAGATTGAAGATTCGCCGACAAAAAGTTCAGACTGTCTTCCTGAACATAATTCGCTTTTACATAAAAATCAACACTCTCTGGTAGCGGATTGTTCTTTAAAAACATTTTCCATGTTGTATCATTGTCTGCATTCCACTTTTCAATCGCTTTCTCCTTGGTGATGTATTCCACCTTGTTGGTGTAAGGCAAACTTTGCAAATAAGTCACCAAACTATCTATACGCTTTTTAGAGGCATCCCGATTTAAATAGGTATGAACCTGTATGTTTTCCTTGAAATAGTCTCCCGTTTTTCTGAGATTCAAAAAAAACCAGCCAACGATACCAAAAAGGAACAATACCAATGACATTCCAATAATGGCGTAACCATATGACGGCTTACCCCTTTTACTTGCTGCTTTACCGAATTGTGCCATGTGTTTATTTTCTTCAACAAAAAATCATTCGCGCTGCGAATGGCTATACCGTTCAAAAATAAAGCATTTTACCTGCTTTGCCGTAAATTTGTGCAATCAAAAAATACAGATTTCGTTAAATCTATTCCGACTATTTCAAATCTCAGGAAGAATACGGAATCTAAAATTTGATAATCCCTTTAATTTGCTGTTTTACAACAGTGGTGAACGAAAGAAACATGGAATACAATTTTAGAGACATTGAAAAAAAATGGCAGGATATTTGGGAAAAAACCCAGTCCTATTTGGTAGAAAATCACGTAGATCGTCCACCTTTCTACGTGTTAGATATGTTTCCTTATCCAAGTGGAGCAGGCTTACATGTGGGACACCCATTGGGTTATATTGCAAGTGATATCTTTAGCAGATACAAAAGACTCAAGGGTTTTCATGTGCTTCATCCCATGGGCTTCGACAGCTTCGGATTGCCGGCAGAGCAATATGCCATTGAAACCGGACAACACCCAGCAGATACCACAGCAAAAAACATTGAAACCTTCAAATCTCAATTGAGGAAAATAGGATTTTGCTTCGATTGGTCACGAGAAATCAGAACCAGTAACCCCGATTACTATAAATGGACGCAATGGATATTCTTACAGCTTTTCAACAGCTGGTACAATCCTGCGCTCAATAAAGCCGAGTCAATTGAAACCTTAATGCATCAATTGGCTACAGTTGGATTAACGGGATCCAATCATTATACAAACGATTTTACCGCAGCAGAATGGAATGGTTTTGATTACGAAAAGCAACAAGAAATACTCATGCACTTCAGATTGGCTTTCTCTTCTGTAGGTGTGGTAAACTGGTGCGAGGCGTTGGGAACGGTGCTTGCAAATGATGAAGTAGTAAATGGCGTAAGTGAAAGAGGTGGCCACCCGGTAATAAAAAAGAAAATGCGTCAGTGGTATCTTAGAATCACAGATTATGCCGAAAGATTATTGGAAGGACTAAACAGGGTAGATTTCAGCGACTCCATGAAAGAGATGCAACGCAACTGGATTGGAAGAAGTGAGGGTGCTGAACTGATTTTCCCCATTTTGGATTCGGAGCACACCATCAATATTTTCACCACGAGACCCGATACTATTTTTGGGGTCGACTTTATGGTAGTTGCTCCAGAGTCTGATCTTGTAGAACACATAACCAAGGCTGAACAGAAAGAAGAGGTAGCTAAATATGTAACTTATGTAAAGGGAAGAAGCGACCGCGACAGAATCGCCGAAACCAAGCAAATCACCGGTTGCTTTACTGGCGCTTATGCCGTGCATCCATTTACTGGAAAATCAGTTCCGGTTTGGATTTCGGAGTATGTGCTGGCGGGTTATGGAACGGGTGCAATCATGGCTGTACCCAGTGGAGATCAACGCGATTTTAACTTCGCCAATCATTTCAACATACCCATCACCAATATTTTTGGAGATGCTTTTGATGGAACAGCCGCTTGTACATCTAAGGAGGTTACAATCTCAAACTCCGAATTTCTCAATGGCTTAACCAGTAAGCAAGCTTCAGAACTTGTATTGCAAAAATTGGCCGAAAAGAAAATCGGAGCCAGAAAGGTGAACTATAAAATGCATGATGCTGGCTTCAGTCGTCAAAGATATTGGGGCGAGCCTTTTCCCATTCAGTGGAAAGATGGTACTGCAAAAGCACTTGCCGAAGATCAACTGCCGCTTCAACTTCCCATTCTCGAAAAATACGGACCAGGTCCGAAAGGCGAAGGCCCATTGGCTAACGTCTCCGAATGGACTGCCCAAGATCTTGAAACCTCTACCATGCCAGGTTACGCAGGTTCTTCGTGGTATTTCTTAAGATACATGGATCCTAAAAATGAAAGCCGTTTTTGCGACAGAAAAATCAGTGATTATTGGGGACCAGTAAATGTTTATATCGGTGGTACAGAACATGCAGTAGGACACTTACTTTACAGCAGAATGTGGACCAAGGCATTGTTTGATTTGGGACTCATCGGCTTCGATGAACCTTTCCAAAAACTCATCAACCAAGGTATGATTCAGGGAAGCAGTCGCTTCGCGTATCGCATCAAAAACACCAATACTTTCGTTTCTTTCGGATTGAAAGATCAATACCAGACAGACCGCATACATGTAGATGTAAATATGGTTGATGGATTTGAGCTCAATACAGATGCTTTTAAAACTTGGAAGCCAGATCTCGAAAACGCAGCATTTGTTTTGGAAGATGGAAAATACATCTGTGGCTCAGAAACAGAAAAGATGTCGAAATCCAAATACAATACAGTAAATCCCGATGTTTTGGTAGATCGATATGGCGCAGATACTTTCAGAATGTACGAAATGTTCTTGGGTCCGATTGAACAAAGCAAACCCTGGGATACCAAAGGAATTGAAGGTG
The DNA here is from genome assembly GCA_039805285.1 of Bacteroidota bacterium. Classification (GTDB taxonomy): domain Bacteria; phylum Bacteroidota; class Bacteroidia; order Chitinophagales; family Chitinophagaceae; genus Ferruginibacter. Next base: position 10,819 of record JBDLUO010000088.1, read on the forward strand.
TTCATCGATTCATCAAGAAATTGTGGAGATTGTTTTTTGACGAACAAAAAGGCAAGATTTGGAATGAAGAAGAACCTACCCCAGCGGAGTGGAAAGTCGTTCACAAAACCATTAAAAAAATTGATTCAGACAGCGAAAACTTCTCTTTTAATACCGCAGTTAGTGCGTTCATGGTTTGTGTAAACGAATTAACAGAATTGAATTGTCATAAAAGAAAAGCGATTGAGCCCATTCTCATTTTATTGTCGCCTTATGCACCTCATCTTACCGAAGAATTATGGCAAGCGCTCGGAAATGTTACATCCATTTTAGACGCCAGCTATCCAATCTGTGATGAAAAATATCTGTTGGAAACAGAGAAAGAATATCCTGTTTCGGTGAATGGAAAATTAAGGACGAATATGGTTCTTTCCTTGGAAGCCTCTCAATCTGAAGTAGAAGAAAAGGTACTTGCGGATGATACAATCAAAAAGTGGTTGGATGGGAAACCGGCAAAAAAAATCATCTTCGTTAAAGGGAAGATGATTAATGTAGTGGTATAAAAAGTTGAGATTTATTATTTCAGCAATTCACGACTGATCACCAATTTTTGAATTTCACTGGTTCCTTCTCCTATCGTGCAAAGTTTGCTGTCGCGATAGAATTTTTCAACCGGAAAGTCTTTGGTGTAACCATATCCTCCAAAAATTTGTACCGCATCGGTGCTGATTTCCACCGCAATTTCACTGGCATAATATTTCGCCATTGCGGATTCCTTGGTCATTGGCAATCCTTTCATCTTCAGATCGCAAGCCTGTCTGATCAATAACTCTGCACCTTCAATCTTTGTAGCCATATCTGCAAGCTTAAATGCGATTGACTGAAAATTAGATATTGGCTGATCGAACTGATGGCGCTCTTTAGAATATTGTAATGCAGCTTCATATGCACCTCTGGCAATGCCTAAACTGAGGGCTGCAATAGAAATTCTTCCACCATCCAAAATCTTCATGCTTTGCTTGAAGCCATCTCCTATTTCTCCAAGTCTGTTTTCATCCGAAATCACGCATTGATCAAAAATCATTTCTGCGGTTTCGCTGGCTCTCATTCCCAATTTATTTTCTTTCTTCCCTGCCGAAAATCCAGCCGTTCCTCGTTCTACGATAAAAGCTGTTGAATTGTTTTTGGCTCTGGGTTCTCCTGTTCTGCAAATTACTACTGCAACATCTCCAGATTTACCATGAGTGATCCAACTTTTGGTACCATTGATGATCCACTTGTCTCCGTCGCGAACCGCTGTGGTCTTCATATTCCCAGCGTCACTACCCGTATTTGGCTCTGTTAATCCCCATGCTCCGATATGCTCCGCGGTTGCCAACTTAGGCAGATATTTTTGTTTTTGTGCCTCATTGCCAAACGCTAAAATATGCCCGGTACACAATGAATTGTGTGCTGCCAAAGACAGTCCTACAGATCCACAAACTTTAGCTACTTCCTGAATGATGGCGTTGTACTCGAAGTAACCAAGTCCAGTTCCACCGTAGGCCTCTGGAACCAAAACACCCATCATTCCCAATTTCCCTAGTTCTTTGAAAATAGGTACTGGAAATTCCTGGCTTTCGTCCCATTCCATCAAATTCGGACGTATATGTTGGTTGGCAAAATCTCTTGCACTTTGTGCAACCTGTTGTGTCAGTTCGGTGGTTTCGAAATGCATATGTATGATTTGAGTGCGCAATTTAGGGATAAATAGAGTTTCTGATTCATCGTTACGGCTTATTGATTGTGAGATAAGGTCTCATTTTTTCAAACTGAATTTTGTCAATTAGGGCAATTTTTTGAATATCTTCTAACGTTTGAAATAATCCATGTTGTTCTCTGTAATTGACAATGATTTTTGCTAAACGAAATCCAAAATAAGGATGTCGTCCAAATTCTGTTTTTCCGCAGCTGTTTACGTCCATTTTTTTATAAATATCATCCGGTTTTAATCGAATCTTGATTTTTTGAAAAACAGAATCGGGTAAATTCCAAACTTCCATCAGTTGATCCACAGAAACAAATCCACCTAATTTTTCTCGATAGGCAACAATACGATGCGCAAGCGCGGGTCCGATTCCGGGCAACGACTCCCATTGCGCAGAATCGGCTTTATTGATGAAAATAGGGGCTTGACTAAACCGTTCTTTTTTACTGAATATGGTATCTCTTTTCCCATAATTCGACATTGGGTTTAATGCATTTATTTCGGGACTGACCTTCACAAAGGGAATCAATTTTCGACATTGCGATTCATCCATCCCCCATATTTTTCTTAGATCCTCCGGTTTTCGAAATCTACCTCCTTTACTTACATACCGCACAATCGTTTGTGCTATTTTGGGTCTTACACCCAAATTCTCCCATTCTTCTTCGTTCAGTTTATTGGGATCAAAAAAAGTTAAGTTTCGTTTTATCTTTTTTTCATCCTCTCTCCTTTCAAAAGCAATTTCATGCTTATCTTCTTCTTTTTCCATTAAAAAAGCAGCAGTCAGATTGGTATACCTGATCTCGTTGTCTTTTTTGAAATTCATGCGATCCAATAACCCAGGCAAAAACCAGAACGCAATACTGATAATTAAAATTAAAAGGGTTCCTTTTCTTTCCCGAACAGTCAGTTCAAAAAACGGGTGCTCTTGCTTGCTTTTCATTCGGCAAACCTAGTTTCGAGGAGAGATTTTTTGAAAAGAAAAAAATCAGGTTGTCATGCTTTTATCACGAGGTTATCGTGTGCTAAAAACATTCCCTTAGGTAGTTCTTTGCTGATGTTTTCGTGAAATCCAAGCTGATGGCTGATGTGTGTGAAATAAGCGATTGGCACTTCTGTTTTTTGAACTACCTCAATGGCTTCGTCGAGGGTAAAATGAGACAGGTGTTTTTCTTTTCGGAGTGCATTCAACACCATGATTTGAGATCCTTTTATTTTTTCCAATTCATGATCTTCAATGCGATTCGCATCTGTGATGTAAGTAAAATCTCCAAATCTGAAACCAATCACTGGCATGTGCAAATGCCAAACAAAAATAGGCGTTACGGGGATGTCCCCAACCATGAATGTTGACTCGGTAATAGGCTTTAAACTGATCTCTGGAACACCAGGATATTTCTTGTCTGTAAAAATATAATTGAACTCGCGCTTCAACGCTTCTGCTGTCATTTCATTCGCAAATACATCCATAGGTTGCTGATGAAAATAATTGAAAGCCTTTACATCATCTAGTCCTGCTACATGGTCTTTGTGTGGATGGGTGAACAATACTGCATCAAGCTTCTTCACTTTCGCCTGCAACATTTGCGATCTAAAATCGGGTGTGGTATCTACAACAATTGTAGTAGTTGGACTTTCAACAAGTATGGAGCTTCGAAATCTTTTGTCTTTGGGGTCTGTTGAATCACAAACTTTGCAATCACAGGCAATCATGGGAACACCACCACTCGTTCCTGTTCCCAAAAAAGTAATGGTCAGCGGCGGAGCGAAATTTTCCTTGCGGAAGGTCATGCCAGTTTTTTTTGTCGGATTTAAAAGCAGGTGTATTTATCTGTGTGCGTCAACTGTGATGAGTTCTTCAAATAATCGCTGACTCTCCAAGGTAAGGGTATCAATATGGATATTCAACAAAGGCAATAGATCCACCAAGGTGTTTATTCTGCCTTCCGTTTGAAGAAATTTATTTAAAACAACTACTTTCTTTGCTTGCAAAATACAATACCCACTTTGGAAAGTACCTCTTTCGTAGCGAATGATGTATCCACCCTCTTCGATGATTCTCTCTACCTTATCCAAATTCCCTTGTGTAAACTTCATGGTGTTACGTTATTGTAGTGCAACTTCCTAATTAAAAACGGCTATTGGAAATGATTTTTTCAACGAATGTTGAAAAAATCATTTCGCGGTCATCCTGACAACGGGAATAATCATCTCTTCCAAGCTTATTCCGCCGTGCTGGAAGCTGTTTTTATAGTAATTCACAAAATGATGGTAGTTGTTCGGATAGCATAAATAAATGTCGCCTTTCGCAAAAATATAAGAGGAATTAACGGTTGGAACAGGCAAACCTGCTTGTTTTGGGTCTCGGAAGGCCAAAATATCTTTGGCTTCATAATCTAAATTTCTGCCATGTTTGTACCTCAAATTAGAAGTGGTCTGCCGATCTCCGACAACCTTACTTGGTGTTTTAACCCTTGTACTCCCATGATCCGTGGCTAAAACAATCTGAATCTTCCGATCTGACAGTTTTTTTAGGGCTTGATGCAAAGGACTATGTTCAAACCAACTTGCCGTTAAGCTTCGATAGCTACTTTCATCTCCGGCTAATTCTTTCAACACTTCCATTTCGGTACGAGCATGACTCAACATATCCACAAAATTGTAAACGATGATGTTTACGTCATAATCCATCATGTTGTGTATGTTTTCTACTAGCTTTTGTCCATCTAAATGGTTGGTGATTTTCGTGTAGCTTGATCGGATGCCGGTTTTTCCTAGTTTTTTAAGTTGTTCTTGAAATAAAAATTCTTCATGCAAGTTTTTTCCTCCCTCATCGTCATCGTTTTTCCAGCACTCAGGATATTTCTTTTGTATCTCTAAAGGTAGCATGCCAGAAAAAATGGCATTCCTGGAATATTGTGTTGCTGTTGGCAAAATAGAATAAAAGCAATCTTCCTCCTGAATTCGGAAATTTTCAGAGAATATGGGCATGATGGTTTTCCATTGATCATACCTCAAATTGTCTATCAAAACAAAAAACAAGGGGACTCCAGTTTCGATGTGAGGAAGGACTTTACGCTTCAATAAATCATGGCTCAAAACAGGAGCATCAGCACAAGTAGGACTAACCCAATTGGCATAATTTTTACTGATGTATTTAAAAAAAGCAAGATTGGCTTCATGCTTTTGTTTGGCAAAAACATCCCGCATTTCCTGGCTTTCGCTTTTTTGAATCTCTAACTCCCAAAAGACCAGTTTTTTGTAGATATCCATCCAACCTTGATGGTCGGGTGCATCTTCTATGGCGAATAAAAGTTTGTTGAATTCCTGCAAATATGCGGTTGTTGTTTTTTCTGAAACCAGTCTTTTATTGTCAATCAGTTTTTTCAAACTCAACCAAACCTGATTTGGATTAACGGGTTTTATCAAATAATCGCTGATCTGGCTACCAATGGCTTCGTCCATGATGTTTTCCGCCTCATTTTTGGTAATCAAAACAACAGGCAGATTGTTGTTGGTTTCTTTTATTTTTTGAAGTGTCTGCAATCCTGTGAGGCCGGGCATGGTTTCATCCAATAAAACAATATCCACATTATGCTCCTGTAAAAAATCTATGGCATCAAATCCATTGGTTTGTGTGAGCACTTCGTATCCCTTTGTTTCAAGAAAAACAATTTGTGATTGCAGGCTTTCAATCTCATCATCCACCCATAAAATTCTGATCGCACTCATATTTTGATTTTTTTCTAAAAGCGCCATCCATGTGGCAATTACAAATGTAATTTTTTAATCTGATGGCTTCCGTCTTTACCTTTGCGCAGAACACAATTTAACGAAACCTTCCATACCATGCCATTTCATAAAATCATCAACGATCCTGTTTACGGATTCATTACGGTTGATGATGAAAGAATTTATAAGCTCATCAATCATCCTCATTATCAAAGATTGAGACGTATTCAGCAAATGGCGTTGGCCCAACTGGTTTATCCGGGCGCCGTTCACACCCGATTGCATCATACCCTTGGTGCGTATCACCTTATGGGATGTGCCTTGCAAGAATTGATTTCTAAAGGCATTGAAATCACCGACGAAGAAAAATTTTCAGCAAAAGCGGCAATCCTACTTCACGATATCGGACACGGACCTTTTTCTCATGCACTTGAACATGCCTTAGCGGAAGCCTTTCATCACGAAGAATTGTCTTTGATGCTCATGAAAGCATTGAATGAAGAAATGAATGGCGCGCTGGATATGGCATTGGACATTTTCTGCGATAACTATCCCAAAAAGTTTTTACACCAATTGATCAGCGGACAACTGGATGTAGATCGGATGGACTATTTAACAAGAGACAGTTTTTATACTGGCGTGAATGAAGGCGTGATCGGATACGACAGAATCATTAAAATGTTAACGGTTCATAACGGCGCTTTGATGGTTGAAGAAAAAGGAATTTACTCTATTGAAAAGTTTCTGGTGGCTCGAAGACTGATGTACTGGCAGGTTTATTTGCACAAGACTGTTGTAAGTGCAGAACAAATGTTGCAGCGAATCATAAAACGTGCAAAATTCATACATGCACCTTGTGCTGAACCATTGAATACTTTTATCAATAAGGATAGCTCAGAAATTACGCTCAATTTATTTTGTAGCATCGATGATACCGATGTAATGATGGCCATCAAAACTTGGTGCCATCACGAAGACCCTGTTTTATCAGCACTTTGCAAAGGCATCATCAACAGAAACCTATTTAAACTCACATTCCGAAATACACCATTCAGCGCAGAAGAACTTGCATTGAAGCAAAAAGAAATCGGCTTAAAGTTGGGTTTAGATGATGAGGCATCAAGCTGGTTGGCTTTTGTTGGAGAAGCATCAAGTAGCACCTACAATTTTGAAGATGAGCGAATTCAAATCCTCTTTAAAGATGGAACAGTGAAAGACATCTCGACGGTAGACAACGCTTTGATTCACGAAAACCTGAGAGGCAAGGTAAAAAAATATTACATTTGTCATCATCGTTAAATTCAACCAAAATCATCATTCATGCAGTTTACAGCAGCTCAAATCGCAAGCCTGATTCAAGGAAACATAGAGGGTAATCCCGATGTTACCGTTGGTGGTTTTGGTAAGATTGAAGAAGCGAAAGCCGGACAACTTTCATTTTTAGCCAACCCGAAATACGAAGAATACCTGTATACCACTGGTGCTTCGATCATCATCATCGGACAAAATCAAACCTTAAGAACGCCAGTATCCGCAACATTAATTCGCGTAGAAGACGCTTACAGCGCGTTTGCCATCCTTTTAAAAACATACGAAGAGTACAAGGCGCAATCACTGGTAGGCATTCAACAACCTTCTTTCATTCATGATACCGCAACAATAGGAGAGCAGGTGTTTGTTGGCGCATTCGCATATATCGGAGAAAAAGTGAAGATTGGAAACGGTACGAAAATTCATCCTGGCGCATACATAGGTGCAGAAGTAAGTATCGGATCTAATGCTGTGATACATCCAGGCGTAAAAATTTATCACGAATGTGTAATCGGCGATCAAGTGATTATCCATGCCAACACCGTGATTGGCAGCGACGGATTTGGATTTGCGCCACAAGCCGACGGATCGCTGAAAAAAGTACCCCAAATTGGAAATGTTGTTATAGAAAACCAAGTTGAAATTGGAGCCAATACAACCATAGACCGCGCCACCATAGGAAGCACAAGAATCTGCGCTGGTGCCAAATTAGATAACCTGCTTCAGATTGCCCACAACGTAGAAATTGGGAACAACACCGTTATTGCGGCTCAAACCGGAATCAGTGGCAGTACCAAAATCGGAAAGCAAGTAATGATTGGCGGACAAGCCGGAATCGTAGGACACATACAAATTGCGGATGGCACGAAAATAAATGCACAAAGTGGTGTAAGTAAGTCCATAAAAACACCAAATACTGCGGTAACCGGATCTCCGGCTTACGACTATACATCCGCGCTTCGAAGCCAGGCGGTAGCCAGAAACCTCCCGCAAATGGAAAAACGCATCGTAGAGCTGGAAAAAAGGATAAACGAACTCAGAAATCAAGGTAAGACTGAGTAACCCATTGCTCATATATTTAGAATATCTTTGCGCAAAATTTTAATTGCGCCAATGGACAAGAACTTCAACCCCGATAAACAACATACGCTTTGTGAAGCGGTATCCATTTCAGGCACGGGTCTGCATACAGGCATTCAAGTTGAAATGACCCTTAAGCCAGCCAATCCTGGTTTCGGATATCAATTTCAACGGGTAGATATTAAAGGAAGCCCCGCCATTAAAGCCGATTGCGAACTCGTAACCGACACCTCCAGAGGAACAACCCTCGAACAAGGGGAAGTGAAAGTAAGCACGGTAGAACACATTTTAGCTGCTTTGGTTGGAATGGGTGTAGACAATTGTCTGATCGAACTCAACGGACCCGAAGTTCCCATTATCGACGGCAGCAGCCATCCCTTTGTTGAAATCATTGAAAAAGTTGGCGTACTCGAACAAGATGCAGCCAAAGCTTGGTACTCCATAGACACCAACATCAGCTTCTACGATGAACATAAAAGAGTAGAGATGACCGCTCTACCTTCTGCCAATTACGAAATCACAACACTTATAGATTTCAATAGCCCTGTACTCGGAACACAACATGCCGGACTTAAAAACATGACTGATTTTAAAAATGAAATCAGTCCGTGCAGAACATTCTGCTTCTTGCATGAACTTGAAATGCTGTTGGATAATAACCTGATTAAGGGTGGTGATATCAATAATGCGATTGTTGTGGTAGATAAGCCTGTCAACGAAGCAGAGATGACCCGTTTGGCAAAAGCATTCGGAAGAGACAAAGTGGAAGTAAAAACAGAAGGGTACCTGAACAACCTCGAATTGCGCTTTCCCAATGAACCAGCGAGACACAAACTGCTTGATGTTATTGGTGACCTTGCTTTGATTGGCTATCCCATCAAATCTCACATCATAGCCAATCGTCCAGGCCACAGCAGCAATGTAGAGTTTGCAAAAAAAATCAAACAATACATCAAAAAGAACAAGCATACCAAGGATATTCCAGTGTACAATCCTACACTGCCGCCTGTTTATACCTTGCAACAAATAGAAAAGACATTACCGCATCGTTTTCCGTTTCTATTGGTTGATAAAATCATTGAGCTCACAGACAATTGCATCATTGGCGTTAAAAACGTGACTTTCAACGAACATTTTTTTCAAGGACATTTTCCAGGAAATCCAGTAATGCCCGGTGTTTTACAGATTGAAGCGCTTGCCCAAACAGGAGGGATTCTTTGTATCAACTCCATGCCAGAAGGCGAATACGACACTTATTTCCTTAAAGTAGACAACTGTAAGTTCAAGCAAAAAGTAGTTCCCGGAGATACTATGTTGTTGAAAATGGAGCTGATAGAACCAATACGCAGAGGAATTTGTGTAATGAGAGGCAGCGTTTATGTAGCAAATAAACTCTGTACAGAAGGAGAATTCACCGCACAATTGGTGAAAAGAAACTAATGACATCAAAACAAACAAAAAGTCTAGCTAAAATGATTCATCCACATACCTATATTCACCCCAACGCCCAATTGGCGCCCAACGTTAAAATAGATCCGTTTAGCGTGATTCATCAGAACGTAGAAATTGGAAGCGGAACATGGATTGGAAGTAATGTTACCATCATGGAAGGTGCACGCATTGGCGAAAATTGCAGAATCTTTCCAGGTGCTGTAATTGCAGGTATCCCTCAAGATTTAAAATACCAAGGTGAAAATACCACGGTTGAAATCGGAAACAACACAACCATCAGAGAATTCGTAACCATAAACAGAGGAAGCAAAGACAAATGGGTTACCAAAGTAGGAAACGATTGTCTGATTATGGCTTATAGTCACATTGCACACGACTGCATCATCGGCAATCATTGCATCATGAGCAACAATACTCAAATGGCGGGACACGTAGAAATGGGCGACCATGCCATTCTTGCCGGAATGTGTGCGGTTCATCAGTTTGTGCACATCGGACAACATTCCTTCGTAGCTGGCGGATCACTCGTAAGCAAAGACGTTCCACCTTATATCAAAGCAGGTAGAACTCCACTTAGCTACGCCGGAGTAAATTCTGTCGGACTTAAAAGAAGAGGTTTCTCCATAGACCGCATCAACCAAATTCTTGATATCTACCGAATCATCTACAATAAAAATCTGAACACATCACAAGCCCTCAATTTTATTGAAGAGGAAATAGATGCAACAGATGAGAGAGATGAAATTGTAACCTTTATCCGCGAAAGTGGCAGAGGCATCATCAAAAGATTCAGTAAAGGAAGTCTGGATGACGAATAACACAACCCTTGAAATCAGTCTAGAAAAAATCGGAAAGAGATTCAACCGCGAATGGATATTTCGCGATGTGAGTGCTCGTTTTGTACAAGGAGAAAAGTATGCCATCATCGGAGCGAACGGATCCGGAAAATCAACCCTGCTTCAACTTATCGCCGGATTGATTATTCCCAATGCAGGAGAAATGCATTACAGGTACGCTGAAAGCCAAACATCCATAGAGATTCAAAACGTTTACGAAAAAATAGCTATTGCTGCTCCATACCTCGAGCTAATAGAAGAAATGACACCCATTGAATTATTGACCTTTCATTCAAAATTCAAAAGACTCACCAAAAGTATCCCTGAGATTCTGGAAGAAATTCAATTGAGCAGCGCATCAGAAAAACAAATTCGCAATTTCAGCAGTGGCATGAAACAAAGATTGAAACTCGGACAAGCCATTTTCAGCGAAACTCCGATTCTGCTGCTCGACGAGCCCACAAGCAATTTAGATCAACAAGGAATAGACCTGTATCACCATCTGATTGATACTTATACAACCAATCGCTTACTTATCATCAGCAGCAATGATGCCAACGAATATCGTTCATGCTCCACATCGTACAAGATGGATGATTATAAATGAGCGAAGCACTTACATCTTCACTTTATGGAATGTTAAGGGATTTCATCCAGGATAAAATTGGATGAGACAATAACTACAGCTTCAACTACTGAACGATTAAACGTTCTGTTTGCCTTATTTCTCCACCTTGAACATAAAGGAAATAAGTGCCTGAAGCAAGATTATAACCTGATGTATTTATTGAAATGTTGTTGAAACCAGGTGTGGCCTTGTATTGGGTGGTAAACACTTTTTTTCCAGACCCATCAGTCAATAAAATTTGAAACAAAGTAGAACTTGGAACAAAAACCTTCAGAGAAGTTGATTCATCCTTTTTTACCACATTTGGAATTGGTGCACCCATGAATATTTTCGGCATGTTTAGTTTGATGGAAACCACATCGGAATAGAAATAATTTTGGTCGATGTCAACTTGTTTGAGTCTGTAAATGAGTTTTGCATTCCCTAATGAAGGTGGCGTTTTGTCTGTATAAAAATAACTCCGAGGCAGAGAACTATTTCCTGCTGCATTTACTTGGTCTATGGCTTTAAAAGATTGTCCATCGGTACTTCTTTCAATGATGAAACTATTACTATTTAATTCATTTGCGGTTTCCCAACGTAAATCGACACTATAATCTTTTCCAGGATTGGCAGAGAAACGAGTGAGTAAGACAGGCAAGGTGGTGAAAGAACTATTAATCAAACTGGAGTAAACATAGTCTCCACCTGAACTTCCGTTGCTATTGGCAGCAACTCCAACACTGTAAAATTTGAGATTTAAATCGTTGGCAGAAGGATTTGATGGAGCAATCCATCGTAATCCTGTGTAAGTATAACTAGAAGATAATGAAGTAACTACGGCTGCATTGTGACCTATTTCAGCAGCACCAATAATCGTTGTATTTGGATTGGTTGTGGTAAATGTACCCGCTGCTTGTCCGATTGCATTTCGTGCTGCTAAGGCAAATCCCCATCTGGCACGGTTGCTTGCACCATGACTTATCGTAACTGAAATGGGATAAGATTGTCCGGGAATATAACTGCCTGTTGGGAGACCTGTAACTGTAACACCGCCGCCAGCAGTGTTTACTGGAAAGCCGGCATGACAATTGGCGCAAGTATAACCATTTACGCCTGTATATCCCGATGGAGGTGCTGATGAAAATTGAGTTGAGCTGCAAAGGATCAAAAGGATAAACCCACTGGAGAGCAGTAACATTTTTTTCTGTAACATGGAATCTGGTTGTATATATTAGTTATGGATAAACATAAATAAACAATCATATTGCATATTTGTTTAACAAATTTGAATAATACAGCCATTTTGTAATTGGATGTTTGTTTTTAAAGCTATTTGGTAGGCTTATTCCCTTTCAAAACATAAACGCAGAAAAGCATTATTTGTGTCTAAACCAACAATCTGTTCGTTCTGATTCGTAAGATTTAAATATCGTATTTACAGGCGCTCCGTGTTTCAAATGTGCGTTAAATTGGGTTCTTGCCAAATAATTGAAAGCACCCATATCGCCTGTGTAAGCCGTTTTGTTTTCGGAATTCGATTGTTGATGGATGTTGCAAAGCTGTTGGAGAAAATGAAAGAATATCGGAGCTGCGCCTCCGATCACGCCACAATTTAACAGTGTTTCATTCGCAAACTTCTCTTCGTATTCGGCATAATCCGAAATTTTTTCTCGTAAACTGGCAGAATGTGCCATCATCCATTCATTACAAAGCGGTTTTGGCTCATCACCACAAAAAATGGAGTTGGGATGTTCAAGAAAAAAAGGATCTGAAAAAGGATTTTTCACGAGTTCCACATCTGAAACATCGGTGATGAATATATTTCTATAGTGTTTTAGATTTTTTTGAAGAAAGTTTTTATAAATCAGATATCGATAAACATTAGGATTAAACTGCGGATTATATCCAATTTTTACAAAGGATATACAATCGTTTTGGTTACGCTCACAGGTTTCATCCGAAAAATGATTGTGAAAGACTATCCCTTTTACCTTGGCATTGGCAACAGATTCTGCCCATATTCGAACCAGTTCATAATCGTCATCGGCCAATATTGTATTTCGATTTACATCATGAACACCCGTTATGTGGCAAGCCATGATAACATTATCCTGATGTCGTAGTTCTTGATTTTCTTGAGCCATTGATTAGGATTGAATCAAATTTGCTCTTTTCAAATTCGAACAAATACTGTTAGGGATGTTTCTATGATAAATATAGGTTCTGAGGTCTACTTTTTTCACATCGAACTGTGATTCTGCTTTTTCATAAAAATCGGCATCTGCAGCAAATCCTGTTTTAAAGGAAATGGTGCTAAATACTTTTCTTCTGCCAAACAAGGTGCCAAACAAAATGGTATCATCTAGGTGAATCAGTTTGGTAGTATCGTTTCTATCGGGAACATAATAATCATTCGAAGAATCCACAATCGTTTCAGTAGTAGAGCAAACCAAATCGACATTGTTGATTTCTCGTAAACAAGAACTCAAGTGGTTGACTTTGTATTCATCATCGCTGTCGAGTATGGTTATAAACTCTCCTATGCTATTTAAAAAACCTCGGTTGATAGATTCGGATTGTCCCCGATTACTGTGACGTATGTATGTGATCTTGTCTTCGTGTTTCTCTACAAAATGCAACAACGAATCTCGGTTATTTTCCTTGCTGCCGTCGTCGATGATGATAAGTTCGAAATCTTGAAAATCCTGATCTAAAACGGAATCAATTGCTCTTTTGACGTACGTAAAATCTGTATTGTACAGCGCCATCAACACGGATACTTTTCCTTTCTTGAACATAAGTTGTATGGTTTAGGTTTCCCTAAAC
>JBDLUO010000089.1:0-5065 GCA_039805285.1 Bacteroidota bacterium
TAGGGTTAAAACACCAATTACAACTTTAGTAGATAACACGGTGAGATCTCCTAGAGTGGTTCCTTTTGCATAAAGAAAATATCCCAACGCCAATTCGACGATTGTCAAAATAGACAAAACCCAGAAAATGCGCCATATTTTTTTCGTTCCTCCAGAATGGTCGGGGTGAAAAGTTACTTCTGTGAAATCTTGTTGAACTTGCATGTGATTAAATTAGGAAGTTAAAATTTTTGTTGTTGAAACGATTCGGTTATACAAGGTAGAAGCAAAGGAATACGAATACCCAAACTAAATCTACAAAGTGCCAGTACAATCCTGCTTTTTCAATCATTTCGTAGTGACCACGTTGATCGAAATGTCCAAGTTTTGTTTTGATGTACATCACGATGTTAATCACAACTCCACTGAATACGTGGAAACCATGGAATCCAGTGATGCCAAAGAAGTATCCTCCAAATGCAATCGGACCTGTTTTGGTTGCATGAATACCAGAAGCTGCTATTTGATCAATCAATTGACTGTCGCTTAGTTGTTGTGCAGCATGTGTTGTTCCATGATGCATGGTGTTCGCAATAGCCATTAATTTATCGTGTGGTGTATTTTTAAGCGCACTCAATAATTCCTCATGTGTTAAGGCTACACCCCAAGGGTTCATTTTTACTGTTGTTGGAATCACATCCATCGTTCCGTCTGATAACATGGCAACGTGCTCTGCAGTAAGTAAATGCGTCCATTCCCAAGCTTGACAACCCAAGAAGGCTGCTCCACCAATGATGGTAAGAATCATGTATTTTTCTACGCCTTTACGATTCATGTTGTGACCCTCATGAACAGCAAGCACCATAGTAACAGAGCTGAAGATGAGAATAAAGGTCATCAAACTTACAAAGGCCAATGGTAGGTTGGCATGTCCGGCAAATGGAAATGAGTTAAAAACCTGGTTAGGATCTGCCCAGTTATTCACACTGAAGCGAATCGTTCCATAGCTAATCAGAAATGCTCCGAAGGTGAATGCATCACTCATCAGAAAATACCACATCATCACTTTTCCGTAGTTGACGTTGAATGGACTTTTACCTCCACTCCACCATTTTGTACCCGCAGGAATTGTTGTTGCTCCCATGTTAATTAAGCGTTATCTATTTAGTATACAAATTTCAAAAGTCAATAATCAAAAAAGAAAATAGGCTTTCTTTTTTCTGTTTTGTTTATTTGATCAATATCAAAAATATCAACAAATAAATCCAAAGTAAATCTACAAAATGCCAGTATGTTCCAACCAATTCCACAGGAACAGAACTGTACACTCTTTTCTTTTTGCTGAATGCCATCAAACTCATAACAATCAACGTTATCACCCCTCCTGCTACGTGCAAAGCGTGTAGCCCAACAATCACATACAAGAACGAATAGGATACGTTTGCTTGCAATGTCATTCCTTGTGCCCAAAATGCTTTAAATCCAACATATTGAACCACCATAAAAGCAATACCCAACAATGCCGTTATTGTCATCCATCTTCTATAAACGACCATCGATCTAGATCGAAAGGCCTTATCTGCCAGATAGATTGTTCCACTACTGATAAGAATAACAATCGTGCTGTACCAAAAAGCGTTCGGCAGATCATAGGTTACCCATCCTGCCTGATTGCGCTTAACGATGTACGCACTTGTTAATCCCGCAAACATCATAACAATGCTTCCAATTCCTATCCACAAGGTTAATTTGTGGGGATGAATTTTGTTTTTGGTTATGATCTCCTCTCTTTCCATTCCACTTTATAAAAGGTTAATTGCTCTGTTTTTAAACTTCGTGTTTTGTCTGCATACAGACTGAGCAACACGATAATCAAATAAAAATATGAACCAAACATCACTTTTCTTGCTGAATTCACGTCCATTTTTAAATACAGTTTTACGCTCAAAAGCACCATTCCAATGTTGCACAACAACAAGATCCACATGCTCAATTCGCCACTCATTGGACCTGCATCACTCACTGGAATCAAATGAGGTAAAACCCCGATGGGTATCATCATTGTGCTATACATGATAGATTGTATAGCGGTGAATTTTGTGGGTCCTTTTTCGCTTGGCAACAATTTGAATCCGGCAGCAGAATAGTCTTTGTGTGCAACCCAGGCAATGGCCCAAAAATGGGGGAATTGCCATAGAAACTGTATCGCAAAGAGAATCCATCCACCTGTCCAGCTGTTTGTGTTTCCTGGTTCAAAACTGGCAACCCAGCCTATCAAACAAGGCAAGGCACCAGGAATTGCACCAACCAGAACGGCAATTGAGTTTACCTTTTTTAATGGGGTATAAACAAAGCCATATAAAATTAGACTGATGAAACTGATGATTGCTGCTTCTGTACTGAAGCTATACATGATCATCACACCCAGTGCTCCGATGATTCCCGCGAATGACCAAGCTTCGCCGGCAGTCATTCTGCCACTGGCAACGGGTCTTCCGGCAGTACGTTTCATCATTGCATCCGTATTGCGTTCCAAAATCTGGTTGATGGCGTTAGACGAACCTGTCACTAACATTCCACCTGCAAAAAGTAAAAGAACTTGTCCAAGGTCAAAATTGACATTGGGGGCGAGGAGATAACTAATAACAGCACTAAATACAACTACAAAACTTAATGTAAACTTGGTCAATAAAAAGTAGTCTTTCCCTTTACTGGCTAGTACAAATGATGTCGATTGTTTTATGTTGTTATTCTCCTCCACTTATTTATTATCAATGCTTGCTTTCGTCTGCACCAACGGGCACATCCTGAGCAATAAAATCTTTTCCGTCTTTAGCGTAATCATATGGCCAACGATGAACTTCGGGTAATTCTCCAGGCCAGTTTCCGTGTCCAGGATTGATAGGTGTTGTCCATTCCAATGTATTTGCATTCCAAGGATTTAAAGTTGTTACTTTTCTTCCTTTGAAAATGCTATAAAAGAAATTGATTACAAAAAGCAATTGAACCGCAAAAACGATTAGGGCAATCAAACTGATGAATTGGTTAAGATCGCCAAATTGTTTGAATGATTCCCAATTTGAGAAATCATAGTAACGACGTGGCATACCCGCTAATCCTTCGTAGTGCATAGGCCAGAAAATAAGGTATGCACCAATGATGGTAACCCAGAAATGGATATAAGCTAAGGTGTTGTTTAAATAACGACCAAACATTTTAGGGAACCAGTGGTATACTCCGGCAAACATACCGAAGAACGAAGCCACACCCATTACGATATGGAAGTGAGCGATTACGAAATAGGTATCATGTAAGTGAACGTCTAACGCAGAGTTTCCTAAGAAAATTCCGGTAAGTCCTCCACTGATAAACAAGCTCACGAAACCGATGGCAAAAAGCATACCTGGTGTAAAGCGGATATTTCCTTTCCATAAAGTGGTAAGCCAGTTGAATACTTTGATGGCTGATGGTACCGCAATCAACAAGGTAAGTAGAACGAACACCGATCCAAGGAATGGATTCAATCCGGTTACGAACATATGATGCGCCCAAACCAAGAAGGCCAAGATGGTAATGGCAAACAAAGAACCCACCATCGCCATGTAACCGAAGATTGGTTTACGGCTGTTAACCGACAAGATTTCTGAGGACATTCCCATCGCAGGTAAAAGGATGATATATACTTCTGGGTGTCCAAGGAACCAGAACAAATGTTGGAAGAGAATGGCACTACCACCTTCGTTCGGAAGTACTTTACCAGCTACAATGATATCACTCAAATAGAAACTCGTTCCAAGGTTACGATCGAACAAAAGAAGAATTGCTCCAGATAGTAACACAGGGAAAGAAAGTACACCCAATACAGCAGTAAAGAACAAGGCCCATATGGTCAATGGCATACGAGTCATGCTCATCCCTTTGGTTCTCATATTCAATACAGTAGTGATGTAGTTCAATCCACCCAAAAGTGATGAAACAATAAAGAATGACATACTCACCAACCACAAATCCATTCCAATTTTACTTCCCGAAGATGCTTCGCCCAATGCACTCAAAGGAGGATATACTGTCCAACCTCCACTTGCAGGTCCGGTTTGAACAAACAAAGAAGACATCATAATAACAGAAGCAAGGAAGAAGAACCAGTAGCTTAACATATTAAGCATAGGTGATGCCATATCTCTTGCTCCGATTTGCAATGGAATAAGGAAGTTGGCAAACGTACCACTAAGTCCAGCTGTCAATACAAAGAAAACGAGGATGGTTCCGTGCATGGTAACCAATGCATAATAAAACTCTGGGTTTAATTTTCCTCCTTTTGCCCAATGACCAAGAAAATCTTCTAGCCATGGATAAGTTGCATTAGGATCTCCCAATTGTAAACGGAATATCACCGAAAAAAGACCTCCAATGATGGCCCAAATAATTCCTGTTATCAGGAATTGTCTGGCGATCATTTTATGATCCATACTAAATATGTACTTCGAAATAAAAGTCTCCTGATGGTGATGTTCGTGATGATCATGTGTGTGAGCATCGTGCGTCGCTGATTCGTGTGCTGCTACAGTATTCATGGTTCAGGTATTTATTTTGTGTAATTAAGGTTTGATTAATTGAGCCACTTGCGTCTTTGCTGTGGTATCGGAAGCGGTTTGATTTTCTTTTGCTTTCGATGGATCTTTTTCTGGATGTAAAGTCAAATACTCTGGTTTTTGTTCGGACAACCATTTTTTGTATTGTTCTTCGGTTTCTACAACAATTACACCGCGCATAGAGAAGTGTCCTTTTCCGCACATTTGATCACAACTGATTTCATATACGAAATTTGGATTTCCAGTTCTCTTCTTCATTTCTTCTGTAGTGTACTTTGGTGTAAACCACATGGTTGTTGGAATACCTGGCACGGCATCCATTTTCAGTCTGAAATGAGACAATCCAACGTCATGAATAACATCTTGTGCGTTTATCACAAGTTTCACTGGCTTTCCGACAGGAAGGTGCATCTCTGTGGTATGCAAATCATCATGACTTTCTGGATCATTGAAATCAACCGCCAATGTGTTTCCAGAAGGTTGATTGTATAATT
>JBDLUO010000090.1:0-3049 GCA_039805285.1 Bacteroidota bacterium
TTTTCCATCATATCCTCCCAATGCTGTTTTGTGAACTGCAGGAAGAAAGTCAATGTGATTTGCTAAATCTACTTTAGACTCGGTTGTAAGATAAGGTGTCGTAGGTATCAGATTGTCTGTATAGAAAGCTTTTTGACTGATTTTATTCTTGATGGTTTTTAGGGTTTCGGTTTTTGGAATGATGGTAAGACCTTCTTTTTCCAATTGTTCAAGCGCGTCTAGATTCACATGCTCAATTTCAATGGTGAGCACATCAACCATTTTTCCGAAGGCATAAACATCTTCATAATTGTTGATATCGCCTTTTATGAAGTGATGACAAAGATGTGCGGCAGGTGATTGAGTATCGTTCTCCAGAATATAAGTTTCTACAGGGTAATTGGCGGCGCATTGTAAAAGCATTCTTCCCAATTGTCCCCCTCCAAGAATACCAGCTTTAATCATGTTTTTGAGTTGTGATGCTTTGATAAAAGCAGAGTCAGAAAATATAAAATCAGAGCAAAGATAATTCGGAAACACGTAAGGGCTTTTTTTCTCTTGTCGATAATTTAATATAATCAGAGCGAGTAACAGTATTAGAATGAAGAAAAAAGTTAGCGTCTTATGATCGCTCTCACTTTCTATCTCATTTTGACTTTTAGTTCGCTTAGGGGAAAATGGTCTAACAAGGTGATTCAAGATTTGATTCATTTTACAACCTTATTTTAAGTTATTGGAGCAGAATTGGTTAATTTAGAGTTATGGACATATTCAAATTAGATAGGACTGCTTTTAAGCCTCAAACAATAGCGGAAGCATCAATTCATTCAGATTACTATAAAAAAATGACATGGAAAGAGAGGTTGTCTGTAACCGCCTATTTAAATAGTGTCTCTTATCAATACGATGCTAATAACCCTCCTAAAATGAACCGAAATCAATTTCATGTAAAAACATTAAGGCAAAATGGCTAACATATTTCATGAAGATTTCAGAGACTTTCTGAGCGCTCTCAATAAAGCGGATGTGAGATATATTTTGGTAGGTGGATATTCAGTGGTTTTACATGGTTATTCCAGAACAACAGGAGATATGGATTTATGGGTTGAAAGAAGTTCTGAAAACTATAATAGAATAATAAATGCATTTCAAATTTTCGGGATGCCTTTATTCGACATGACCGAATCCAATTTTTTATCTCATCCAATTTGGGATGTATTTACTTTTGGTACTCCTCCAGTGGCAATAGATATTATGGTCAAAATAGAAGGATTGAACTTTGATGATGTTTTTCAAAAAGCAGTTTATTTTGAGGATGATGATATAAGAATAAGAACCATCAATCGAAATGATCTTATTACAGCTAAAAAAATGGCAGGCAGGGCAAAAGACATCAATGATCTGGAGAATCTTGAGTAGATTAAAATTATATTGATAATAATAATAAAGCCGACCAAATGGTCGGCTTGTATGTTTTATCATAATACAACAAGCGTTCACGATTTGCTGAGGCTTACATTAAGTATATTTGGCTAAAATTGTGTTTTTTTTATCTTTGAATTTGAAAGGAACATCGCTTTGTTTTATTTCATCCAAACCATAAACCAGTAAAAAATGTCTGTAGAAACTGCTCCCATTACGAATGATCAAGCGATTGCTGATTTCCTGCCGCTTCATGGAACCGATTATGTGGAATTTTATGTAGGCAACGCCAAGCAAGCTGCTCATTTTTACAAAACAGCATTTGGTTTTCAATCACTTGCTTATGCGGGTCCGGAAACCGGAGTGATGGACAAGGTAAGCTATGTAATACGTCAAAATAAAATCACATTTGTTTTAACGACACCGTTAAAAACCAACAATGCGATTGCCGATCACATTTACAAACACGGAGATGGGGTAAAGGTGTTGGCATTGATGGTGGATGACGCTACAGACGCCTGGCACCAAACTACCAAAAGGGGAGGAAAAACATACATGGAACCCCAAACACTTGAAGATGAAAACGGTAAGGTGATACTCAGTGGAATCCACACCTACGGAGACACGGTTCATATTTTTGTAGAAAGAAAAAATTACAGCGGAATTTTCATGCCTGGATTTAGAAAATGGGAGTCTTCCTATAATCCAAGTTCAACCGGACTTCAATATGTAG
Organism: Bacteroidota bacterium; assembly: GCA_039805285.1. Classification (GTDB taxonomy): domain Bacteria; phylum Bacteroidota; class Bacteroidia; order Chitinophagales; family Chitinophagaceae; genus Ferruginibacter. Next base: position 2,135 of record JBDLUO010000090.1, read on the forward strand.
ATCATTGTGTTGGGAATGTAGGTTGGAATCAAATGAATCCTTGGGTGAAATTTTATGAGGATGTTATGGGTTTCAAAAATATACTTTCATTCGACGATAAGGATATTTCCACAGAATACTCTGCATTGATGAGTAAAGTAATGAGTAACGGGAATGGATATGTTAAATTTCCAATCAATGAACCTGCTGAGGGCAAGAAAAAGAGTCAAGTAGAAGAATATCTTGATTTTTATAATGGAGAAGGCGTTCAGCACGTTGCCATTGCCACACACAATATCATAGAAACGGTAAACATGTTGCAAGAAAGAGGAGTCGATTTTCTAAAAGTCCCTAATTCTTATTACGATACGGTTTTGGATCGAGTAGGCCAAATTGATGAGGACTTAGCTCCACTTAAAGAACTTGGTATACTTATTGATAGAGACAATGAGGGATATTTGTTACAGATTTTTAGTAAGCCACTCGAAGATCGTCCGACTTTGTTTTTTGAAATCATTCAAAGGAAAGGAGCTAAGAGCTTTGGAAAAGGAAACTTTAAAGCCCTTTTCGAGGCATTAGAGCGAGAACAAGAAGCGAGAGGCAACCTTTAAATCAATTTTTTTCGGTTTTTTATACGGAAAACGAATCATAACGAAATAAACCCCAAAGATTTTCGTTCTAATATTGTTATGAAAAACTATTCCATTTTTTCGGTTACCCTGACTATAATGTGCCTTATCGGTTTTTATAGCGCAAATGCTCAGGATAATTACAGTGAAAACAGCCGCAAGGATAGCCGTTTGGTATCCATATTTAACCGCACAGAAGATTCGCTGAGCAAACAGTTTCAGCGCCAAAACCTCGTGTGGCCTCCCACTAGCGTGTACTTGAGGTCGTTTAAATACGATCGACAACTCGAAGTTTGGGTAAAGGACC
>JBDLUO010000091.1:0-10541 GCA_039805285.1 Bacteroidota bacterium
AGTCCTACACCGCCTGGTACGGGAGTGATATAGCTTGATTTTTGAGCAACGGCATCAAAATCAACATCGCCTTTTATTGAAAATCCTGATTTTTTCGAATCATCTGCAACCCTTGTGATTCCTACATCAATTACAACAGCTCCGGGTTTAACCATATCTGCTTTTAAAAATCCGGGAATGCCTAAAGCCGCTACAATGATGTCAGCGTCTAAACATATAGAAGAAAGATCTTTTGTTCGACTATGACATAGCGTTACTGTGCAATTTCCGTAAGGACCACTCTGGCTCAGTAGAATGCTCATGGGTCTACCCACAATATTACTTCTTCCAATTACGACTGCTTTTTTTCCTGAAGTCTCAATTTTGTAATGCTCTAACATCAGCATAATCCCATAAGGTGTAGCTGGAATGTACGAAGGCATACCGAGTACCATTCTGCCCGTGTTGATTGGACTAAATCCGTCCACATCTTTTTCAGGGTCTATTACATTGAGGATGTTTTGTTCGTTGATGTGATTGGGTAAAGGCAATTGAACCAGAATTCCATCCACATCCGGTTGAGTATTTAGCGTATGTATGATGTCGATCAATTCGGATTCTGAAGCATCATTGTTCAAACGAATGAGTGTGCTTTTAAAACCGATTTCTTCGCAATGCTTGATTTTACTTGCTACGTAAGTTTCGCTTGCGCCATCATTGCCCAATAAAACCGCTGCCAAGTGAGGAACTCTTTTGTTAGATTCAATCAATTCACGCGTCTGCGCTTTAAGTTTTTCGCTTATGGTCTGTGAAACCCATTTGCCGTTCATGATTTCCATGCTGCGAAATTACTCAAGTAATCCGAAAACCAAACAAAGAAAAACATCATCAAATCACTGTAATAAAATCAGGATGAGAACGTGAATACACCTTGGGGATTTTTTTTCTCAAAAATACCTTGCAGTATAAATGGAGATGAACTGGATTGAGAATCAATAATGCCGAAAATATCGATTTGACATACGTCCTTTTCATTAAGAACAAACATAAAGTCGTTAACATAAGATTTGATAAATGGATAAGAAGTCCAAACAACAAGCCAATGAAATACATTTCTTTTTTACTGTTTTTATTTATGTTCAATACGGTACGATCTCAGCGAATGGTAGATCTCATTTCGAACGACATGGATGCCTCCGTTGTTTCCTCAATCGATGCTGGGCCATCGTCAATTAAATCGAATCCGGCTTTGGCCACTATTGCGAAAAATTTGATGGTCGGACTTTATGCAGAAAATCGATACGGGTTGATTGATCTCGGATTGATAAGGGTTTCGGGACTTATGCCCATATTTAAAGATCAAGCCCTTGTTTTGAATTGGACTAGAATGGGAACAATCGAATACCATGAAGACAGAGTAGATATTGTATATGCAAGAAAACTCAATGAGAAAACATCTCTGGGCATTTCTGGAGGAATAGAGAGATTTACAAAATCTAAATTGAATATCGATTATGCGCCTAGAGCAAGCATTGGATTTTTTTTTCAACCCAATAGTAAGTCGGAGTTTGGTTTTGTGTTTCAAAATCCATGGGAGCCCTTTTTTTCCAATGGTGATGGGCTAAGTTCAGGTACGGTTTTTATGTTGGGATTCGGATATCATCCTTCGAGTCAGATTCATCTGAAATTGGATTTCAATAAAGGAATAAATACAGATTGGAACGTGTTGATTGGAGCTACACTGCATGTTTCCCATAAAATGAGCTTGCAATATAATTTTCATTCGGCATCTAGTGCACAACATTTGGGGACGGTTTTACATAGAAAAAAAGGATCGCTCAGAATTTATTTTTCTTACCAAAGTATGCTTGGGATTTCTGGTGGCAGTGGTATTTTTTTTACTAAAAAACAGCACGAATGAAAAGAAAGATCTTGATTTTATTATTGTTTTTAAAGACGATGCCCTCATTTTCCCAAAATCAAGAAATGGAGATGGCGGTAGAAAAAATCGTACAGAACAGATTGGATGCTTTGGAAGATACGGATGATGCTCGATTGAGCGAAGACCTGCTAATCCTGCACTGGTCAGCATTGTATAAAAGTCCGGTTGATGTAAATCTGTTAGATGAAAAAGAATTGCAGACCCAACTTTTTGTGAATCCAATACAAGCTCATTCGCTCATTCAATATAGGAGCGGAGTAGGATACATTCAAAATCTGCATGAGCTTCAGGGTATTCCGGGCTGGGACAATGGCTTGGTAAAATTGCTTTTCCCATTTATCGTTGTTGGGAACCATCAAAAGCTCGAGGAGAAAGTAAATGAGATTTTGACCCGCGGGAATCAAACATTGCAAATTAGAGCTCAAAGATTTGTACAAGAAAAGAAAGGCTTTTTAAAAGACACAACGGGTGTTTCGCCATTTGGTGGTTCTAAATGGGGTAGGGTTTTTCGATATGGATATTCGGATGGTAAAACCTTGAAATTCGGATTTCAAGGTGAATTGGATGCCGGAGAAAAATGGCATTGGAAAAAAGAACAGTTAGGCATGGATTTTTATGGAGCTTATTTTTCGATAACGCCCCAAAAAAGTTGGTTAAAAAAAATGGTTTTAGGCAATTTTACGGTCAATTTGGGACAAGGGTTGATGCTGTGGCAGACGTATGGAGCATACAAAGGAAATGATGTTTTGATGATCAAGAATCAAAACAAAGGCATTGAACCTTACCGTTCTGTAGGAGAGGGTGTTGGATTTAAGGGGATGGGATTCGAAGCGAGGAAAGGAAATTTACAAATGACATTTTTTATATCGCAAAAAAAAGAAGATGCTAAGCTTGAAATTTCTGACAGTAGTGAATGGATCGTGGGCTACAGGCCTGTATTAACAGGACTTCATCGAACAACCGACGAGTTGGAAACAAGAAATAAAATTCAAAAAAAGGCACTAGGTTATGCGCTAACCCTTGCCCAAAAAAAATACAGTCTTTCGGTCAATCATGTGGTCACTGCTGTTAATTTTTTACCCATTCGGAGTGAAAAATGGTATGATAAATTTGATCGATTTTCTAAATGGCAAAACAACATCGGTATCGACTTCACCATAAACCTTGGAGGCAACCATTTTTTTGGAGAAACGATGGTCGATCAAAACGGAGCCAAAGGAATTTGGGTTGGTATGATTGGATCGTTATCAAAAGAAATCTCTATTAGTGGTTTTTACAGAAAATTAGATCGAGGACTTTATTCCATATCTGGCAGTGTACCAACTGAATATGGCGGAAACAAAAATGAGGATGGCTTTTTTATTGGAATCAAAATGACCACAAAGCGAGCTGCGATTGACGGATATATCGATTTATTTCGTTCGAGGTGGTTAAGATATGGAATACATGCACCCTCTAAAGGAACGGAGTGGCTTTTTTGTGGAAACCTTAAGCCTTCAGATAGAACAGAGCTTCAAATAAGATTGAAAAATGAAAACAAGCCACAGCGAGATTACGACTGGGCAGAACCGGGAATAAAACCATGGATAAACAATAGAAAAACGAGCATTAGGTTTGGGTTTACTAGTGAATTGAATGAAAAAAGCACCATCAAGCTAAGGGTAGAAATGGTGAGAAATATCATAGAAAAGTCAAATAAGCATGATCAAGGACAGATTGTTTCATTTGAAATGAAGCACTTATGCTTTAAGAAAAAACTAAAATTGAATGCATGGGTTTGTTATTCAGAGGTTTCAAATGCTGATGTTTCACTTTTTGTTTTCGAACCAGATCCTGTTTCCGGATCAACTGAGTTGATTTCATACTATCATAATGGAGTTAGGTGGGGTTTGTCGAGCGTAATTAAAATACATAAAATGTTGAAAATCAGTTTAAAATTCGCAGAAAGCTTGTTTCAAGATCGGCAATTTCAAGGAGCGGGATTGGATCAAATCGTAGGAAATAAAAAGTCTGAATTTGGGTTAGGTGCGGTAATAAGTTGGTGAATTGTTGCACTTGATGCAACAAAACTGATTTTGGATTTGTCATATAAAAACAGGGTAAAAAAAATCTGAAAATAAGTTTTTTGGATTGGTGTTAATTTTCCCTTAATTTTATTTTTCATTAACCAATTAAATGCACATGAGAAGATTTCTAGCCTTTTTCGCAGTGCTGATGCTCAGCGGCTTGCTGGCTTCTGCCCAATCAAGGGTGATCTCTGGACAAGTAAGAGACATTCCTGGTGAACCGGTAAAATTTGCCACTGTCACCGAAACTGGAACCAAAAACATGGTTCAAACTGATGCTAACGGAAGTTTTTCTATCCGAGTAGCCGGTACAAATTCAACACTGACTGTTACTGCAGTTGGTTACGATGCACAAGTTGTTACCCCTTCGGGCACAACGGCAATCGCTAACCTCGTAAGAAACACTCAGGAGATGACAGCTGTTGTAGTGACTTCACTCGGACAGGTTCGTCAGAAATCTTCATTGGGTTATTCTACAGCTACTGTAAAAACCAAAGAACTTACACAAGCCAATCCTGTAAACTTACAGAATGGTCTTGTGGGTAAAGTATCTGGTTTGAACGTAGCTACTACCAACAGTGGAGTTCTTGGAACAACGCGTATCACACTTCGTGGTATTCGTTCGCTTACAGGTAACAACCAGCCGATGTTGGTTATCGATGGTGTGCCAACTCCATTGGGCTTCTTAAACTCATTGAATCCTAATGATATTGCTGATGTAAGTTTGTTGAAATCTGCATCTGCTACTGTTGTTTATGGTCCTGATGGGGTAAACGGTGCAATCATCGTTACAACAAAAAGAGGATCAAAGCAAAAGCCAATGATTACTGTTTCTCAAACTACACAGTTCGAGAAAATTGCTTACATGCCTGAGTTTCAGGATCGTTTTGGATCTGGTTACAACCAAGATGCAAATACCGGACAAGGAACTTTCACTCCATATGAGCAACAAAGTTGGGGAGATGAATTTGATGGCTCAATCCGTCAAATGGGACAAACTGGTCCAAACGGAGAAAAACTTCTTCTTCCTTATAGCAATGTTGCTAACGGTAGAAAGAATTTCTTCCAAACAGGTATCACTAGTCAAACCGACATCTCTTACTCAACTGGAGATTTCTACTTGAGCGCACAAAACGTTTCTATCACTGGTACATTACCTGGAGATAGAAATGACAGAAAAACAGTTGCGATGAATGCTTCAAAAGAGTACAATCGTTTCAAAGCTAGCTTCAACGCTCGTTTGACCAATTCTAAATATGACGTTACTACAGCTAACGCTCAAACATATTATAACGTAACAGGTGCTCCTGGACAATATGATCTTTCTCGTTTCAAAAACTGGAGATCAGATTATTTCTCTAGTCCAGACGGATACTTTACGCCATATCTTACCAATTTCTTCAGAACGCCTTACATGGCTAAAGACATCAACAGACAAAAAGGTAAAACAAATGATGTAATTGGAAACGTTGAGTTGAACTACAAAGCAACCAATTGGTTGAATTTCGTTTATCGTATAGGTGGATCTGCTACTTTCGGAGATGCTAAGTCTACAACTGAAGCATATACTCCAAGTGCTTATCACTTAACACTTACAGATGCATCTGCAACTACCATCAGTGCTGCAGCTTCTTACGCTTCTTCAAACAGCAGTCGTTTTAGCTCTGAGTTGTTTGCGAACTTCAACACCAAGTATAAAAAATTAGGAATCACTGGAACCATCGGTCAATCTTTCCGTCAAGCTAACTCTGTTAACCTTGGTTTAGGAAGTGGAAATCTTGGACAGTCTACTTTCTTAAGTATTCAAAACCGTATCGGAGAACCAAGTGTTAGTGCTGGATCTTCTATTTCAAGACTTTCTCGTTGGTTTGCCAATGCAAGCTTCAATTGGGATGGTTGGGCTAACTTAGAAGTAACCGGATCTTACGATAAAGACAGTAAAAATGCACCAACAGACGGAAGTACTTTCGCTAACAGCGACATCTCTTACTTCTATCCTGGTGTGAACGCTTCGGTATTGCTACATAAAGTTATTCCTGCTTTGGAATCAAACAAATACATTAGCTATTTGAAACTACGTGGTGCTTACTCTAAAACAGGTAACGTTCCATTGGTAGCTCAAGAGTCTCCAACATTCTCTATTGGAACATTCTTCCCTTATGGTTCAACTTTGGGCTATAATGTACCAACTTCAATTTACAAGAGACAATTCAACCCAGAGTTCGTATACAACAAAGAAGTTGGTATTGAATTGGGTTTAATGAAAAACAAAATCAATTTTGAAGCAACTTACTACAGTCAAAACAATACAGACCAGGTACTTGACCTAGCTCTTGCTAACAGTACAGGTTACACTACAAGTAAGTTGAATGCTGCAGAATTTAACAACAATGGTTTAGAGTTGGATTTGAAATTGACTCCAATTTTCAAAATGGGAGATCTTAGCATCGACTTCAAAGCCAATTACACTTATCAAACAAGTAAAGTAACCAAATTGGTTGATGGACTTAACCAAATCGGTATCGGAAACTACAACTGGGTAATCGTTGGACAACCTGTTTACAAGTTCCGTGTGTTTGATTACATCAGAGACAGCGCAACTGGAAAAGTTATCGTAGGTGCTGATGGTATGCCAACTGTAAATCCAAACTTAACTACATTCGGAAGAACAACGCCGAACAACATCTTAGGTTTGTCACTTAACGCTAATTACAAAGGATTTAGCTTGAGTGTAGTTGCTGAATATCGTGGTGGAAACCAAATCGTAGTTGATCAGCTTGGAGCTTTCCTTGATGACAATGGTATCTCTACAAGAAGTGCACAGTACGGACGTCGTGCTTTTGTATGGCCTAACTCTGTAACTTATGATGGTACTAAATACGTAGAAAACACAAATGTTTACACTACTCAGTACAACAGAGAGTTTTGGAATAGCGACTTAAACACAACTGCAATCACTAACTATTTGGTAAGTGGAGCATTCTGGAAATTAAGAGAGGTTTCATTAACTTATGAATTGCCTAATCGTTTGTTTAAAGGGAATAACGTTTTGAGAGGAATCACTGTAGGAATTACAGGAAGAAACTTGCTTACTTGGTTGCCAAAAACAAACCAATGGACAGATCCTGAGTTCTCTTCTAATGGAAACAGTGCATTTACTGGAAACGCACAAGGTCGTAGTACAGCTTACAACCTACCTCCAACAAGAATTTTTGGTGCAAACGTAGTGTTCCAATTTTAATTAAACATCCCTAAACACAGAAAAATGAAATTGATAAATATAAAAAAACTGGCACTGGTATCAACTTCTATGTTGGTTCTGGCTACTGGTTGTAAAACAGATTTCGATATCAATGCTTCGGAAGAAAATCTAACTGCCGGTTCATTGAATTACAGAGACGTAATGCCGTCTGCCATTGCATCAACAGCTAAAATCGTAGCTGCAGATTGGAAATTCCTTCAAAACTGGTTGGGTTATTGGGCAAGAAGCGGTAACTACCAAAATGATACAGAAGAGGAATCTTACACTTTCACCAATACTTTCCCAGGTGGCGGTGGTAATCCTTGGAATGACTTGTATTACAACTCTTCTTCTTACAACTTTGTACAACAAAGAGCTCAAGCAAGTGGAGATGGTTTCTACGAAGCAATTTGCAGAATCATGAAGTCTCACAACTTCCAAATTCTTACTGACGTTTATGGAAACATCCCTTACAAAGAAGCTTTGAAAGGAAACGATGTTAGAAACCCTAAGTATGATAACGGAGTAGACATTTACAACGATATCTTCCGTCAATTGGATACTGCAATTGCAATTTTGAAAGATCCAGCCAAAACTGATCCTTCAAAAAATGGCAAAATCGCAACCAACGATCTAGTTTTCAAAGGCAATCCTGCACTTTGGGTGAAATTCGCTAACACATTGAAACTCCGTATGCTTGTGCATTGCAAAGGCGGTGGAGTAGAAGTAGGAGATGCAGAATACACTACAAGTGGTGTGGATATCGCTGCTGAAATGGCAATCATCAATGCAGAAGGAAGTGGTTTCCTAGGCGCTGGTGAAACAGCTAAAATCAACCCAGGTTATTCAGCATCTAAACCATCACCTTTATACAGATTCTTCGCGTTAAACGAGAATGGTGTACTTGCTGGTTTAGGTGATCTTACAAAAGCAAATGCTTTTGCTTGCGGACTTGGAACTGCAGGAACTCCAGGATATTACAGATGGAATGGAGATCCAAGAGAAGGTAAATTTTATGTTAAGCCTGATTTGAACCCTGATGCAGGTGTATTTCAACCAGCTACTTACCAAAAAGGTATTCCTTACGGTGCAGTTTCTGGATTTGCGCCAGGTTACACTGGAGTTGATCTTTCATCTATCAACGTAATCAATTTGACTGCTCCTAACACAGGATTAACACCTCAAGGACCTTCATCTGATTCATGGATTTTATCTAGTGTTGAAAGTCTATTCTTACAAGCAGAAGCGGCTCATCGCGGTATCATCACAGGTGATGCAGAATCTTTGTTGACTTCAGCTATCCGTGAGTCTTTTGTTTTCATGGGTTTAACAACGGCTCAAGCTGATACTTATATTTCAAACAACGCAACTTACCCAGATGTTGACTACAATGCTGATGCATTAGATCCAAGTCTTCCTGGTGGTGGATTGTTTACCATCTTGTCTCAAAAATGGTTCGCTTTGAATGGTATTGCTACGTATGAAATTTGGACAGATTTTAGAAGAACAAATATCGTATACGGTGCAGGTGGTGGATATGATGTAGTAAACGCAGGAATCTGGGCAAATCAATTGTCAATTCTTGGTGGAGCTGCAGCTGAAATACCTGTTAGACTTTTCTATCCTCAATCTGAGTATAGCTACAACGAAGCAAACGTTAGCGCACAAGGAACAATAGACGTATTTACCAGCAAAATTTTCTGGGACAGATAATAACTTTTTAATACAAACAAACCCACATAACATGAAAAATATTTTAAAACTTACACTCATTGGAGCTGTAATGATGACCACCTTCTCAGGTTGTCTGAAAGACAAGGGCTTCGAAAATGGTGAATACGGTATGCAAGTGATTGAAAGAAAAGCAGTTTCCTTGCCACAGGCAGTTGGAGGTACTGTTAGCTTTGCAATCCTTTCATCTGATCAATCACAAGTTATTGCTGCACCTGTATTTGCTCTAGAAGCACTAGGTCGTCAATCTTCTGATGTGAATGTTGAATTTGCTTTAGCTCCAAATTTAGTAGCAGCTGATACAAGCTTAACTTTATTACCTGCAGATCAGTATCAAATTAACCTTAGCGGAAAAATCGCTGCAGGTCAATTGTTGGATACTTTGGAAATTACCATTCCAAGATCTTCTAACCTTGATCCTAATGCTGTTTATGGCTTAGGTTTGGAATTGATTAGCGCAGATAATGGCTTTCAAGTTGCTAGCAACATGAAACAAGTTCTTATCAAAGTGACTGTTAAAAACAAATACGATGGTTTATACGAAGCAACCGGAACTTACAGTGATGTTTCTCCTGCAGGAGCTACATTCTCTGGAAGATACCCTTTAGAGTATTACCTTGTAACTACTGGCCCCGCAAGCGTTAACGTATGTATGGAAATCAACGGTGAAATCACACCTGGATATCTTTTTAATGCTGGTGGTAGTGGTTCTTACTATGGAAGCTTTGGTTCTCAAGTATTTTTTGACCCAGCTACAGATGCTATTTCTGACATGCGCAATTATTTTGGAGATCCAAACAACCCAGCAACGGGAGTTGGTAATCCAGGAGCAGGTTCTGGAGCGCCAAATTACGCTGCGTCTAATGGACGTCGTGTAACTTTGGATCCTTCTGGTGTTAACGCTTACGATGCAGCTACAAGAACAATCAAAGTGAAGTATTTCATGCTTCAACCTTCTGTTGTTCCTGGCGGTCCACGTGCTTTCTTCGATGAAACTTGGACTTACATCGGACCAAGACCTTAATCTAGATTAAAACTTCATAAAAAAAATGGTTGCCTTACAGCAACCATTTTTTTATATCTGACTCTTTTATTACTATTGTAAAAAAAATATCATCATATGTCTGATCAATCACAACCAAACAACCAACTGAACATCGAAATATCGGAAGAAGTAGCAGAAGGTACTTACGCAAACCTTGCCATCATTACACACAGTCATGCAGAGTTTGTGGTAGACTTCGTTAATGTAATGCCTGGTACTCCGAAAAGCAAAGTAAAAAATCGAATCGTGTTAACTCCTTTTCATGCCAAAAGATTCATGAAAGCCATGGTTGATAATATAAAAAAATTCGAAGCGGCCAATGGCACCATCCAGGATATGGAATCTGTTGAAATACCTTTTAATTTCGGCGGACCCACAGGAATGGCTTAATTCTTTTCTTATCAATTTTCATAGTCATACTTTAAACGGTATGACTTTTTTTGTTTTAGGTCATAAAACACCCTCATCTAAATAACTGTAATAACCATCTTCACTTACGATGAGATGATCGAGTAGTTTAATGTCAACCAGTGCTGC
>JBDLUO010000092.1:0-12135 GCA_039805285.1 Bacteroidota bacterium
ATTTATTAGTGAAAAAAACATAATTTCATGAGGTTTTTCCCATTTTTTTAAAAAGAAATTGTATTAAATGCTATTTTTCCATTAGATAAATTGTGAAATCAATTACAAATTTTATAAATCAAAGAGATTTAATATCTTAAATTATTTTTCATGATAAGAAATTCAAGAAAAAAATCGAAAAACACATCAAAAGAATGATTCAAAACGGAGGCGTAAGCTTGAATAGAACTAAAATTTCTGATGTAAGCTTGATGGTAGACAAATCTTTATTGCTTCACGATAGATTCATCTTGGTACAGGTCGGAAAAAAGAATTATTTCTTGGTGGAATGCCTTTAAACGAAGTTTTTTTCTGAAAGAATCCAAAAACTTTTGGAACATCTTGCAATTTGCTTATTTTTGCCCTCCGAAATCACGATTTCGGTTATGATTGGGTTATGGTGTAACGGTAGCACTACAGATTTTGATTCTGTCTGTCTTGGTTCGAATCCAGGTAACCCAACAAAAAGAAAAGTCCTGCACACAAGTGCGGGACTTTTTGCATTCAAGCGATGCAAGCTTGCTTGCAAAAGCGATTGATGCAAAAAGAAACTAACGAGCGAAGCGAGGCAGGACTTTTTTTTTTGTTTGATCTCCCCCATTTGGGATGTCCGAGCGAAGCGAAAGAAATCCAGGTAACCCAACAAACAAAATCCACCCGAGAACTCGGGAGGATTTTGAGTTTAAGAGGTTTAAAAAGGTTTACAAGTTCAAAAAGTTGAGAAATAAAAGATTGAAACGAGTGCAGCCTTTTCGATTTGATCTCCCCCATTTGGGATGTCCGAGCGAAGCGAAGGAAATCCAGGTAACCCAACAAACAAAATCCTCCCGAGAACTCGGGAGGATTTTGAGTTTAAGAGGTTTAAAAGGTTTACAAGTTCAAAAAGTTGAGAAATAAAAGATTTATTTCAGGTAGAGTGCTGATGTTCTTCATTGACCCTACCATTTTTATTCTTCTACCAGAAATAGAACATACATCAGAAAATAGCTAGCCTAAGGCCCATTATTTCTGGTTATTTTTACCAAAAAAGAATATGCAAAAAGTATGGCTCATCACCGGATGTTCAACCGGATTTGGAAGATCATTGGCCTTGGCGGTATTAACCAAAGGTGATTTTGTAGCGGTCGGAGCACGCAATACAAACGATATCTCAGACATAATCAACCAGTTCCCAGATCAAGCAATACCATTAAAACTAGACGTTACTGTTCCTGAACAAATCAATCAAGCTGTGGCGTCTACAATGTCCCGGTTTCAAAAAATAGATGTGCTTGTTAATAATGCCGGAATCGGATATTTCGGTGCTGTTGAAGAAAGTGAAGATGCAGAAATCAGACGCATGTTCGACATCAATGTATTTGGTCTGGGAGACATGATTAAAGCGGTTCTTCCACACATGAGAAAACAACGAAGCGGACACATACTAAACATCGCTTCGATTGGCGGGCTTCGATCTTTCCCGGCAGTTGGCTTCTATAATGCAACCAAGTATGCGGTTGACGGTTTGAGCGAAGCGCTTTATAAAGAAGTAGCACCCTTGGGCATAAAAGTTACCATCATCGCTCCGAGTGGCTTCCGTACCGATTGGGCCGGCCGTTCTGCCAATAGCACAAAAATTCAAATCGAAGATTATAAAGAAACGGCAGGAAAAAACATAGCAGATATCCGAAAAGCAAGCGGCAATCAACCCGGAGATCCCGATCGCGCTGCTGCTGCCATGATTCAAATTACAGAAACCGAAAATCCACCGCTTCGCCTATTGCTTGGCGCGGGTGCATTAAAAGGTGCCAGAATAAAATTAGAAGAACTCAAAAACGATTTCGACAATTGGGAAAGCTTAACCCTCAGTGCTGACGGAATCACAACAGAATAGCTTTCTCATTTTTCGATAGCATTACAAACAACTTTTATTGCTAAAATAAATTGATTCTTTCACTAGTATAGTCACAACTGATTTTTACAGCATTTGAAATCTATTGAACATCTGATAGACTTACTGGGTGATGATTTTATGAGTTTATTATTCAAGATATCATATATGTATGACTCCAACTCTTCAAATTCTGCATATTCCAATAAATTACCAAATGTTGTCATTTCTTTTATCTCATTTGAATTTATTCTTACTTTTTTTTTCCATGAGTACCTGTCATCATTTATTGACTCAAGCATGATATAAGCTCCGTTGTAAGGTATATTTATTGAAATTGAATCTAAATGGACGGTTTGTTTGCCATAAGATTTTGGGGAAATAATAATTGGATTTTCAACTAACTCATCGCCAGGCAAACTATCTTTATCAGAAATTTTATACAGGCTGATACGATATGGATTATGCTTTGAATATTCAGGAGATTCTGGATCTTTAAGAATCCAAAAAGTAAATTGCTTAATAGTGCATCCCGATTCTGTAGAGGGAATTTTAATAAGATGTGCTGTTGTGTTAACGGTTTCAATCAAAATACAATTTGTATATCCATTGAGTTTATGCTTTTGTTTTAAGCCGTGGTTGTTGAGCATTTTATTTTTTCGAGAACAATCATGGATGATGACTTGTTTCAATAATCTTTTCATTTGCTTTAAGCCTACATTCAACTCTTTATCACCTTTGAAAATGAAATAACTGCTACAATAACCGATAAATGAAATTGTCAGACTATCATTTATATGTGCATCTATTGTAACTTCACCTTTTACATTTGCAGAATAAAACTTATTTAGTGTATGATTCACAACTGTGGCGTATGGCAAGTTTTCATTTGTCTCTTTGGAATATACTTTAATCTTCTGTTGTGAGACTCCTTCTTTCCAACCCGTAACAGAAAAGAAAAAAATAGTAAATCCAAAAATTAAATTCATTTTTTTTGCTTTGATTTAAATACTAAACTCTTTTTATAAAATACCAGTGAATAATAAAAAAGAATATTTGTTAATCGCAGGGTTCAATTGTATTATTCAGAACATTACCCCAATGCCAAGATGTTTGAATCCAAAATGCATAGTGATGAATTATTTCATAATCACCACAATTACAGAATCCAGGATAAAAAGTGTTTGGCATACAATGATGCTCTAATGTTGTGGTAGTTCCGAACATTGGTCTCTTGTCGAAACCTGTATTTTCTGGTTCATTTATTCCAAAAGGTGTGTAATCCATTAAAGCTAATAAATTAAAATTCTCTTCTAATCTGTTAACATTTATTTTATTCATAGTCAATTCATCAAAAGTTTCAAGCAAAAGCTTTTCGTATACTATCGGATCTAAATTTTGTTCTTTAACTACATACAAAAATTTGTCGTCATGACTAATTTTTAATAGCAAATCACCAACTTGCAATAACCCATTCTCGTCAAAATAATAATTATATGGACTATCTGAACTTCTTGAAAATAAAGTACTGCTATTTTTTCTCATCTTAAAGCCCTTAGTCATTATTTCGTCAATTATCTTTTCTTTATTCCCATTGTTTAAAAATTTGTTGAATGTCAATATATCATCAATAGTAGCAAAGATCAGAAATCCACGTTTGTTTACTTTGAAGTTACAAATTTCGTCATGGCTACCGTACATATTTTCTGAAACAACTGCGTTTTCTTTTTTACAAGAGGCAATGAATGATACAGTAAAGATTAGTAAGATCAATAATTTTGGAACTTTCATGTTATTAATTTTAAAAAATAATTATAGATAAAATCACAAGCAAAATATACTATATTTTTTAACTATATTTTATTTCTTACTTTTTTATATATTTAATATTGTTATTTTTTTGCATAATATTGTAATATAACAGAAAAGCCCACCATTTGGTGGGCTTTTCTCAAAAAATAATCTTCTTAATTTCTTTCAAATGTCAGATAGTCTGTTCCTCCATTTCCGCCGCTAACATCTTGTAATCTGATTTTGGTAGCGGTTCTTTCCACCACATGCCAATCATCACTGATTTCTTCAAAATCTGCAGGAGTAGCAAAATTCAATACCAATTTGGTTAATGAATCATCAAGCAAAGTGGACCAAGTTCCAGTTACCGCTGTCCCATTTTTGGTGGCTGTAAGGACGTTCCCAGAGCCGAATACAAAACTGTATCCAGAGAAAGAACTGGTCTCTTCATGATCTGTATCCCAATAGTACGTTACACGCCAAGATCCTGTTGTTATGGTATTAGAAACCGTTGTTGTGTTGATTGCTGTGTTGCTGTTATCATCCGTATTCTGACAAGATGAAAATAAAACAACAGCAAGGCTTAAAAATAGAATCGTCTTTTTCATATTTATTTGATTTGAAGCGTAAATTAAATGATACCGTAAATCAGAAAACAAATTTCATGCCATTTTTTAAAAAAATTAACGAATTGCTATTTGAACAATGCTTCGATTACCATTCCCATGGTACCATTGGGCGTCTGAATCTGTAACATAGAGGCCAATGTAGGTGCAATATCAGCCATCTGAATCTGCTCGTAAGATTTTCCTTGCTTTATTCCAGCACCGAACCAAACCAATGGAATGTGGGCATCGTAAGGATTCCATGCACCATGTGTCGTTCCGGTTTTTCCGCCGTCGATAAAATTGGGCTTAAAAAACATTTGAAGGTCTCCTGATCTTCCCGGAAAATAGCTGTCTGAAATCAGTTTGGTCAATTTTGTTGGAAGGGTAAACGAGGTGATATGCTGAATATCTGCAACATGTTGAACAAATGGTTTCTCGTATAAAAACTTAATCACCTCTTGGCTGACAAAAAATGCATTCATCCCTCCTTCCTGTTTCAACGAAGGGTTAAGATAAAGCTGACTGTTCTCTATTTCTACAATGGCATCTTGAATTTTGAAACGGTTATAAATCGTGTCATTGATTTCTTTTTGTAAAGACTTTGTATCCACTCTTCCTGCTGGAATTCGATGTGAGTTTAAGTACTCTGGAACTTGCGACACCCCATGATCTGCGGTCAGAAAAAACAAATAATTTCCTTTGCCCACAGCGGAATCCAGAAAATTCAACATCACAGAAAGCTCGTTATCCAATCTAAGATACATGTCTTCTATTTCAACTGAATTGGGACCAAAAGTATGTCCAGCATAATCGGGTGAGGATAAACTGATGGCTAGTAAATCTGTGTACTCATCCTTTCCTAATTTCTCATTCGATATAATTTGTTTAGCAAAATCAATCGTCAATGCATTACCATGAGGCGTGTACCTGAGGGCTGAATATTTTTTGTCGGATATATTGTGTAATTCGTGCGGGAAGGCATGATTTTTTTCTCCAGGTATGTTTCCTTCATAATCCGCATTATCAATGGTACTTTGTATATAATTGTTTACAGGCAAAAAGGTTTCCCAGTCTTTTTTCATCCATTCATCTGGCAGTCTTTTCTGATTGTAGCTTTCCACCCAACCGGGAAGCTGGCTCATATAGTATGTACTGCTGATCCAATTCCCGGTTTTATCATCATACCAATAAGCCGCATCTGCACTATGTCCTGCTGGAAGAATCGCGCCTCTATCTTTCAACGAAACACCAAATGTCTTCGACTTGAACTCATTGCTTAATTTCATCTCGTCGGCAATGGTATTCACCTGTAAATTTTTAGGACTCATTTTCCCAGATTCATTATTGCTGCCAACGCCAGAAACGGTGGAATCATCTGTACAGTATACTTTCTTCCCTGTTTTTCCATCTCTCCAATTATTGCCAACAATACCATGAATGGAAGGAAATGCTCCAGTGTACACCCCAGTATGCCCAACGGCTGTATAGGTTGGAAGATGAGTGATCATGGTGTTTTCACAACTGAATCCTTCTCCAAGCAATCTTTTAAATCCTCCTTTTCCATACATCGAATGATATCGATAAAGAAAATCCCATCGCATCTGGTCTACTACCAGTCCTACAACCAATTTCGGTTTTGTATTGGAGTTACTTTGAGTTGCGCTCTTATTTTTTTGTGCAATTAATGAAGAGAAAACAAAAATAAATGCAAGCTGTAATTTGATGTATTTGTTTATCATGATATATTCATTGGCTTATTGGCAAAGATATCCATAAACCACATTCCACAAATTGCGGTTGAACCTGGGTTTTACAGTACGGAAAAGTCTTATTTTTGCAAATAATCCCAAAACTACTGTAACATGAGCATCGACGTATTTGAGAAACTTATCAAGGATGGCGGACCAATAGGACAACACATGGACCGTGCACATGGCTATTTTGCTTTTCCAAAACTAGAAGGCGAACTTGGGCCAAGGATGTCGTTTCGTGGAAAAGAAATGATTGTTTGGAGTTTGAACAATTATCTTGGATTGGTAAATCATCCAGAAGTGAGAAAAATTGACGCTGATGCTGCTGCAAAATACGGTATGGGTAATCCAATGGGAGCCAGAATGATGAGCGGCAATTCAATCCATCACGAAAAGTTGGAAGAAGTGATAAGCAAATTCGTGAGCAGAGAAGATACGATGTTGCTCAATTTTGGATATCAAGGAATCATGAGCTGTATCGACGCCCTCGTTAACAGAAGAGATGTTATCGTTTACGACGCAGAATCTCATGCTTGTATTGTAGATGGCGTTAGACTTCACATGGGACATCGTTACGCATTCAAGCACAACGACATCAACGATTGTGAAAAACAACTGCATCGTGCTACTGAGATGGCGAAAAAACAAGGCGGTGGTATTTTATTGATCACCGAAGGGGTTTTTGGCATGGATGGAGAACAAGGCATTCTAAAAGAAATTGCCGCACTTAAGAAAAAGTTTAATTTCAGACTACTTATAGATGATGCACACGGATTTGGCTACATGGGGCCAACCGGAGGTGGTGCAGATCAAGCTCAAGGATGTCAGTCTGATGTTGATCTTTATTTTAGCACATTCGTTAAAAGCATGGGTAGCATTGGTGCTTTCATCAGTGGACCTAAAGCCGTAATTAAATACCTTAGATACAATACGCGTTCCCAAATTTTCGCAAAAAGTTTACCATTGTTGATTGTAGAGGGTATGCTAAAGCGAATGGAACTAACCATCAATCATCCAGAGCTAAGAACCAAACTTTGGGAGAATGTAAGCAGATTGCAACAAGGCTTGAGAGATAGAGGATTCGACATTGGAAATACCAACTCTCCCGTTACGCCCATCTACATGAAAGGCGACGTACCTGAAGCAACTCAGATGGTAATGGATCTAAGAGAAAACTATCATATCTTCTGTAGCATTGTTGTGTATCCCGTTATCCCGAAAGGCGATATCATTTACAGACTCATACCAACAGCTTCACACAGCAACGAGGATATCGATTTAACATTAAAGGCATTCGAAGAGACAAAAAAGAAATTAGATGCCGGACTTTACAAAGCTGCCGATATTCCCAACATGGCAGAAATGGTATAATTTTATTTGAAGCAAACTTCAGCATAATGGCGATTGTCTATAAAAAGACAATCGCTTTTTATTTTGTATCGAACCAAACTGGATTTTCATCATTCCAATCCCCATTGTAATTGATGGTCAACTCCTCCCCCGCTTCGATTTTCCGCACGGTTTTTACAAACATCGTGTCTTCGTCATAATCCATAAAATATTCACAGTTGCTCATGTAGCTATGATTGTACATGGGAATGAACCCCAAGGCCATCGCACACTTGTCTTTTGAATGTCCCCATTCAAAAATATAGTCATGCAAAAGCGTTTGGTCTAACAACGATCTATCATTTAATGGCATTACAACAACGGGAGAAAGTTCTATGATTTCATCCGCTTCAATGGGTTGACATGTAAATACCCCCTTGCCCTTTTCGGCTGTTTTTTCGACATACAAAGCCGGATGTAGCATACGCTTTCAGGATTAATGTATTAATTTGCAAATGAAAGCCAATTTAGCGAAATACTGCTTTTTCATTGCATGATCCTTTTTTGATGATAGAAGAACAAAAAGATATTCCCCTACAAGATCAATTTGAATCCCTCATTCAAACCGATGACAAGCTGGCTATTCGCGAGTTCTTGAACGATCAAAACATAAGTGATGTAGCCGACCTCATATATGGGTATCCAGATTACGAATCTCAAATCATTTCATGCCTTGCAATTCATCGTGCGGCAAGTGTTTTCAAAATCCTTGAACCCGGAGAGCAAAGAAAAATCATAGAAGACCTTGCTCCCTTTAAATCTGCAGAATTACTCAACGAATTGCCTGCCGATGACAGAGTCGCATTTTTGGAAGTTTTACCCAACAGTGTGGTTCGGGAACTCATAAAAACCCTTGACCCAGACGAAAGAAAAATAACACTAAAGCTTTTAGGATATCCAGAGAACAGCGTTGGTAGACTAATGACGCCCGACTATGTATATGTATACGAATACAATACAGTGAAAGAAGTGATTGATACGATTCGTCGTTTTGGAACAAACAGCGAAACGGTGGATGTGATATACGTTATCAACTACAAAGGCGAGCTATTGGATGACATCAGAATTCGAGACATCATACTCGCAGACCCTTCGGTTACCGTAAGCGAACTCATGGATGATCGCTTCATCGCTTTAAAAGCAACCGACGACCAAGAATTGGCAAATGAGGCCTTCAAAATGAACAATCGTGTAGCCCTTCCCGTTACCGACGAACAAAATGTACTTTTGGGAATCATCACCATCGATGACGTGCTATGGGTTGCCAGTGAAGAATTTAGTGAAGATATCCAGAAAATTGGAGGAACTGAAGCCTTGGAAGAGCCCTATTTAGATATCAGTTTGACAAAGCTTTTCAAAAAAAGAGCCGGATGGTTGCTCTTGCTTTTTCTGGGTGAGATGTTAACCGCATCTGCCATGCAGTTTTTTCAAAATGAAATTGAAACAGCTACCGTTTTGGCGCTTTTCATCCCCTTGATCATGAGCAGTGGCGGCAATAGTGGATCACAAGCATCAACGCTCATCATTCAGGCCATGGCACTCGGAGAATTAAGCATAGCCGATTGGTGGAGAGTCATGAAAAGAGAACTGATCACAGGATCTTTGTTGGGAATCATGCTTGGAACAATCGGTGTTTTGAGAATTTCCATCTGGCAGAAAATGCACCTGTTCGACTATGGTCCACATTGGAATCTTCTCGCAAGCACCATCTTCTTTTCCTTGATCGGCATTGTTCTTTGGGGAAGTATGATGGGATCCATGCTTCCAATCATTCTCAAAAGACTGAAACTGGATCCTGCTGCATCTTCTGCTCCATTTGTTGCGACCTTGGTAGACGTAACCGGGATTGTTATTTATTTTTCATTCGCTTACCTCTTTTTACATGGCATCTTATTGTAAAAAATAACATTTTATAGTTGGATCGCCCTGTTTTTTATTATTTATTCGTTTTGTTTCTGAGGAAATGACAATAAGCCTTTTATAATTTTATTTTTTGCGTTATCTTTCAACATCATTACCGAATTGGTATTTTGATTCATATTTTAATTGATACATCATGTGTGGGATAGTTGGCTACACCGGACACAGACAAGCTTATCCGGTTATACTAAAAGGATTGAAAAGACTCGAATATAGGGGGTACGACAGCAGCGGCGTTGCGTTACTCCACGAGAATCATTTAAATGTCTACAAAAAGAAAGGCAAAGTTGCAGAACTGGAAGAAACATTAATTGGGAAAAACCTAGAAGCAAAAATTGGAATTGGACATACCCGTTGGGCTACCCACGGAGAACCGAGCGACAGAAACGCTCATCCCCATACGTCTGCCGGAGGTGAAATTGCCATGATTCACAATGGAATCATCGAAAATTACGCCCAAATCAAACAGGATCTCCTCAATAAAGGGTACACTTTCACCAGTGATACCGATACAGAGGTTTTACTCAATTTCATTGAAGACATTAAAAAGAACAATGAATGCAGTTTAGAAGAAGCAGTGAGAATCGCGTTGAAAAGAGTTACAGGCGCTTACTGTATTTTACTTATTGAACAAAGCAATCCAGATACGATCATAGCGGCTCGTAAAGGATCTCCATTGGTAATCGGTATTGGCAAAGGAGAACACTTTTTGGCAAGCGATGCATCCCCCATCATTGAATATACCAAAGAAGTAGTGTACGTTAATGATTATGAGCTTGCCATCGTAAAGCCAGACGAATTGATTTTGAAGAATCTGGGAAATGAAAAAATTACCCCTTTCATCACCAAGCTGGATATGGAACTCGCTGCCATCGAAAAAGGCGGTTACGAACATTTCATGCTCAAAGAGATATTTGAACAACCCAATACCATTTTTGATTGCTTACGCGGAAGATTAGACGCAAAAGAAGGTATGATACGAATGAGTGGTGTCGATCTGAATATAGAAGCCATCAACAAAGCAAACCGCATCATGATTGTAGCTTGCGGAACGAGCTGGCATGCGGGCCTTGTAGCAGAATACATCATCGAAGAACTTTGTCGCATTCCCGTTGAAGTGGAATATGCATCAGAATTTAGATACCGCAATCCAATCATTCATCCGGGAGACATCATTATTGCCATCTCACAAAGTGGAGAAACGGCAGATACGCTTGTGGCTTTGGAGAAAGCAAAAGAAAAAGGCGCCTTCATTTTTGGTGTTGTAAATGCGGTGGGTTCTTCCATTGCAAGAATATCAAATGCTGGCGCGTATACTCACGCTGGACCAGAAATTGGGGTGGCTTCAACAAAAGCATTTACCGGCCAATTGGCTGTACTGATGATGGTTGCGTTAAACATTGCCATCAACAAAGGAACCATTACCCAAGAAAGATACAGAGAACTCCTCGTAGAACTTGAAGCTGTTCCAGAAAAAGCGCAAGCCATTCTGAAAAATGCAGATGAATTGAAGGTGATTGCCGAGAAATATAAAGATGCCAAGGACTTCCTTTTCCTTGGACGTGGATACAATTTCCCGATTGCTTTGGAAGGCGCTCTTAAACTGAAAGAAATCTCTTACATACACGCAGAAGGCTATCCTGCGGCCGAAATGAAACACGGACCAATTGCGTTGGTTGATGAAACACTTCCGGTCGTTTTCATTGCCACACAAGACGTATATCACGAAAAAATCGTGAGTAACATGCAAGAGATAAAAGCCAGAAAAGGAAAAATCATTTCCATCATAACCGAAGGTGATAAAATCAGTCCAACATTAAGTGACGACTATTTTGCTATCCCTCCTGCCGATGAAATCATTGCACCAATCCTTTCTGTTATTCCATTACAATTACTTTCCTACTACGTGGGAATTGCCAAAGGTACGGACGTCGACAAACCCAGAAATCTGGCAAAAAGTGTTACGGTAGAGTAATGAAATTCTCGTTTTTCTTAATGATGAAGAAAAGGTGCTGAACCAATAACATGCTCAAAAAACAAGGCTATGAACCTATTTCACAAAAGGCCTATAGAATCTCTCGGCTTTGATTTTATTGAACCGAAATTTCTTCCCAAAGGAAAAAATGAATACCATCTCCGAAACAAACAGCGTGCTGATAAAAGTCTATTTAGTCCATTAACCAAAAAACAAATTGAAATTCTGATTGAAAATCAGAATGAATCAGACCATTGGGATAACATACTCGTATCTAAAAAATTCAATCCGAATTTAGTAAAGCGCAACCGATTTTTTGGCAAGATCACCCTGGGTGATTTGTCTCCTTTTTACCATGAGTTCCACAATTTCAAAATGAGAGAAGGAATTTATGACAGCATGATCATCAGCAGCGACATTGGCAACAATGTATGCATCGACAATGTAAAATACCTCAGTCATTACATCATTGGAAACGACGTGATGATTGCAAATGTGAATGAATTAGCGACCACAGACAAAGCCAAATTCGGGAATGGGATTCTCAAGGATGGCGAAACAGATGAAAAGTCTAGAATCGTTATTGAAGTTTGTAACGAAAATGGAGGAAGAAAAATCATCCCATTCGACGGGATGTTATCCGGCGATGCTTATTTATGGAGCAAACACCAAGGTGATGGTGTTTTTATGAACAGATTGAGGGAAATGACTGAACGAAAATTTGATAAGCAACGCGGCTATTATGGAAGCATTGGAGACCGAACAGTCATCAAAAACTGTGGCATCATCAAA
>JBDLUO010000093.1:0-3827 GCA_039805285.1 Bacteroidota bacterium
TTTTTGTATTTAACGTCCTGCTCCTTTATTTTATCAACCAAAGGTTTAAGATGAGTATTTTTTCCAGGACTAAAAATCGAAATAACAGAAGCGCAAGCTGCAGAAACTACAATTGCAATCGAAGCTGCAACGGCTATTGTTTTTCTGTGTTTTTTCCAAATAGCAATCAATTTTGCCTGAGGTACGAGCCCCTGATGGGTACTGTTAGTGTGTATTTGGTTCTTTTTTGCCTCAGCCAATTTAGCCTTGAGGGAAATGATTTTTCCAGTGTGCTCGAGGTGTTTGATGAAATAAATTTCATCTATTACCGCTTTGTTGAATGCGGAATCTGTTTTGCGCACATGCTCAAAATTCACGAGTTCATGGTCTCCCATTTCGCCCTTTAAGTATCGATCAACGAGTTCTGCAATTTGAATGTCTTCCATAATCAGCCCTTTTTTTCTTGAAAAAACAGTTTTTTTAGCCGCATCAAACACTTGTACTTTTGAGTTTTAGCATTGTCTGCATTGGTATAGTTAAATAATGATGCTATTTCGTGCATCGCCATTTTTTTAAAATAAAACGCTTCGAGTAGACCTTTACAGGGCTCACCCAATGAAGAAAGAGCAGCTTCCATCCGGGTTAATTCCTCTTGCTTTTGCATCATTTTTTCCCAATCTTCCTCGATGTCTGTAACAAGATTATTGTCTTCTACCCATTCTTCAGTCCTTTTTTCTCTTTGCCATTTTTTAAACCAAATTCGCTTGCAAACGGCATATAGATACGTTTTAATCTGGCTTTTAAGTTCAAAATCAGGGTCCAATGATTTTTCATATAACACAATCATGGCTTCCTGAAATACATCTGAAGCATCATCGGCAGAGCCAGAGAAACCGGTTATCAGATTCAATACCGATGGGTATGCTTCTTTATAAATGGCTTCAATAGAACTGCTTTCTTGCCTAGAAAGGCCCTTCAACAACAAAATGTCATGCTTCAAATGCTCCACGGCGTATTCTTTATACTGATAACTAAAATTGGTAACCCGAAAAAAAAATAAAAAAATATGGGTTACTTTTTTACCTTTGCGGAATTAAAAGGCAAATTATAATTTTAAACCAAAAAAAAACAACAATGAAAAAGTTTTTCGCAATCGCTATGATCGCTGCTGCTTTGACTTCTTGCGGTGGTGGTGAAACCAAAACTGAAGAGACAACAACTGACACAACTACTGTAACAACTGAAACTACAACTACAGTTGATACAACTACTGCTGTAACTGTTGACACTACTAAAGCTGCTGACACAACTGCTCCAGCTGCTGCTCCAGCTCACTAATATTTAGTGAATGGTTTCGAAGCGATCTAGCTTGCAGACGTTTCATAAACAAAATAATTAGCAAGTCCTGATAGCCACTCCTTCAAGAGTGGCTATCTCTTTTTCAAAAATTACTTCCACTAGCCCAACAAAACCTACTTCGCTTTTGTTGATGTAAACATAAGCCTGTTTTGTGGTTTATTTCTTTTTTCCCTGTCAGTCCGTTAATTTTATACCTAAATACTTGTCGTTTTGTTCTCAATTCTCAATATAACTTCAGATTCTCCCCTAATTATTAGTGGCCCTTGCAGTGCCGAAACCCGAGAACAGACCCTGTTAACAGCTGAAAAACTAGCTGAATCTGGAAAAGTTCACCTTTTTAGGGCAGGAATATGGAAACCGAGGACCAAACCTGGGATGTTTGAAGGTGTCGGAGAACCGGGATTAGAATGGCTCAAAGAAGTGAAAGCCAAAACCGGACTACCTACTTCAATTGAAGTGGCAAATGCAAGTCACGTAGAATTGGCACTAAAATATGATGTGGATGTTATTTGGATAGGGGCAAGAACAACGGTTAACCCTTTTCTTGTTCAAGAAATTGCAAAATCCATCGAGGGGTCTACCATTCCAGTACTCATTAAAAATCCAATCAATCCCGATATTGATCTGTGGATTGGAGCTGTAGAGCGAATCCAACAATCTGGCACAAGGGAAATTGGGCTCATACATAGGGGATTTTCCACTTACGCACCATCTTCTTACCGAAACTTGCCGATGTGGCAAATACCGCTGGATATGAAAAGAAGGTTCCCGATGATTCCTATGATTTGCGACCCGTCGCATATCTGTGGTAACCGAACCTTGCTTACAGAAATCGCACAAAAAAGCATCGATTTAGATTTTTCTGGCTTAATGATAGAATCGCATCCTGATCCCGACAAGGCTTGGAGCGACCCGGCACAACAGATATTACCCCAAAATCTCCCATCTTTTTTAAATGAATTGATTTGGAGAACTTCCGTTTCTCTTGCACAAGAACTATCTCAAGATTTCTACACCTTACGCAGCCAAATAGATCAAATCGATGATGAGTTAATCGATTTACTCGCACATCGAATGTTACTTGCACAAAAAATGGGAAGACTAAAAAAAGATTTTGGTGTCACCATTCTTCAGACTGAAAGATGGAATAAAATTCTGGAGCGTATATCTGCAAGGGCAACAAATCTTGGTTTGAGTAAAGAGTTCATCAAAAGATATTTCGAAGCGGTCCACTTAGAAAGCATAAATCATCAAAATAAAGTTATGAATGGATGATTCTCCCCTCATTTACATATCAAATAAATAATCCACAGCATTCAACGCTTGTTACTTCAGAGGAGCTAGAGATGATCATAACGGGGAATCCCAAACAGATCTACATAACAGACGAAGATGTATTTCACAATCATCGTATTTATTTTTCCGAGAAAAACACAATTGTACTTAAGGGCGGCGAACGAAATAAAAACTTGGATTCCCTTAAACTTATTTTGGATGGCTTATTGCATTCAAAGTTGGGGCGTAATGATTGGATTATTGGAGTTGGAGGGGGCATGATAACGGATCTTACAGGATTCGCCGCAACCATCTATAAACGGGGCATTCAATTTGGATTTGTTCCAACCACACTAACGGCAATGGTTGATGCATCCATCGGAGGCAAAAATGGAATCAATCTGGGTTCGATAAAAAATATGGTGGGTACAATCAATCAGCCCAACTTCATTCAAATTCGTCCAGACTTTCTTAATACCTTATCTCCAAAATATTGGTCAGATGGATTTGCAGAAATCATCAAACATGCTTTGATTGGAGATAAGAAGATGTTTTCGCAACTTTCAACATCTGATACAGCATTTTTTCAAAACAATGAAGCATCGTTAAGCAAATTGATATTTGAAAATATGATGTTCAAATCAAAAATGGTAGAACAAGACCCTATGGATCAGGGCATTCGCAATATGCTAAATCTGGGACATACCCTTGGTCATGCTTTGGAGCAGTATTTATCAATTTCCCATGGGAATGCAGTTTCAATAGGTATACATTTTGCTTCCTGGCTGTCAACGAAAATATCTACGCTTTCCGAAATTCAGCATAAAGAAATCATTCAAACGCTGATTAAATATCAGCTACCCATTTACATTGATTTTGATTTGGAACCCGTATTCGAAATTATGCTAAATGACAAGAAGAAAAATGGTGAACAAATTCGGTTTGTGCTACTTAATGAAATAGGGGGGGCTAAACTGGATTATCTAAATGTCGAACGATTGAAATCTCATATTTTAACATGGAAAAGCCATCAATAATTGTTTTTCCATCTCAGCTTAATGGGAAAGTTAATGCACCTGCAGGGAAAAGTATGATGCAACGTGCATTGGCTCTCGCATTGCTCAATAATGGGATAACTTATATACATAATCCGGGCAAAAGCGATGATGATATTCACGCTTTGTCGATCGTCGAATCACTCGGTGCAAAAGTAG
>JBDLUO010000094.1:0-12585 GCA_039805285.1 Bacteroidota bacterium
ATGACTAACTACAATTGTATAACGTCCTTCGCATAAATCGGAGAAAATAAAATCTCCTTTTTCATCCGTTACCATAATTTTATCCAACTCCAAAATACGAATGCTTGCCACTTGTAGTTTCTCATCGGTGTCGGCATCTTCTATATGTCCAGACAAATGAATCCCGCAGGTTTGTCCAAACCCAGAAAACACAAAAGCAAAAACAAAAAATAGGAATGAAAAGATTTTCAAACGCTTGTGATTAGAAATGAAAATAAAAATGAAATACTGCTTATTTACTGACGCTTGTCATAACTGATTTTCAAAAGAAAGTCAATTAATTCCACTGGTCAATACATCGGGTTATTGCTACCTCGAAAAGGTAAAAATCAACAATAAGAAGGAGGCCCTTTATTGGCGCTACGGGAGCGAGGTGTAGCATAGAAAGAATGAATATAGCATGCTTCAAGTGAAGCGTAAGAAATACAAAGCAATTTAAATGAGAAGCTAGCATCATCAATAAATGCAGCATACTGATGAGAGCAAATCGAGCAATTTTCATCCATTTCGCTGTTATTCGAAGCTTTACTCGAAAATGAAGCAGACTCTTTTTTCGATTGTGATAAAGGTCTAGGCGAAATGGAATTACTGTGTTGATGCCAATAGGATACAGGAGTTGCAATGAAAACATACAAGGCCATCAGAAAGATGCCAAAGATGTTTTTATATTTTTTTATAAATGTCAACATTGCGTTTTTGAAACTATGTTGCAAATATAGTAAAATTATTTTTGGCTGATTTTACAGATGTTTAAATAAACTTGGATGAACATTGATTTTCTTCAATCAAAAGAAAAGGAATCTTTAATCTTTACAAAATGGCATGGAATTGAAAATAACAATTTGAAGCTGATTGCGGCTTGATTTTTCGAGCATTTGATTCATATATCCCAATTCTATTTTAAAATCGGGGTTAATTACATATCCTAGTGCAGCATATGCCCTATTGCGATCAAAAAACGGCGTTTTCCCCTGGATAAATATTTCGTTGTAAAAAGATGCATATAAGGCATTCGCTTTCATTTCGGATTTGTTTATAGGGATGTTACAAGACAAAAAATAACGGAACCTAAATTTGAAATCATTTTTGAAGAATCGTTGTTCTGTCCGATAGCGATGTGAAATAAAAATGCGATCGAATCGATTTTTGAGGGTCAATTGTTGATAGATTCGATTCTCCGTAGAAACAGTTTTATTATCGGAAGCCGAAAGGTAATTGTATGAGCTTACATGTGCATATCCCATAAGAATATTGACGCTGTTTTCCTTCAAATCATACCCTACCCCAGTTCTCAACAATAACTGTTGCACATCTCCTATAAAATCATAATTGCGCAATTGAACTTCATTCCACCAATTGCATTTTTTTGTGATTTTTTGATTGCCAAAATAGATGACCCAATTTCCGAATTTTGATTGCTGAGCATATAAAAAATGGGTTTGACACACAATAACACAAAAGATCAAAATGGATTTTAATTTTACCCTTTTTCGATTTTTGTTAAATGGATCATTCATAGTGGTCAGAGTTTCAGTTTTATTCCTGCATTAATCAAAAAGCCATCCAATGGCGCATAAATATCTCTAAAAACAGGATTGCTGATAGTCCCGGTATAAATGTTGTCAAATCGAGTTTGTCTTGAATCTAAAAAATTTTCGAAGTTGATGTATACGGAAAATTGTTCCCATAATTTTTCTGCCATAAATCCGCATAACCAATAGGCTTTTCCAGTTTTTCCGTCATTCAGTTTTTGTTTGTCAAAATAATATGCCTCAAGTCCTAATTTCCATTTGTCTTCAACCTCGTACATTAAAACAGAATTGATCCGATGTTTAGGCGTTAAGGGCGCTTCCACTTTATTTCCATTTTGATCTATGTTGGTATTGGTAAATGTATAACCCAAAAACAATTTGAAATCTTCATACTCTATTTTGACATTGGTTTCAGCACCAGCGGTATGGAGCTTACCATTCGAATTGATGAATTTATACAAAGTGTCTGACTGTTTTTGAAGCAAAAGCGGGCGATTGATTTGGGTATAGAAAAAAAGTTGATTGATACTGAATTTGATTTTTTCTCTGATTTTTGTTCGATAATTAAAATCAATATTTGCCCCATAGCTACGTTCGATTTGATTGACTTTTGGGTCTATCGGACTTACGTTTTGATACTGAACACGTTCACTTTCTTCGGTAAATAATGTGGGTGTTTTATAACCAAATCCTCCACCGATTCTGGATGTGAATTGATTGGAAAAGGTAAATAACGCTGCAATTCTTGGCAAAAACGCAACACCATATTCTAATGCGTAATCCGTTCTCATCCCAGATTCTATTTGAATCATTCGATTCATTTTCCATACATTTTGTATAAAAGCCCCAGCAGTTACTTGACTGTAATTCCTCAGCAAGAAATTGACTGTCTTTGTTTCTATGAAATTTTCTGTCCATAGATTCATTCCTGATATCCACTCTAACTTTTCACGTTTACGGGTATGCGAAATTTCACTGAATGTAGAAGTTTGTGTTCCCTCGAAGCTGTATTGTGGAATTCTGATTTCACGATTGAAATAACCAACACTGTTTTTGAATTGAATCAAATCTCCAGATTTAAGCTTGTGATCCAATGACAACTGTGTGGAAAAACGATTTGTTTTATTCTGTTCAAAAAATAAATTGGTTGAATCGCCTTTACCCTCAATGAATCGAACATCCCCTCCGGTTCTATTTTCCCAAACTGTATTTACCCCAAAAACAAGTTTTGTCTTCTCATTAAATTCCATGAATATTTTAGGATTCAAAACATATCTTTCAAACTTCGGGATTGCAGAAAAACCAGTATTTGAAGGATCATACGCCCAATTTCTATGGTGTGATGAAAAAATAGTTGTTCCCAATTTCTTGTTTTGCTTTCCATAGAAACCATTAATATCAAAACCTCTTCCCGAACTTCCATTGATGTGAAATTTCAATTCACCCTCCTCCGTAGGAACTTTAGATATCAGATTTACCAATCCCGCAATTGCGCCACCCCCATATAGAGTAGAGGATGACCCTTTGATTACCTCTACTTGTTTCAAATCAAGTGGCGGTGTTTGCAAAAGTCCTAGTCCGCTAGCTGCTCCAGCATAAAGTGGAAATCCGTCTTTCAACACTTGCGTATACCTGCCATCCAGTCCTTGTATTCGAATGGATGCGTTGGCTGAAGTTGGGGATGTTTGCTGGATTTGTATGCCTGTACTTTCGCTAAGAATCATGCGTATATCCCCTGACTTCATATTCGCTTTTTCTTCCAGCTCTTCTCCGGCTATTACCTCAATTCTATTCGGAATATCTCTAATCGACCTTGAGCTTCTGGTAGAGCTGATGACGACTTCATCCATCTCATCTTCTTCTTGTTTTGGCATCAGTAAAACATAGATGGTATCCTGCTGTTCCATCTTAATTTCAACCGAGCCACGATACGTTTCATAGCCATCTTTTGACACTTGCATCAAAATCTTTCCTTGAGGAAAATTCTTGATGATAACAGTACCTAGGTTATCTGTTTTACATGTATCATTCAATGGACTATCGATGCTAACTATAACATCCCCGACCCGTTGGTTTGTTTTACCGTCTTGCACAACCATTTTTAAAACCAATTGTCCTGATGCCGACATTTGGCTAAATAGAAAAAATAAAAAGCCAATAAAGAGTTTATTCATAGATAATTAATTATTAATTGATTTGCCCTCATTCAGCGATGTAATATCTAATTCATCGAATCATTCGAAGTTGATTTTTTTTTCTGAATGCGATGATTGTTATAACAGCCAGAATTAAAAAAGGCAGCGTTGAAAACAATATCCTGAAATTAAGTGTCATGATTCCTATTAGAAACATGAAGCCGATTAGTAACCCCAGTAAAGCAATTCCAATTAGTGTCAATCTTTTGTCGGGTTGTTTCTGAAAGAGTGTGATAAAAAGCAAAACCTGTCCCAGAAAAGGCAAAACGGTGAAAGGGTGTAGTACAGAAGCTGGTTTTTCAATCGCCTTTTTCAACAACTCCCATTCGGCCTCAAATAAAAACATATGATTGTTGCCGCCCCATTGCAAATAGCCCAACAGAGACGATAATATCAGCAGTAGATTTAAATATTTTAATTTCAAAAATTTTTGTGGGTTATGTGAAGGTTAAAACAAAACACAATAACTTTTCTTTGTTTTATTTCATTTCCCATTTTAATCCAAAAATAAAACAAAAAGGCATAAGTGGCCTGTATCCTAATGGTAAATTTGAAACTATTGCTTTGTTGTCCGTAAGATTTTTAATTGAAGAAAACAGGGTTGTGTTTTTTATTTTTTTATAGTTTATAGATACGTCTACCGTGTAATATTTTCCAATCGCATTTATATCACTCAGTCCATGTTTTGCAGAAGGAAATATTAACCCGGATTGCCCTGGCTTAACTCTTGTATTCCCAACAAAATTACACATCACCGAAAATTGAATTTCTTTTCTTTCATACCCAATTGTAAATGTGAGCATATGTGGGGTAATAAATGGAATTTCATCTCCTTTGTTCACTAAGGCATTGCCCCAGTCGCCTCCAGCATTCACAAAAGTCTCCTTGAATAATGCAGAAGTATAGGTATATGCCAAAGACACAGGAACTTTAGCGATATAATCATTTTTAGCATTTTTAAGTAAATCGTAACTCAAACTCAGTTCGATACCCATAATATCAGCTTTTCCTGCATTATACATATTTCCAGTCCCCATTCCTCCTGCCGACAAATTATCTGATCCTAAAATATTATTGTACTTGCTTACAAAATATACGAATTGAAAATTTGATTGGTTTGTCTTGTGTTTGAATCCCAATTCCATATTTATAGCAGATTCAACATTGGCTTGAACTGCAGTAGCATTTACATTTGGAATTCCGGGAACAGAGAATCCTTTATGCACTCCGCCAAATAGATTGTTACTTGGATTGATTTCAAAATCAAATCCGATTCCAGGTGCCAAAACGGAAATAGAATTGAATGCAGATTTTGCATTTTTTCCCAATCTACCATTGTCAGCATTTCCAAAATCTTTTAATGCCAAAGATATATTTTCATATCTCAGTCCGGCATGGATTTTTACTTTACGGAATGTTAATGCATAATTCAAATAGGTAGCAAACGAAATCGCATCTCTCAATTGATTTTCCTGATTGCCTTTTACCTCTGTAGAAGCAAGAATCATTATTCCTTTCAACATCTGATAATTCGAACCCGTAGCGTATCTATCAGATTGATCTTTATGAATTCTTATGCCAGACTCAATACTTTGCTTTATTTTTCGAAAATCAAAATTCAATTTTATATCAGATTGTAGTCCTAATGAATAATACTCTCGTTCTGCATTTTGATAGGAAATAACCCCATCTTCATTTCCGGTTAAAATTTGATATTGATTAACGTTTTCGATAGGATTTCCTACTATGGCATTTACATTTTTTCCACCAATCGATGATATCCTGCCCCAGTCTCGTATCGTTTTTGTTTGATAGGCAACAGTATTAATGGTAAGCATTCGGAAATCAGAAATAGTGTGCGTAACTGAAAAATGGGTATGACTTAATTTCAAATTGTCTTTCTGTGTTCCTGCATATCGCTTGATTGGGCTCTCCAAATAATCTTGATAGGTTAACCCTACATAACATTCGTTGCCGTCTTCTGTGGCTTGTAAGAATTTAACCGATATGGATTGTTTCCATCTTGCACTGCTGCCAATTTTTAGTCGGATTTTTCCCATTAGATCTCTTCGATCAAACCCTGTATTTCCGCCATTATCCAATGTTTTAAATCCATTACTTGCGAGTCTATTTCCTTCAAAAACAAACCCTAAATTATTGTGGTTATCGCCAATCCAAAATCGTTGTTGACTTGTATTGAAACTACCATACGAAACCTGAGAAAATGCTTTAAAATCTGTAGGGATTTTAGTTGATCTTAGATTGACAACACCCCCGATAGTGTAAGGACCATACTTTATTTGACTGCTTCCCTTCAATACCTCAACCTCATCCATTCTGGCGAAAGTTGGGAAATAATATGCCGATGGATCAGAATAAGTTGCGGGTGCTGTTAATATCCCATCTTCCATTAGCGTAATTTTTGAACTTCTATTCACAGAGGTCCCTCTTAATCCAATATTGGGTCTCAATCCAAATCCTTCTTCATCTCTTATATTAACACCAGGTATCAACCGTAGTATTTTATTGATGTCTGTTTGATTTAATTGCTGATTTTTTGCCAAATCTATAGACGCCCCAGAGCCCGGAAGTCTTTTTTCCGCTAAAACAGTCAGTCCCTCGATTTCCTGAACATGATAACTACTAGTATCTTGAGCAAAGGAATGAATCGACATAAAAACCAACCCTACAATCAAGCATTTTCTCATTTTACTATTTTATCAACAAAAGTAAAAACAAGAAATACGCTTGAATTTAGGATTCGGAAAAACCTTTTAATGAATCAGGAAATATTGAATTTACATGTGCTTTAGGAGAAACACCAAAATAACTTTTATACGACTGACTGAAACTACTCAAAGATGCATACCCCATTTCCATCGATATTTCAGTCATATTTTTTTCTGAATGCTCAATCAAATGCCTCGATCGAACCATTCGGTTTTCTTTGATGAAATCAAATATCGTTTGCTTGTATACCTCTTTAAATCCTTTTTTAAGATAACACTGATTCGTACCAACTTTTGAAGCAATAATGGGAATAGTGAGATTGCTGCTTAGATTTTCGAGTATATATGTTTTTGCCGCTTTAATTAAATCTATTTGCAATGGAGATTGTAAAAATGTGCAATTGCTGCAATCCAATTGGAAGATTAAGTTGTTTTTTTGTGTTTGATGCAGCAGATAAAGCACGATGCTTTCAAACATGATTTTCTTTTGAATGCCTTTTAATTTACAATTCAACAAGTCAAGCAATTTCGACTGTGTATTACAACAAATTTCTTGCGTGTCTATATAAACTTCAAATTTCTCGTTGTATTTTTCAAAGTAACGTTTGTCTATTTTGATTTGAAAAGATGCTCCGCTCTCTATCAATTCGAATAAACAATCATCCGAATTTATTTCATACAATAGATAAAAATATCCATCATCCTGGTTTATGGCACAACTGGTTTTTGAAACTACTACATTCTTCTCAATAGAAACATAGATATACTCATTAATTTGTATCATACCAAGTAATTAAAATCTTACAAAAAACAGTCTCGTCTCACTTTAAAATCAGTTCATATTTTGCCCTTTTTGGCAGACCAATTCACTTAAAAAAAAACAATGATGATACTAAATACCATTCCTGTTAAGATGCCTGTAAACAAGGATTTAAAAACCAAGCTGTACAACGCACCTTCTTGATGAAAGTCCAAATCAAACAATTCATACACGAATATTCCAACAAACAGTCCCATTGAAACAGAAAGAAATGGGACTAAAAAGAGTCTGTATTATTTCATGTTGATTTTATAATGATATCCATAAAAACAAAACCTCCAACGTTACACCGCAACAGGCGCCTTTATTCCTGGATGACTTTCATAATTTTCCAGCTGAAAATCTTCAAACTTAAACTCAAAAATATCTTTTACTTCCGGATTGATTTTCATGGTTGGAAGCGGAAATGGAGTTCTTGTAAGTTGTAAACGAGCTTGTTCAAAATGGTTGTTGTACAAATGAACATCTCCAAAAGAATGAATGAAATCTCCATATTGCAATCCGCAAACTTGAGCTATCATCATGGTTAACAAGGCATATGATGCAATGTTGAAAGGAACGCCCAAAAAAACATCAGCACTTCGCTGATACAACTGACAACTCAATTTACCATCAGCTACATAAAATTGAAAGAGACAATGACAAGGCATCAGTTTCATTTTTGGCAAATCTGCCACATTCCAAGCACTGATGATCATTCGTCGGCTGTCTGGATTGGTTTTGATGGTATGTATCAATTCTTTTACCTGATCTACCTCTACTCCATCTGCTCCCGTCCAACTCCTCCACTGCTTTCCATAAACCGGACCTAAATTACCTTCAGCATCGGCCCACTCATCCCAAATGGAAACATTATGTTCTTTTAAATATCGAACATTCGTTTCGCCTTTTAAAAACCAAAGCAATTCATAAATTATACTTTTGAGATGGGTCTTTTTTGTAGTTACCAAGGGGAAACCTTCTTGCAGATTAAAACGCATCTGGTAGCCAAAACAGCTTCTTGTGCCCGTTCCAGTTCGGTCGCTTTTATCCGTTCCATTATGGATAATATGCTGTAGTAAATCAAGATATTGTTGCATAAACACAAAGTAAAGTAAAATTCGGGACAGCTTACACAATCAAAATCGACATAAAACGGCTTAAACTCAGATAAACCTTAATTTTGCATTGCAATGAGTAATAAAGGAAAAGTATTGGTAGCAATGAGTGGCGGTATTGATAGTACCGTTGCGGCTCTAATGCTACATAAAGAAGGGTACGAAGTGATTGGCATCACCATGAAAACGTGGGATTATGCCACAAGTGTTGCCGCGAACAACAAAAAGGAGACCGGATGCTGCAATCTCGACAGTTTCAACGATGCTCGTCAAGCCGCTGTAGAACATGGATTCCCTCATTTCATCCTCGACATTCGCGATGAATTTGGAGATTTTGTGATTGAAAATTTTGTGGATGAATACCTCGCGGGAAGAACGCCGAATCCTTGCGTGATGTGCAATACGCATATCAAATGGAAAGCGCTCCTAAAACGTGCAGACGCACTCGGATGCGATTTTATTGCAACAGGACACTACGCTCAAATCCATCAACATGACAATGGAAGATATTTCATACGGAAAGGCATAGATGACACGAAAGATCAAAGTTATGTGCTATGGGGTTTGCCTCAGGATTTATTAAGCCGAACCTTGCTTCCATTAGGAACGTACCACAAAACGGAAATCAGACAAATGGCACATGTTTTCGGATACCCGGAGTTGGCCAAAAAAAATGAGAGCTACGAAATCTGTTTCGTTCCAGACAATGATTATCGCGGTTTTCTAAAACGAAGGGTTGATGGATTAGAAGAGAAAGTAAATGGCGGCAACTTCGTAGATTCAAACGGACGTTTACTCGGAAAACA
Source organism: Bacteroidota bacterium (assembly GCA_039805285.1). GTDB lineage: Bacteria > Bacteroidota > Bacteroidia > Chitinophagales > Chitinophagaceae > Ferruginibacter. The sequence goes on from JBDLUO010000094.1 coordinate 9,219, forward strand.
TAAAGGATATCCATTTTATACCATCGGACAAAGAAAAGGATTGGATATCGCACTCGGATTCCCCGCTTTCGTAACGGGCATTGATCCGGATACAAACACTGTGGTTTTAGGCACAGAAGACCAATTGCTTAAGCAGGAGATGTGGGTTTCGAAAATAAATTGGCTTAAATACCAAAACATTGAAGATGCAAACGTGGAAATAACCACTAAAATCCGTTACAAAGACAAAGGGGCAGTTTGTACAATATCTCCTTCTGAAAATGGCGTAAAAGTTGTATTTTACGAGACAGTAAAAGGAATCGCTCCCGGACAAAGCGCTGTTTTTTACGATGGTAATGATGTTATCGGAGGCGGAATCATTCAACGTCAATAACTCAACCACAATAACTGACCCATTTATATTTTGATGCCAAATTAGTGAAGCAAAAAAAAACGATATTGAGGCTTATTTCCTTTCTGATTCTTGGTTTTTTAACCTTGACATTCACAAGTTGTTCCAAAACAGAACAATATCAAAGCATTCCCCTATCTGCATACTATCCACTTCAAACGGGAAAGTATATTGATTATCAAATCGATTCGCTTGTATATTATGCTTTTGGCACTCGAGATACTACGATAAGTTATCAAGTAAGATATCAGACAGACAGCTTGATTCAGGACAATCTAGGCCGACCCGCGTATCGAATTTTTAGATTCATCCGAAAGAATGAAAATGAAAACTGGACTCCAGATGCTACTTTCATGGCCATCAGCGCCAATAACCAAGTTGAATTCATTGAGAACAATATGCGATTCATAAAACTGAAAGAACCCCTTCTTATAGGTTTCAGTTGGAAAGGCAATGCTTTTATCGATACCTATTCCGCATTTTCTCCCGTGAGATATTTGGATAATTGGGATTATACGTACGAATCTGTAGGCCAACCAGAAACAATAAATGGAAACACAATAAATCAATGCGTGTCCATACAGCAGCGTGATGAAATTATCGGACTTCCAGACCAACCTGACAGCTATAGCGAAATCAATTTCAGCAAAGAAATTTATGCAAAAGACATTGGATTGGTTTACAGAAAGTTCAATCACAAGGAATATCAACCGAACAATGGGGGTTATGTAGCAGAAGGATCCTATGGCGTTACCCTTACTATGATCGACCATAATTAAACCATGACATTTTCACTCAGAAAAGCCGAACGTTCAGATTGCCCTAGACTACTGGAGTTGATTCAAGAACTTGCCATTTATGAAAAAGCACCAGAATCTGTTACCGTAGATTCACTTCATTTCGAGGAAAGTGGATTTGGAGAACAACCCGTTTGGTGGGCCTGGGTAGCTGAAATACAAGAAGAAATAGACGACCCTAAAATTGTAGGATTCGCATTATATTATATTAGGTATAGCACTTGGAAAGGACAACAAATGTATTTAGAAGACATTATTGTAACCGAGGATATGAGAGGAAAAGGTGTTGGCACCCTCTTGTTCGAAAAATTACTTGCCGTTTGTCGTGAATCGGGTTTTCATGGCATGCGCTGGCAGGTATTAGACTGGAATGAGCCCGCCATAAAATTCTATGAAAAGTTTGAAGGGGTGATTTTCGATGGGGAATGGCTAAACGCAGGAATTGATATGTCAGGCAACAAATAATCCAATCAAAGACTCTTACTTTCGCAACTAAAACGCATAAACCTTTAATTATGTTGAATAAAACAAAATGCTTACTCGCCATCATCATGTTCTTCGGCTTGATGTCTTGCCAGAAGGAAATGAATGAGATTACAACCATCAGCACAGGAGTCATCCCGGATTTAACCACCAGAGTCAATGCTTCCGTTACCGGATTTGTAACAGATGAAAATAACCTGCCAGTTTCAGGGGCTTCTGTAACATTTGGCACCTCAACTGCTTCAACTGATGAGTATGGGTATTTCCGTTTCAACAATCAGAGTGTAGTTAAGACTGCTGCTGTGATAACCGTCAAATTCAATGGTTATTTCAATGGGATCAAAACCATTATTGCCGAGCCGAATCGTGCCTCATTCGTTCGCATCAAAATGATACCCAAAGTAAACTCAGGTAATTTCAATGGCGCATCAGGCGGAACCATCACATTAAACAATGGCTTAAGCATTCGCTTCCCAGCCAATGCCATCATCAACCCACTTTCTTCTAACAATACACCATATACAGGCCAAGTTAATGTATCCGCTTCGTGGATCAATCCAACAGCAACAGACCTGGCTTTGATCATGCCTGGTGATTTGAGAGGAATTGATGCCAACGGAGCGATGAAAGTTTTACAAACCTTTGGAATGGCTGCCGTAGAGTTATTCACTCCATCAGGAGACAAACTTCAAATCGCACCGGGTAGCAAGGCGACCATCAGCTTCCCGATACCTGCAGTTATAAGTTCAACCGCACCTTCAACCATTCCCCTTTGGCATTTTGATGAAGAAGCAGGTCTTTGGAGAGAAGAAGGTTTTGCAACAAAAAATGGCAATACCTATGTGGGAGAAGTAAGTCATTTCTCATTCTGGAATTGTGATGTGCCTAGCAATTTCGTTCAGTTCAACTGCACGGTGTTAAATGCCGATGGCGCTCCAGTTCCTTTTGCATGGGTTAAAATATCACTTGTCAACAACCCATACAATGCTGGATTTGGCATTACCGACTCATCCGGTTATGTTTCAGGTGCAATACCCAACAACAGCCAGTTGAAACTTGAAATTTTCACCGACCTGAACTGTGGAACACCTGTTTACACACAAACATTCTCAACCACAAACGTGAATTTATCACTCGGCAACATCACCATTCCTTCCTCCTCATTGGTAATGGCAAATGTTACTGGAACCGTTGTAGATTGCTCAAATGGTCCGGTGACCAACGGTTACCTGATCATGCTTAAAAATGGAACATACTATCGTTACAGTCTAAATACAAGTGGGGCGTATTCATTTTCGACTCCTCTTTGCAACGGACCTGAAAACGTTAGCTTTATTGGAGAGGACATGACTTCTGGACAACAAAGTACTCCTCTTGCATTTACCATCAATAACGGTTCCAACAATGTAACAGCAATTCAAGCTTGTGGCATCACTACACAGCAGTTTTTCAACTATACCATAAACGGTGCCAGTTACAATTTGAGTTCTCCGGCAGACACGTTTTATATGTTTTTGAATCAACAGGCAAATCCAGCCAGAATTGAAATTTATGGTCAACGTTATAACCAAGGAACTCCCAACAGATATATTTCAATAGGATTCAACCAAGCAGGTATAGCAGCAGGATCTTCTCAAAACATGAATATGTTTTACACTTCCGATATTTCAGATTCCACCGCTTTCACAACACCTAT
>JBDLUO010000095.1:0-2518 GCA_039805285.1 Bacteroidota bacterium
ATCCTAAGCATTATATGAAATATGGCTGCGATCCGAGTGATGTGGCGCAAGAGGTAAAGGATGCCTCTGTTGTACAGGATATTTTTCCTTCAGAAGAACTATTCAAACTGTTGGAAGGCAAAAAGCTAGATGTAATTACTTCTATTGCGATGTTTTACGACTTGGAAGATCCCGTGAGTTTTGTAAAGGGCATCAGTCGTTTCCTTTCTTCGCAAGGGGTGTGGGTTTTTGAAATGAGTTATATGCCAAAAATGCTCGAACTTGATAGTTACGACACCATTTGTCACGAACATCTTGAGTTCTATAGTCTTGCAGTTCTGGAAAAAATCCTAGCCAAAGGGGGAATGAAAGTCTTCAAAATTTCATTCAACGACATCAATGGAGGAAGCCTCCGTTGTTACGCAACCCATAAAGAAAGCAGTTTCCACGACAACAAAGAGGATTATCAACTCATCAACGAGATACGTCACAAAGAATTCGATTTGGAATTGGATACAGATAAACCTTATGTTGATTTTCAGCAACGCATAGAAAAATTGAAAGTAGAATTACACGATTTGCTTGTTAAGTTGAAAAATGAGGGTAAAAAAGTGCACGTTTATGGCGCATCAACTAAAGGAAATACCATACTTCAATGGTGCGACATCGATAAAGATCTTGTGGTTTGTGCTGCTGAACGTAATCCAGACAAATACGGTGCCAAAACGCTAGGTACGGATATTCCCATCGTTAGTGAAGAGGAAAGTAGAGCCATGAATCCGGATTACTATTTGGTTCTTCCTTGGCATTTTAAAGCAGAATTCATCGAAAGAGAAAAAGAAGCACTTGAAAAAGGAACCGGATTTATTTTCCCGGTACCGACCATTGAAATCTTTAAAAAATAATTGGTTTGGAAAAAATACTTTTTGTCACACATAAACCATCGCAATGTGGCGTTTATGAATTCGGACAACAAATTTTTCAGGCGGTTTCCGAAAGTGGCAGTTACACTTTTGTAAAAGCGATTTGTGAATCTATCGACGACCTAAAAAAGGCCATCGCATTACACAAGCCTGCTTTTATATTGTATAATTATCATCCATCGGTAATGCCATGGGTGTGTACCAAATTGGCGAAAGGGGTTTATATTAACCAAATCTCCGACATCGATATTCCGCAGGTTGCCATCATTCATGAAGTAACACAAGAGGTCGCCGATACTGCTACAGCCTATCGAAACAGAATCATATTAGGTCAATCTGGGAAACGCATAAATTCATTATTCGATTTTTATATTGCAGCTGATCCTACGTTGCTACTCAAAAATCCATATGTATTCAAAACAGGAAGATTGATTTCTTATCATCCCAACTCAACGCCTGTTCCTACGGTACCAACCATTGGTAGTTTTGGTTTTGCAACGCCCAATAAAGGGTTTGTTCGATTGGTCGAAAAAGTTAAATCTGAGTTTAAAGAGGCTGTTGTTCGAATCAATATGCCTGCGGCAACATTCGGAGATCCTAATGGTGCCGAAGCAAAAAAAGTGGCAGCTGATTGTGTTAGGTGCTTAGAAGGAACCCAAATCAAACTCGAAATCACACATGATTATTTGGATCAACCTGGATTGATTCAATTTCTTTCAAAGAACAGCATCAATGTTTTCATGTACGAAGACAAATCTGGGCGTGGGATTTCCAGCGCAACCGATCTGGCATTAGCTTCCGGTCGTCCGATTGCCGTTTCTGATTGTCCGATGTTCAGGCACATTCTTCAAGATCATCCTTCCTTAAATGCAGAGAAAAACACCCTTACCTCAATCTTGAATGCGGGTTTTGCTCCAATTGAAAAAATGGTAAAGTCTTGGGACAAACAGAATTTAATTTGGGACTACAACCGAATTTTTGATTCCATTAAATACAGAACCGCCCATCCATTCGAAATGAAGCTGGGCATCAAACGTACCTTGGACAATAAGCTGAATAGAATGTTGACTCGTCCGAAAAATACGTTCACCTGGCTTACCAATACATCTGCAGCAACAGATGATGATCTTACTCCGGCAAAAGATAAAAATTATACACCTGTTACATTAACCGAAAAAGACGGTTTTAACCGTATACTTGATGATCAGGCAAGAGTAGTTTATCAGCCGGCTATTGAAAAACTAATGGAACTCGTTCCGGCTACAATGGCGAAAAAAATTGCCAGAGCCAATGTGCAACAAGCATTTGTTTTTGATACGGTTTATCGACATTTAAATAATTACACAAATCCCAAATTGTTTTGCGTGGGAAGCTATGAGGACACCGCTTCAATGGCTTTGCAAAAATTAGGGTATCCAGTAGAAGAGGTTGATCCCATGATTAACTATCTGCTTCAGGAATACATCACAAAGCCAACCACTCAAACGGGCATCTACAATATTGTTTTTTCTACCTCAGTAATCGAACATGATCCGCACGATCAATCTTTTCTGGAGTGCGTAGAAAAACTACTCGCACCTGGTGGAATCGCTGTAATCACATGTGATTTCAAAGAA
>JBDLUO010000096.1:0-5404 GCA_039805285.1 Bacteroidota bacterium
CTAACAAATTAAAAATTTCTAATAGTAATAAACATGGTAACTGATCCTATTGCAGACTATTTAACCAGAATTCGTAATGCACAGATGGCGAATCACCGTATCGTTGAGATTCCTGCTAGCAATCTGAAAAAACGCATCACAGAAATTTTGTACGACAAAGGATATATCCTCAAATACAAATTTGAAGATAATAGCAAACAAGGAGTAATTAAAATCGCCCTAAAGTACGATCCTACTACTAAACTTCCTGTTATCCAAAGTCTAGAACGCATCAGTCGTCCGGGTCTCCGTTCTTATGCTAAACCAGACGAATTCAAACGTGTTCGCAATGGCCTAGGTATTTCTATCATCTCAACTTCAAAAGGAGTTATGACTGATAAAGAAGCCAAAGCAAACAATGTTGGTGGAGAAGTACTTTGTAGCATATTCTAATTTAAATCTGCCTTAAGCCTGCTATACCTGGCTGACCGCAACAATAAAAAATAAACCATGAGTCGTATAGGTAAAAAACCGGTAAACGTTCCAGCTGGAGTAACAGTTACTGTTGCAAAAGACAACGTAATTACTGTAAAAGGTCCAAAAGGACAATTAACAGAAGAAATTGATCGTGACATCACCATTGAAATTGTTGACAACGTAGTAAATATTACTCGTCCAACAGATCAAATCCGTCACAGAGCCATGCACGGTTTATACCGTTCATTGGTTGCTAACATGGTAAAAGGTGTTACAGAGGGCTTCAAAAAAGAACTAGAGTTAGTCGGAGTAGGTTATAAAGCTGCAAATGCTGGAAATATTCTTGATCTTGCTCTAGGATATTCTCACAACATTTTAGTTGAAGTTCCTAAAGAATTAACGGTAGTAACCGCTCAAGAAAAAGGTAAAAATCCAATCATTACCCTTGAGAGTACAGACAAACAACTTTTGGGTCAGGTTTGTGCTAAAATCCGCAGTCTACGTAAGCCAGAACCATACAAAGGAAAAGGTGTGAAATTTGTAGGAGAAGTGTTGAGAAGAAAAGCAGGTAAGTCAGCAGGTAAATAATAACTGACTAGAGTAGAGGGGGATGTTTCCCATAAACCATTCATTCAAATTTCCCGGCAGAATCGGGATTAAAACAGAATAAAGATGAATAATAAAAGCGTAGCCAGACAGAAAATTAAGTTCCGCATCCGTAAGAAAATCAGTGGAACTACTGCAATACCTCGTCTGTCGGTGTTCAGAAGTAACTCAGATATTTATGCTCAATTGATTGATGATCAAACAGGAACTACAGTTGCTTCTGCTTCATCTCGTCAAAAAGACATTGCAGCACAAAAAGCACCAAAAGTAGACAAGAGCAAAATGGTTGGAGAAGCCATTGCAAAAAAAGCTACTGAGTTAGGACTTAAAAAAATCATTTTCGATCGCAACGGATACGTTTATCATGGAAGAATCAAAGCCGTTGCTGATGGAGCCCGTGAAGGTGGTTTAGATTTCTAATCTGAATCATTATTAAGAAAAAAAAATACATCATTCTCAATACACATACATGTCAAACGTAATTTTAAACAAGATGAAGGCCGGTGACCTCGAACTTAAAGAGAAAGTGGTTGCCATCAACCGTGTGGTAAAAACCACTAAAGGTGGACGTGCTTTCAGTTTTTCTGCCCTTGTAGTTGTCGGAAACGAAGCAGGTGTTGTTGGACACGGACTTGGAAAAGCCAAGGAAGTACAAGAAGCCATCACTAAGGGTATTGAAGATGCAAAAAAGAATCTAATTAAGGTTCCTGTAATGCATGGTACAATTCCTCACGATCAACTTTCTAAAGAAGGTGCTGCAAAAGTTTTGATCAAACCAGCTGCACATGGTACGGGTGTAATTGCAGGAGGTAGTATGAGAGCTGTACTTGAGTCAGCAGGTATCACAGACGTTTTGGCAAAGAACCTTGGTTCAGCCAATCCACATAACGTAGTTAAAGCTACATTTAAAGCCCTTGCTAGCCTTCGTGAGCCGATTTCGGTTTCTAAAACCAGAAACGTATCTCTTAAGAAAGTATTTAACGGGTAATTGTTTACAACCTTAATTCTATTGTAATGAAAAAGATAAAAGTAACACAAGTAAAAAGCGTAATTGACAGATCTGAGCGTCAGAAAAGAACAATGATCGCACTTGGTTTAAAGAAAATGAATGCGTCTGTTGAAGTAGAAGCTACCCCACAAATTCTCGGAATGGTTACCAAAGTAAACCATCTCGTAAAGGTTGAGGACATCTAATTAAACATCGATTTATTACCAATGTTTTGGGAAGTTACATGCTTCCCTTTATCATTTACTGAATTCACTATTTTTTAAAAAGCGAGGGGCGATTCCCCGAAAGTATAAAATCAAATAAAATGAAACTACACAATCTCAAACCAGCAGAAGGTTCAACACACAAAGAAAAAAGATTAGGCCGCGGTGAAGCAAGTGGTAAAGGCGGTACCTCAACAAAAGGTAACAAAGGTGGACAAAGTCGTGCCGGTTACAAAAGTAAAAAAGGATTCGAAGGTGGACAGATGCCTATTCAACGTCGTATACCTAAGCGTGGTTTCACGAATATCAACAGAGTAGAATTCAAAGTGATCAACGTAGGAAAAGTGGATCATTATGCAGAGAAATATGGCATTACAGAATTTTCACTTGCCAATCTATACATTAACGGACTTATTGGTCAAACCGATAGCGTTAAGATCTTAGGAAATGGTGAGATCAAAGGATCTTACAGTTTCAAAGTAAATGCTGTTAGTGATAAAGCAAAAGCTGCAATCGAAGCTGCTGGTGGTACGGTTGAAATTGTTAAATAAAAAACCGATATTTGTCAGCAAAGGGCAATTGCCTATTTACCCATTACTAAACCGATAACCATCCGTGAAGAAGTTTATAACAACACTTAAAAATATCTGGAGCATCGAAGAATTGCGGAAGAAGATAGTTTTTACTATCCTGCTTCTTTTCATCTACAGAATCGGGTCTTTCATCGTACTACCTGGTATCGACCCAAATAAACTAAGCAACCTTAGCGAAAGTGCTAGCTCTGGCGTTTTGGGATTGCTTGATGCATTTGTTGGAGGTGCTTTCTCAAAAGCTTCCATTTTTGCACTTGGTATCATGCCATACATTTCGGCTTCTATCTTTATGCAATTGATGACGATTCTCGTTCCTCAAATGGCTAAGGTTCAAAAAGAAGGCGAAAGCGGAAGAAAGAAAATCAATCAATGGACACGTTATCTAACCGTTGTTGTTACTGCTTTCCAAGCTGCAGCATACATCGGATATTTAAAAAGTCCTTCTAACGCAGAAGCACTTATTCCATCATACGGAAACTTCTTCTGGATCTCAACCGTAATCATTCTTACTGTAGGTACATTGTTCGTAATGTGGCTTGGAGAAAAAATTACAGATAAAGGATTAGGAAACGGAACTTCTCTCATCATCATGATTGGTATCCTCGCTCGTCTTCCACAATCATTCGGACAAGAGTGGTCTGCTCGTATTGCTATGCGTGGAGCAGGTGGTATCCTTCTAATGCTTGTTGAAGTGGTATTTCTTGTTGCCGTAATCATGGGACTAATCATGCTTGTACAAGGAACCAGAAAAGTTCCTGTAGAATACGCGAAACAACTTGTAGGGAATCGTCAATTGGGTGGCGCAAGAAACTTCTTGCCACTTAAAGTGAATGCAGCTGGTGTTATGCCAATCATCTTCGCTCAAGCGATTCTATTCTTACCTACCATTTTCTCTGGATTCTCTGGAGAAGGTTGGGCAAGATATTTTACTGAACCTACCAACGTGGTATACATGATTGTTTACTCAGTTTGTGTAATTGCATTTACCTTCCTCTATACAGCACTTATCTTCAACCCCAAGCAAATGGCTGAAGATTTGAAACGCAGTAACGGGTTCATTCCTGGTATCAAGCCAGGTGAACCAACCGCAGACTACATCGGAACCGTAATGGATAGAATTACTCTTCCAGGTGCCGTATTGCTTGCCGTTGTAGGTATTTTGCCAGGACTATTCCAACTTGTGTTCGGTATGTCTCAAGGATTCGCCTCATTCTTTGGTGGAACATCACTTTTGATTATGGTAGGTGTAATCTTAGATACCCTTCAACAAATCGAAACTCAATTGCTTATGCGTGAGTATGATGGTTTGATGAACAACGGAAGAATCATGGGAAGACAACAACTTTCTGGAGAAGAAATTTAAATTAAACATTCTGTTACATAACCAAACCCCGGCGATACTTCGTTGGGGTTTTTATTATCTGCAACATGATACACTGTAAATCGAAACAGGAAATTGAAGTGATGAGAGAATCCTGCCTTTTGGTAGGTAAAGCGCATGCAATGATTGCATCAGAACTTCGCACAGGAATGACCACCATGTACATTAATGATCAAGTGGAAACATTTATTCGTGATCATGGAGCCGTACCATCTTTTAAAAACTACCATGGGTTTCCTTATGCTACCTGTATTTCTATGAATGAAGCAGTGGTTCATGGTTTCCCTTCAAAACATGAGTTGAGAGATGGTGATGTAATTTCACTTGATATTGGCGTATTGAAAAATGGATTTCATGGAGATAGCGCATATACCTATGCGTTAGGAGAAGTTTCTGATGAAATTAAGATGTTGCTCAAGGTTACCAAAGCATCACTTTATCTTGGAATTGATCAAGCAAGAGCTGGCAACAGAATTGGAGATATAGGACATGCCATTCAAGAATACACAGAAAAAAAGCACGGCTATGGTGTTGTAAGAGAAATGGTTGGTCACGGATTAGGAAAAGATTTACACGAAGATCCTCAAGTGCCCAATTATGGTAAAAAAGGTAACGGAGCAAAATTGAAAGAAGGAATGGTATTGGCCATTGAACCAATGATCAACATGGGAAAAAAAGAAATTGTCCATTGGAATGACGGTTGGACTGTAACCACAAAAGATAAAAAAATATCGGCACACTTTGAGCATGATGTACATGTTACAGCTTCAGAACCAGATATATTGAGTTCATTCGAAGAGATAGAAAAAGCAGAGCAAAAGAATGCCAATTTGGTTTGGAGTTATTGATAGAATCTAAGTCCGGCATTAGGATTTGATTAGAAATGAGAAGCTATAAAACGTTTAGTTTTAGGTTAGTTCAGGTTTTAAAAGAAAATATGCAAGCATGAAAACACTAGTGGTAATTGGGGGAGGGGCAGCTGGATTTTTTTGTGCCATAAATGCGGCTAGATTGCACCCTGATTTGAGGGTGATTGTCATTGAAAAATCAAGCAAGCTATTATCCAAAGTGAAAGTAAGTGGTGGCGGCAGATGTAACGTTACTCATGCTTGTGAATCAAATTCTGAATTGATCGCGCATTATCCAAGAGGGGCCT
>JBDLUO010000097.1:0-14032 GCA_039805285.1 Bacteroidota bacterium
CTACGATATCATAGTTCGCATCCAAATAAACTTTTAATTCATCCATATATTTATTGGAAATCAATTCTTGTGGATTGGGAGGTACAGAACCGGAAGGAAACAAATCAAATTTTTCCTTTTCATCGTCAACAATTGCAATTCCAATTTCTTCGGGCTTACGCTTACCCGTTAGTAAGGTGGTAAGTCCGATTTTATTGTCGTCGATTCCAATCGCTTTTGAAATTTTAGGCCTTCTAAGATCGAACTCCAACAAGGCAACTCGCTTCCCTTGCAATGAATAACTCTTGGCTATGTTCATGGATAGGAATGATTTTCCTTCACCACTTACATTGGAAGTAAGCAAAATATAACTCGTTGTTTTTTCGGCATTCAGAAAGAAATTAATATTTGTTCTGAGGGTTCGGATTTGCTCTCCAAACATGGATCGGTTGTTTCCCCCAATAACGAACGGAAAAGTTTCGTTGTATTGCACTTGTTCCAACTCCGCGATAATAGGAATGTTGGTGATGTTTTGCAACTGCTTCTTTGAAATGATTTTCTTGTTGGTGATTTCTTTGATGATGGCAAAAAGGATTGGCAAAAGTAATCCGACAAGTATAAAACTGAATAGTATGGTGATTTTGGATGGCTTGACCGTTGCCTTATTTTTTAGTGGAGGATAGATTACTTTTGAATCTACAGTAATCGAGGCCTTCGCTATATATGCTTCTTCTCTTTTTTGAAGCAAAGTGAGGTACAACGCTTCTTTGATGTTTTGAAAACGTGTTTTGTCCATCAATTCTTTTTCAGCGATCGGCAAGCCCATGAGCATGGCATTTGCACTTGCAATCTTTTCCTGATAAGTATTTTGAGCTATGCGAAGATTGTTCTTATAATTGAGCAATTGATTTTCCATATTGCTCTTCATGTCTGCAAGATTTTTGTCGATGAGAATGAGGGCAGGATTGGTTTCCTGAGCAGTCAAAGCTAATTTTTCGCGCTGCATTCTCAATTGCTGATATTGCGAGAGTAGACCTTGTAATCCTGCATTTTCTACACCAACAAATGACAAATCTGCTTCACTTAATTTGGGATTAGAAATAAAGTCTTCCAAGGCTTTGATGGTAGACTCCATGATGTTAATCCTGGTAAGTTCATTGTCGTAATTCTGAAGCTTCTGTAAGTACATTTCGCCGTTGGCAGAATTTCCAACCATTCCCCTACTGGCTTTGAATGCAGCAAGCGCACCTTCGATTGAATCAAGTTCATGCCTTAGTGGCATCATTCTTCCTTCAATGAAATTGATTGCCTGTAAAAAACCCAACGATTTGTCTTTGGTTATGGCTTCGTTGTGGATTTTGGTTAATCCATTTAAAACGTCAATTGCTCTTTCAGCCGATAGATCCGAATACCTCACAGTAAGCACATTGCTTTCTTTTGTGGTGGTAACAACCAACCCTCCACTCAGATTGAACGCTGTGATCAACTTGTTTATGTTGTAGCAGTAAATTGGAGTGAACCCGCCAAAATTCTTTAGTTTATGAACAATAACGGTGTTCTTACCAATAATAAAAGGTTTCTCCCATTGAGCGTCTCCATTTTCTTTTCCTGCAACATATCTAAATCCATTCTTATTGGGTAAAATAGAAAAATTAATTTCTTCTGGATCTTCCTCATTTTGGGTTAGAATTTCCCAACGGATGATGCCATAAAAGTCTTTGTTTTTAAACCTCCCCTGAGAAACAGCATGGTATTGCAAACCCAGACTGTCTACCAATTTGGCTGCGAGAGTAGGCGATTTAAAATATTCAATCCTATCGTTAAATGGATCTCTTGCAGAACCCAACAAAGCTTGTCCAAGTGATATTTCTGTTTTATCCTCTATACTGATACTCGTAGAAAGAGTGTAGATGGGTGTGATGTATCTTAGGTATATACTTCCGACCGCGAATCCGAGCAATCCGAACAACAGGATGAAAGGCCAAAGTGCCAAAATCCTTCTCAGGTCTATATCAAGCGCACTTGTGCCTGTTTTTGCCGTCCTAATATAATCAGACTCATTCCTAGATGAAGTATTACCCTCCCATATGTTTTTATCCTCTTTGCTCATCGTTACAATTTAGTAATCAAAATTATCAACCCAGAAATAGACCCAATCAACGTTAGTATCAGTCTTACCGGACTAGATGGACTAATGATCCAAGAGAATGGATTGGGTTTTATGTAAATTAAGTCGTTGCTTTTTAAATAATAATACTCCGAACGAAAAATATCTTTGCTGGTTAAATCGATTTTTCCATAAGATCTTCTCCCGCTATCTTCTCTTATGACCCAAATGTCATTTTTGGGATTAACATCAGATTTTTGCCCAGACAAAGCCATCGCTTCCAAAATAGTTAGCCTTTCATTGTTAATGGGTATTGAGGTTCCTTCTGAACCATTGATAACGTATACTTTTCCGCTCAAATTTACACTCACAAACAAGTCCTTGTAATAATAGCTGAGTTTGTTTCTTATTAAAGTTGCAACTTCATCTGTAGTGAGACCCACCACCGGTAGTTTGCCAAGCAAGGGGAAATCGATAAAACCTTCAAGGTTTACCAAATAACCAGAACTGTTTATGTTGGTATTGGTTGAAATCACGCCAAATGGATTTAAAAAAGAAGTAAGTGTTGGATCGGTTGAGCTGATTGTTATGTTAAGTCGATCTGTTTTCTGAACCCTTTGAATGGCATACATCTTGGTAGAATCTAAAGTATCAACACTAGGTGTTTGATCTTTGAAATAGACCAATTGGGATGTATTGGAGCAAGAAATAAAAAAGCAAGAAATCAAAAAGATGCTTAAATATTGGGTAAATCTGTTCATATAGGAAATATAAGTAAACCAAAGAACAAGTAGACTTGTTGGCAAAGATAATCTATAGCGTTTTTCAAAGTACACCATAAGTCTCTCATGAGGGTCTTTTGCTGAATTTAGGTAAAGAAATCCGTAAAATAAGGCCTGTAACACAAAAATCCCGGCTTCTATTGGCAACCGGAATGAAATTAATTATCAAAAAGTTAATGTAAGAATATGACAAATTTAAAATTTGAGGATAGGTTCAAACAAAAAACATATGTACTAAAAAATGAAAAACAAGCTATACGGCTTCTTTTTAATTTACTTTCTCATGTGCCTTAGGGGGGCTATAAGATGTTGCTTATGTTTCGAAATTCTGCCAAACAACTTCTCCATTCCGCACCTTGTTTATCTTCCCATCAACCTCAATTTTTAGCATTCCTTCATCACATACACCTATTATTTTAGACATATGATTGATGCCATGAATCAAAAGATGCACTTTTTCATTCTTTTTATATAAATGGTTGTTGTAACGCGTTAATGTTTCTTCCAAATCAGGAACAACTTTTGAAAATAAACAAGCCAAAAGCTCTTCGTGCAGCGAACGGGCCAATGTTTCAGGATCAAAATTATGATTGCTCAATGTATATAGAGATGCTGCTTGAAAATGAGTTTCGAATTTTTTTTGATTTACATTGATTCCCAATCCAATGACAGACCAGTTCCACTCTTTTCCTTGAAATCTGTTTTCTATGAGCATTCCGCCTGCCTTTCTGTCACTTATATAAATGTCGTTTGGCCATTTGATGAATACCGGCTCCGGAACTAGATTTTGAATAAAATCCCTCACAATGGTCGAAATAAGGGCATTAAAATGAAACATATTTCCAAAAACAGACGATTGGGGCTTGATTATAATGCTCATTAAGAGATTTTCCGCCCTTCCACTGATCCAGCTTTTCCCCATTTGGCCTCTTCCATGTGTTTGCTCATGGGTATACCAAGCTTCTCCGTTATGAGCCAAACCGTCACTAATGCGGGCCATGGCATAATTGTTGGTACTATCGACGGTATCTAGGATGTTAAATTGTGCTTTCAACTCGACTCGTGGTTCAAATGACAAAGAAATAGTACTTTTGAGCAGGGTCATCAAAATGAAACCCATAAAAAATTTAATCCTACAAAATAACATTAAAAAGCAACCCGTTTGAACAATTTGAATCTTTTAGAAGAAAGGAAGAAAAATCCGACCAGACTTACCAGAAACAGTAAACTCTTCAAAACAATCATTAACGCCATTCATGATAAAAAAGGGGAACACGTTGTAAGCTTAGACTTACGAAAAATTTCTGAAGCCGTAGCCGACTTTTTTATCATTTGCGAAGCCAGCAATAACAATCAGCTTAGAGCCATTGCAGACAACATTGAAAAGGAAGTAAAAGAAAAATGTGGCGAAGCTCCTTATAAACACGAAGGAAGACAAGCAGAACAATGGATATTAATCGATTATGTAGACATTGTAATCCACGTCATGCTCCCTGAACCCAGGAAGTTTTATCATTTAGAAGAACTTTGGAGTGATGCTGCATCTATGGAGCACCTTGATCAATAATAAACTTTTTCATTTTATTTTCACTAGTATAATATGAGTCAATCAAACCCAAACCCGAATTCGGGAGATAACAAAGCACCTTTTGGAGAAGATCCTAAAAAGAAAACTAGGTTCAATATATATTGGATCTATGCCTTCATTTTTGTAGGCATTATCGCATACAACTTATTCAGAAATGTGGATGTTTCTGGCGTCGAAATAACGTATCCCAATCAGTTTCAAACCCTGATGAATCAAGGAGATGTACAAAAACTAAAAGTAATCCGAAATAAAAAGATTGTTCGTGTTTTTGTATCAAAAGACAGCATAAAAGCGAAGTCTGCTTTTTTCAGAACCATGGTTTCTGATAAAGACGGAAAGCGTGTAGATGCACTTGCAAAATCAACCGAGCCACAGTTCTATTTTTCAATAGCAGATGCTACCGTTTTCAATCAGGATCTGAAAGATTTTTATCTAAAAACAGGTGTTAAATCTGTTGATGTCAGCTACGAAGAAGAGGGTGAAGTGTTCAGCCAATTGATCAGTACTTTGCTTCCCATCTTGCTTATTGGATTCATATTTATCATGATGATGCGCAAGGTTGGTGGACCCGGAGGCGGCGGTGGCGGTGGCGGTATCTTCAACATCGGAAAATCTAAAGCTACCCTGTTCGAAAAAGGAACTCGCGTAAACATCAATTTTGGTGATGTAGCTGGTTTGGATGAGGCGAAAGTAGAAGTGATGGAGATTGTAGATTTCTTAAAAAATCCTAAAAAATATACCGCACTTGGTGGTAAAATTCCAAAAGGTGCTCTGCTAGTTGGACCTCCCGGTACCGGTAAAACGCTTCTTGCCAAAGCGGTAGCTGGTGAAGCTCAAGTTCCGTTCTTTAGCTTGAGTGGAAGTGATTTCGTTGAGATGTTTGTTGGTGTTGGTGCCAGCCGTGTACGTGATTTGTTTAAACAAGCTCGTGAAAAAGCACCTTGCATCATTTTTATTGATGAGATAGACGCCATAGGCCGTGCGCGTGGTAAAAATGTAATGATGAGCAACGATGAAAGAGAAAATACGTTGAACCAACTTCTTGTAGAGATGGATGGTTTTGGTACGGATCTCGGAATCATCATCCTTGCTGCGACCAACCGTCCGGATGTACTCGACACCGCTTTGCTTCGTCCAGGTAGATTCGACAGACAAATATCCATCGACAGACCTGACCTACATGGAAGAGAAGCTATATTTAAAGTGCATCTTAAACCGATTAAAACAGCACAAACACTCGACATTCATAAACTGGCAGAACAAACACCTGGATTCGCTGGTGCAGACATTGCAAACGTTTGTAACGAAGCTGCACTCATCGCAGCAAGAAAAAACAAGGAGTCTGTTGATATGTCCGACTTCCAAGATGCAATAGATCGTGTTATCGGCGGTTTAGAAAAGAAAAACAAAATCATCTCTCCCGAAGAAAAAGAAATTATTGCCTACCACGAAGCGGGTCATGCGATTTGCGGATGGTATCTCGAGCATGCGTACCCGTTATTGAAAGTAACAATCGTTCCAAGAGGTACTGCCGCTCTCGGTTATGCGCAGTACACTCCTAAAGAACAATACCTATACAACACAGATCAACTGATTGATCAAATTTGTATGACCTTGGGCGGAAGAGCAAGCGAAGAGATTTTCTTCGGAAAAATCAGCACAGGAGCAAGCAATGATTTACAACAAATTACAAAGATTGCTTACAGCATGATAACCGTTTACGGTATGAATGAAAAGGTTGGAAACATCAGTTATTACGACCCTTCTCAAGAAAACTATTTTACAAAGCCTTACAGCGAAGAAACAGGAAAACTCATTGATAACGAAGTGAGAATTCTAATCGACGCCGCTTACAGCAGAACCAAAGCGCTACTCACCGAGAAGAAAAATGAAGTTGAAAAATTAGCAAAAGAGCTTCTGGTGAAAGAAGTGTTGTTCAAAAATGATTTGGAAAACTTAATCGGGAAAAGACCTTTCGAAGAAAAAAAGATCTTGGATGTTACAGATGAAGCAGCGACTGAAGTAGTTGAACCCAAGTCTGACAATCCCGAAAACAATGAGACTGTAACACCTGCTTAATGTAATTACATGGAGTCTACCACTTCCAGAGAAAGCATACTGAGCAAGGTTAGAAAAGCACTTGCCATTTCCACATCTCTTCCTTTTCCGAATTCGGAAAACAGGAACACTATTTTCAGTGCAAACGAAGAGGAAGATGAAGCCGTGCTTTTTGCAGAGAAGTTTACTTCCTTACAAGGTAAATTTGTTTACTCCCCTCATGAAATCTCATTACAAGATCAGCTTAGATCGCTGATTTCCAAAATGGGGTGGGAAAAAATTTATTGCAAAGATCCTTTGTGTAGCGCCTTGCTAGACAACATAGAAATCAGCATCTCAGAAAATCTCGACGACTGTGATGTGTCTATAGCTGGATGTGAGGCTCTCGTTTCAAATACGGGCAGCATTTTAGTCACTACCGGTTCTGGAGACAGAACCACCAGTATCTACGCTCCCATCCACATTACAATCGCTTTTTCTTCTCAAATCGTCAGCAACCTTTCCGAAGCTTTCGTACACATCAGAAAAAAATACGGAAACAACATTCCCTCTTTCATCTCCGTAGCCAGCGGCCCCAGCAGAACAGCAGATATAGAAAAAACGCTGGTAACAGGAGTACATGGTCCAAAAACAGTTTACTGCTTCTTATTGGAGGATCATTGATGTAATTTGAAAAGAATTACTGAACTTCATCAACAAATAATTTATAAGACCGAATTACGTTGAATCCATCGAAAAAGATATTTTTTCTGTCCGACTTCCACCTCGGAGCTCCAACAGCAGAAGCAAGCTTGTTGAGAGAGAAAAAAATTGTCTCTTTCCTTGATCAAATCAAACACGAAACAGAACAACTTTTCATCTTAGGAGATCTGTTCGATTTTTGGTTCGAATACAAATATGTTGTTCCTAAAGGCTTCGTGAGAATTTTAGGAAAACTAGCCGAAATTTCAGACATGGGAATTCCCATTCATTTCTTTGTAGGTAACCACGACATGTGGATGAAAGATTATCTGCAAAAAGAAATCAATGCTCATGTTTATTTTCATCCCAAAACATTTGTGTTACACGGAAAAAAAATGTTGATCGGTCATGGAGATGGATT
This sequence comes from Bacteroidota bacterium, assembly GCA_039805285.1. Lineage (GTDB taxonomy): Bacteria > Bacteroidota > Bacteroidia > Chitinophagales > Chitinophagaceae > Ferruginibacter. Next base: position 7,617 of record JBDLUO010000097.1, read on the forward strand.
GGGTCCGGGCGATCATGGTTATAAATTCATAAAAAAGATATTTAGAAATCCTATTTGCATCACCCTCTTCGGATTGCTTCCACCAAGAATTGGAATTGGCATTGCCAACTACATGAGCAAACGAAGCAGAGCAAAAACCGGTAATCACGATAAAAATTATCTAGGCGACGAAAAAGAATTTCTGGTTCAATACTGCAAATCAGAAATAAAAAAAGAAGCATTTGATTTTTTCATTTTCGGACATCGTCATCTGCCATTGGACATTAAAATCTCACCTGAAACCAGGTATGTTAATCTTGGAGATTGGATTGAATATATGAGCTATGCAGAATTCGAGAACGGTGATTTATCACTTCATTATTTCGAAAAATAAATGAAAAGAAAATTATTTATCCTTTTCTTTTTCTTATTCACGTGTGGCTATTCATTTGCCCAAATTCAGCGTCGTATAGATGCTTCTGGTTCTCTTGAATTAACCAAATGGATGTCTGGCAAATTCAGCTATTTCAATTTGGATGCCATCGGAAATTTGTATGTAATAAATGAATCTGGACAAATTAAAAAGTACGATTCCTACGGAGACAGCAGTCAGGTTTTTCAAGATGTAAAAAAATGGGGAAGACCCAGTTACATGGATGTTTCCAATCCACTGAAAATAAGGGTTTTCTTTCCCGATTATCTTTCTGTCATAACGTTGGATCGTTTGATGAATCCAAGGACCACGCTAAACCTCAGAAAAAACAATCATTTCAGGGTGAAAGGAATTGCGACAACCTACGACAACCATATATGGATCTATGATGAACAACTTTGCAGGATTTTTAAAATGGATGATGAAGGAAGTATGCTATTGGAATCCGCAGACCTGAGAAATGTAACCGTACAAACTCCATCAGACATTCGAATATCAGACCGCAATGGTGAAATTTATTTGTTTGATGTTAAAGCCGGAATTTTTTTCCTTGATTATTATGGTGCTTTTAAAAAACGAATACCAGAAATGTTCGGAAAGAATGGAGGAATTGATAGAGAATACGCTTATGTTTTTGAAGACGAAACATTGAAGATGTATCACATCAAGGATAACAACATAAAAAGCATATCGCTCAAAAATGTTACTACAAATAATGAACAAGCAATGGTTTTCGGAGGAATGCTTTATGTTTTAAAAAAGGATGGAATATACCGTTGTTCGCTAAATTAATATCTCATGAGTTGGACCAATAAAATTGTGCTCAGCAATCCGATAGGTAACATTTTAATTGTATTAGCCATCATTTTATTTGTTGGCATATGCAGAAAATGGCTATCAGGAAGAATAGCTTCATTGCTTTTTATACCGATAAACGAAAAGTGGAAATCTGTAGATAAGGCCTCTTTTTCCGGACTCATCATTACCCCTTTAAGTAATTTACTGATTGTTCTCTTCGGATTTTTATCGATTGAAAATCTCAATTATCCCGAAGCCTGGAAGGCTGAAATAAACGACATCCGCTTGCACGACATCCTGATTAGTGTTGACAGATGTGTGATTATTTTTTATCTCATCCGTTTCTTAAATAGCTTCATAGATTTCATAGCCCTTGTTCTGGATAGACGGGCAAAACAAAATCACGACAAAAGTGATGACCAATTGATTGTTTTCTTTCGAGATTTTTTGAAAGCCATCTTTTATATTCTCGGTTTTTTATTGATACTTAAAATTGGATTTCATGTACATGTAGGATCTGTACTAACAGGACTCAGTATTGTGGGCGCAGCTTTGGCATTAGCAGCAAAAGAAAGCATAGAAAACTTGATTGCCTCTTTCATCATTTTCTTCGACAAACCTTTTTTTACTGGAGATTTTGTAAAAATAAATAACGCATCTCAAACCTCCGGAACCGTTGAAAACATTGGTCTCCGTAGCACACGAATCCGAACCACAGAACATACGCTCATCACCGTCCCAAACAAACAAATGGTGGATACCATTGTAGACAACTGGACCATGAGAAATGCCAGGAAAACCGAAATCAACCTAGAGCTCGACATACAAAATGAAAATGAAACGTTACTGAAACTGATTGCTGAAACAAAATCATTTCTTCAACAAAAATCACCTGAAATTTCGGACCCACAAGTGCACCTGTTCGAAATACATAAAAACTATATGGTGGTAAAAATTGAGTACCAAACACCTGTAGACACCTTGGAAAAATATTTGTCCTTAAAAGAAGAAGTAAACTGGTTTATCAAAAAACAGCACGACCTTCTAAATCTGAAATCAGCTTCACAAACACAAGAAGTGGTTATCATTCAACAGAACAACAATTGATTATTTTTTTTCAATCCAATCTACCAATTCAACATCCCATTTTCCGGTTGTTCCGTATTCCACTACTCTTCCGATTTCTTTTCCGTCCATCATTGCGATGATTGTTGGAACCCTTGTTACTCCGAAAGCAGAAGAAAGATTGGATAGTGTTTGTTTGTTTCTATCTACGCCAAATAAACAGATGACAGAATCACTGATTCCAGCTTTTTCTGTTAGTTTAAAAAACCGAGGCATGATATATTGAGAGTCGTCGCACCAGGTTCCACCAAAAACAATGAAATGGAGTCCCACTTTTTTTCTTTCTATTCTGGCAATTAAATTTACGTCTGGCTCATAATCCTGAGCGGAACGTGCGTACCAAGAAAAAGTGGAATCATTTTGAAGCGTGTATTTATTGATGCTTCCTTTGTATATTCTGCTTCCTGTTTGATCGTCTGTACTTATTACATAAGGCGTTTGCGCGTTTGCGTTATGTACGTGTATCAAACATACAAAAATCAAAATGGTGTAGAACCGTAATTTTTTCATCATAATCCAGCTTTCATTTCCATTAAAAAACCACGAAGTGATTTCATTGATTCAATCATTTCAAATTTCTTTTCGGCCATTTTATTTTTCTTTAAAAATTCTTTGGCGCCATCAATGGTATATTTCCTTTCCCTTAACAGGTGAAAAATAAATTTGAGATTTTTGATGTCTTCGGGACGAAATAACCTGTCTCCTTTTCCGTTTTTCTTTGGTTTAAGAATATCAAATTCATTTTCCCAAAAACGAATCAAGGAGTGATTCACCTTAAACATTTCTGTTACCGCACCAATTGAATAATATCTTTTAGAAAAAAGGACTTCATCATCCGGCACCTCAACTTTTTCGACGCCTGCAGCCATGTCGCTTAATTTCATTCTTCCTCGGGCAGATTTGGTTTTAGTAGCCGTTTTTACTTCATCCTTTGGCGTTAAATCGATTACTACTTCAGATTTTACCGTCACTTCAATGGGTGACACCTCTTGTTTTTGAATTGACTCCAAAGGTTCAGCATCCTGTACAACAGGCAATTTCGGCTCTTCTGGAGCGCTAAACATATCGAAGTTGAAAGCGATTTGCTTTAGCGGCGAGTTGCTTTTTGATTTACTCATCAGTCAAAACTTTTTGCACTTCCCGTAGATGCGATTTTAAGCAATCTGTCGTATTGCTCCGCGTTCAGGTCGTTGTAAAAAAAATATACTGGGTCTACATGATTGTTGTTGATCAACACTTCGTAGTGGCAGTGAGGACCCGTACTTTTTCCAGTACTTCCAACCCATCCTATTACTTGTCCTCTTGTCACTCTTTGGCCAGCCCTTACTTTGATTCGAACCATATGTCCGTATAATGTTTGATAGCCATAACCATGATTGATAACCACATGGTTTCCATAGCCCCCATCTGATGAACCTGCAACCTTAACAACCCCATTTCCGGTTGCATAGATGGGAGTTCCCTGAGGTGCTGTAAAATCTAGCCCCTTGTGCATTTTCGGGGTTCCGTAAATGGGATCAATTCTTGTACCAAAACCACTCGCAATGCGATTCAATTGCTTATTGCTTACCGGCTGAATGGCTGGTATACTGGCTAGCTTTTCATCTTTTCGGTTGATCAGACTGGAAATACTCTCATAGCTTTTTTTCTGAAATATGATCCTCGAACTGATGTTGTTGAGCTGTTTGGTAATGTCTCCCCCCAACTCGTTGTCGTTGATCTCTTTTATTTTCTCGATTTCTTTTTGTTGTTCTATCAGTTTTGCTCTCGCACTGTCAGGAACAGGATTTGCTTCAAAAATAGAACGATAAACCTCATTGTCCCTTTTTTCCAGATTACTCATCTGATTTTGCAGTTCTGTTACCTGCTTGCTGAGCTGAGTATAATTTTCGCGCAAAGCATCCATTTTCCGCTTTGTATCGAATTCTTGGGGTTTAGGGAAAAAGTTTAGATAGATATAAATGGTAAGTGTAGCGGCAACCAACAAGCCAGACACCACTCCAAAAAATCGAAGCAACTTAACCCTGAGCGGGGTAATCAGCTTTTCAAACCTCAGTGTATGCGTGTTATAAAAGTATTTTATGTTTTTCATGCTCCGCTTTTCCGGCATAACCGGTTTTATTTACTCAGCGCGAATCGTTAAATTGCAACCCGAACCGATGAATAGGGCTCATTTTCACAAATATAGCCCCATAATTATCAATTTCCATAGTTGTAAATTTTTGTCTAATGATGACCGCAGCTGAGATTCGAACGCATTTCCTCGATTTTTTCAAATCGAAACAACACACCATAGTGCCCTCTGCACCCATCGTGGTAAAAAATGATCCTACCCTGCTCTTCACCAATGCAGGTATGAATCCTTTCAAAGATTATTTCCTCGGAAACAAAAAAGCCCCTCATCACAGGGTGGCTGACACTCAAAAATGCTTACGTGTAAGCGGTAAACACAACGACCTCGAAGAAGTTGGTGTAGATACATATCACCATACCATGTTCGAAATGTTGGGAAATTGGAGCTTCGGCGACCCTGAGAATCCGACTGCAGGATACTTCAAACCAGAAGCGATCGCCTGGAGTTGGGAATTGCTTACCGAAGTATACAAAATAGACAAAAGCAGACTCTATGTTACTGTTTTTGAAGGAGATCAAAAAGAGAATATACCCGCATCTAGCATCGCATTGGCAGAATGGAAGAAGATCGTTCCAGATGACCGAATCGTATATGGCAACAAGAAAGACAATTTCTGGGAAATGGGTGATACGGGACCTTGTGGACCTTGCACAGAAATTCACGTTGATTGCAGAAGTGATGAAGAAAGAAAACAAGTTCCAGGGAGAGAATTAGTAAACAAAGACCATCCCCAGGTAATTGAAATTTGGAACAATGTATTTATTCAATACAATCGTAAGAAAGATGGCAGTTTGGAGTCATTGCCAGCAAGACATGTGGATACTGGAATGGGATTCGAAAGACTCGTGAGGGTGTTACAAAATAAACAAAGCAATTACGATACAGATATTTTTAGTGGAACAATTGCGGAAACGGAAAAAATAACCGGAAATACATACACCGGAAACGACGATAAAACAAGTGTTGCGTTTAGGGTTATAGCAGATCACATCAGAGCCATAACATTCACCATTGCAGACGGACAACTTCCTTCGAATACCGGTGCTGGTTATGTGATCCGCAGAATCCTCAGAAGAGCCGTAAGATATTATTATTCTTACCTCAACTACAAACAACCCCTTCTGTTTCAACTGATGCCGCTGATCTCATCTCAGTTCGAAAATGTATTTCCAGAAGTGATACAACAACAAGATTTCATCAGCAAAGTTATCCGTGAAGAAGAAGAAGCTTTTCTCAGAACCTTGGATAAAGGACTGAAGAAAATTGATGCCATCATGAATCAATGCAAAAGTCAATCCACAAACCTAATCAATGGGGCATCCGCTTTTGAGTTGCTGGACACTTACGGATTTCCAATAGACCTTACAAGATTGATTGCCCAAGAAAATAATCTAGAAGTAGATGAGGCAGGATTTGAACAGGAAATGGGAATACAAAAAAACAGAAGCAGAGCAGCAACTGCATTGGATACCGAAGATTGGAGCGTGGTGAACGAGGGAAACAGTCTAGGTTTTGTTGGATATGAAACTTTAGAAGCGACTACCCGCATCTTGAGATATAGAAAAGTAAGCGGAAAAGGAAAAACTGGATATCAGATTGTGCTGGAGAAAACACCATTCTATGCGGAAAGCGGCGGACAAGTGGGCGATACTGGACTTTTGAAGTCAGACAAAGGAATCATAACCATAACGGATACACGAAAAGAAAACGACCTAACCATTCATAGTACGGATGAAATTCTGGATGATATGACTGGGAATTTTGAGGCCGTTGTAGACTGCGACAGAAGAACCAAAATTACGGTACATCACAGCGTTACGCATCTTATGCATGCTGCTTTGAGACAAGTTTTGGGAAATCATGTAGCTCAAAAAGGAAGTTTGGTGAATGAAGAACAACTGCGCTTCGATTTTTCTCATTTTGCAAAAATGACTGCTGAAGAAGCAC
>JBDLUO010000098.1:0-10762 GCA_039805285.1 Bacteroidota bacterium
CAAAAATTGGAACCGACGCATACATTAAAGGCGCAAATAAGCTGAAAAACCTCACTGTTAATTCTGACGCCGATCGTATATCGCAGATTGGAGAAGGATGTGAACTCGTAAACGGAATTGTTGGATATGGGTGCAGGATTTTTTACGGTGTTAAAGCTGTACGATTTATTGTCGCATCTCATTCTCAACTCAAATATGGAGCTAGATTGATTAATTCATACCTAGGAAACAACTCCACCATATCTTGTTGTGAAGTATTGAATAGTTTAATTTTTCCCGCCCACGAACAGCATCACAACAATTCATTTCTCTGCGCTTCGATGATCCAAGGACAAAGCAATATTGCAGCCGGTGCTACTTTAGGCAGCAATCACAACAGCAGAAGTGCAGATGGCGAAATTGTTGCTGGAAGAGGTTTTTGGCCGGGACTTTGTGTGAGCCTAAAACACAATTCAAAATTTGCATCATTTACTATTCTTGCAAAAGGAGATTATCCGGCTGAACTTAACATTCCCCTGCCTTTTTGTTTGGTGAGCAACGATGTAACACACGACAGACTGGTTGTGATGCCTGGATATTGGTTCTTGTATAACATGTATGCCCTTTCCAGAAATGCACAAAAATATCACGATAGAGATCAACGCCTTCAAAAAGCACAGTTGCTCGAATTCGACTACCTCGCTCCGGACACCATAAATGAAATGATACATGCGCTTTCCATACTCGAGAAGCTTTCTGTGAATGACCGAGGTGAGGCCACCATTAAAGGATGGGAAAACAGTCAGCGTGATGCTTTATTGATTAAAGTGCCTCAGGCGATTTCTATTTTTAGAAAAATGATATCGAAATATCTGGCAATGCAAATACTTCGTGTGATTGAAGACGAAAATATCGACAATTTCGATGCATTGAAAAAAGCCATGGGCAAAGGAACAACCCGAAATGAATGGTTGAATATTGGAGGCCAAATGATGCTGAAAAATGAAGTAGAAAAACTAAAGTCAGCCATCAAAGATGCTAAGATTCAATCATGGGATCAGGTTCATCAATTTTATCACAAACAAGGCCTTGGTTATTCGATCGATAAATTGAAGCATGCGTTCGCTGCTTATGTAGAAGTCAACCATTTAAAAGCCAATGCTTTTGCCCCTTCTCTCCTATCCTCATTGCTGAGCGAAAATGTACAAATAAGCGAAGACCTTTACAAAAACATATATTCTTCGCGTGAGAAAGATCACACAAATTCATTTCGAAAAATGGTCTACGAAAACGAAGCTGAAATGGATACCGTTTTGGGAAAATTAGAAGACAATGGTTTCATCAACGACCAGAAAAAACAGCTTGCAAAATTGAAGAAACAAACCCTACAAATTAAGAAGAAGTGGGGCTTGACGGTTTAGCTCAATAAGGAATGAACAGCAAGTTCGTAGCCTTTGAGTCCGAACCCAATAATCACACCTTTTGCATGGGGTGAAACGAAAGATTGGTGTCTGAAAGATTCCCTCGAAAATGTGTTTGAAATATGAACCTCTATTACCGGTTTTGCAATTGCGGCAACAGCGTCACCTATGGCAACTGACGTATGGGTATATCCTGCCGGATTAAGAATTATCGCATCCGATTCTAATGATATAGATTGAATTGCGTTAATGATTTCGCCTTCAACATTACTTTGAAAATATTGAAATTCAATTTGAGGAAAAATCGTTTTTAACTCGATGAGATAAGTTTCAAAATTTTTCTCTCCATAAACAGCGGTTTCTCGTGTACCAAGAAGATTCAGATTTGGACCGTTTATGATGGCTATTTTCATTGAATTTTATATTTCAATTTGGATGAATTGAGATACTCTTTTTTACTTTATTTCATCAGATCAATAAACTCATCGAAAAGATATCTGCTGTCATGAGGTCCGGGTGTTGCTTCGGGATGATATTGAACGGAGAATGCTTTTTTCCCTTTGATGCGAATGCCTTCGATGCTATTGTCGTTAAGGTTGACGTGCGTAATTTCTATATTCTCATTGTTTTTCACTGAATCTGGATTGATTCCGAATCCGTGATTTTGAGTCGTAATCTCTGATTTTCCGGTAACGAGATTTTTCACTGGATGGTTTAACCCTCTGTGGCCATGGTGCATTTTAAAGGTTGATATTCCATTTGCCAATGCGAGGAGTTGATGACCCAAACAAATTCCGAACAAAGGTTTGTTTTCATCTAAAATTCGCTTTACCGTTTCAATCGCGTAGGTCATTGGTGCTGGATCTCCAGGACCATTGCTGATGAAGTAACCGGTGGGTTGAAATTCGTTTAATGTATCGAAAGATGTTTTTGCTGGAAATACCTTTATGTAAGCTCCTCTTTCTGTCATGCAGTTCAGGATATTCCTTTTAACGCCAAAGTCAAGTACAGCAACTCTGATGGAACTGTTTTCATCGCCAAGGCTGTACGCCTCCGTAGTAGACACGCTCGAAGCAAGTTCCAGTCCATCCATAGAAGGCACCTTATTCAATTCGGTTTTCAATCCTTCTTTATCCGAAATTACAGTAGAGATGATGCAATTCATTGCACCCTTTGTTCTCACGTGAGCTACGAGTGCTCTGGTGTCTACACCGTCTATGGCTAAAATGCCTTGTGATTCGAAGTATTCTTGCAAACTCCCTTCTGCTAAAAAACGACTGAATTTAGATTCTAAATTTCTGCAAATGACAGCTCTCACTTTTACAGTATCACTCTCTACATCGGTTGAACGTGTGCCATAATTACCAATGTGCACATTGTTCATTATCAACACTTGCCCAGAATAACTTGGATCCGTAAATACTTCCTGATAACCTGTCATACCTGTATTAAAGCAAATTTCTCCTGTAGCTGTTCCTGCTTTACCAAAGGCTTTCCCACAAATGAATGTGCCATCTTCTAATAATAAATATGCATTTTCTTGTGTCTTGGGTTCCATCTTTTATTCTCGTTTTTAAACGGTGTGTTTTTTTAAATTGGGATTGCAAGATAAAAAAAAGCCCCGAATGAATCGGGGCAAAATACGTTATTAACCTTCAGCGGATTCCGTATCGCCTGAGGATTGAGTTTCTTCTGAACTTGTTTCAGTTGCTTCTTCTGATGTTGATGAAGCTGCTTTTTTCTTAGCGCCTGAACGACGAGTTTTCTTTGCAGCTGCACCGTCTTCACTTGCAACAGACTTACCGTAAATTTCGTTGAAATCTACAAGTTCAATCATTGCCATTTCTGCGTTATCACCCACACGAGCACCTAATTTGATGATGCGAGTATAACCACCTGGACGATCAGCAACTTTTGGAGCTACTACAGTAAAAAGTTCTTTCACCGCTTCTTTATCATTTAGATAACTGAAAACTATACGATGGTTGTGCATGATCGCTTCTTTGCTCTCATTGGCCTTCGTTTTGGTAATCAATGGCTCGATGTACGTTCTTAAAGAGCGTGCTTTAGCCAAAGTAGTTGTGATTCTTTTGTAAGTAATCAGCTGGCAACCCAAGTTCATTAATAATGATCTGCGGTGTGATGCTGTTCTGCTGAGATTGTTGTTTTTGTTTCCGTGACGCATGACGTTTTTGTTTTTTTACCGGTACCGTGTCAGGAATTACCGGCGTGAATGAATTGGGAGGTAGTAATAAACGCTTCGAGCATTTAATTACTCATCATCTAATTTCAATTTGCTAAGGTCCATACCAAAGCTAAGTCCTCTTTCATGTAGAACTTGATCGATTTCGCTAAGTGATTTCTGACCAAAGTTTCTGAATTTCATTAGATCTTCTTGCTCATATTGAACAAGTTCGCTTAGTGAGTTGATTTTCGCAGCCTTGAGACAATTGAAGGCTCTTACTGAAAGATCTAAATCTTCAAGAGGAGTCTTAAGCATTTTTCTCAACTGTAAAGTATGTTCATCAACTAGATCTTCTTTCTTGTCTTCTTTGGTGTCGAAAGTGATGTTTTCGTCGGTGATGATCATCAAGTGTTGGATCAAAATACGACTGGCTTGTTTCACAGCTTCTTCAGGATGAATGGTACCATCGGTAACCACTTCCATGATTAATTTTTCGAAATCGGTACGTTGCTCAACACGTGTGTTCTCTATAAGATATTTCACGTTTTTGATGGGCGTAAAGATTGAATCTACTGGAATGTAACCGAAGTGTGAACTTTTATCTTTTTGATCTTCTGCAGGAACGTAACCTCTACCTTTTCCGATAGTGATTTCAATATCCAATTTTGCACTGTTGTCCAATGTGCAGATCATCAATTCTGGATTCATTACTTCGAATGATGGAGAAGCTTCTCCAATCATACCTGCAGTGAAATGAGTGGTATTTTTAATAGAAAGAGTCAGTTTTTCATTCTGAACATCGTGTTCTACTTTTGATTTGAAACGAACTTGTTTCAAATTAAGGATGATTTCGGTAACATCTTCGGTAATGCCCTTAAGTGTTGCGAATTCATGATCAGCTCCGGTAATGTTGATACCGATGATGGCATGTCCTTCAAGAGAATTTAAAAGTACTCTGCGTAGTGCATTTCCAATGGTTACACCGTATCCTGGCTCAAGCGGACGAAACTCAAATTGAGCTTCGAAATCGGTTGCTTTTTGCAGAACGATTTTGTCGGGCTTGACAAAGTTGAATATGGCCATATTGTGTTTTTTTACGTTTACGATTGTAGCACCAATTGTGCTTTTTCCTTAAGGTAGAATCAGGAATTATTATTTACTGTACAATTCCACGATCAATTGCTCCTTGATGTTTTCTGGAACGCTTTCTCTTTCAGGATAAGCGATGAAAGTACCTTTCATTTCGCCTTCGCTCCAATCGAGCCAGCTGAATTTTGGATTCTTCCCTTTAAGGTTTCCTGTGATTGTATCGTTAGCTGCACTCTTATTCTTCAACCCGATTACATCTCCAGGTACACAATTGTAAGAAGGTATATTCAATACTTCTCCATTCACTGTGATGTGCTTGTGACTAACCATTTGGCGAGCGGCCTGACGGCTAGGAGCAATACCCAGTCTGAAAACAGTATTGTCTAAACGTGCTTCGAGCAATTTGATTAAGTTTTCACCGGTAACCCCTTTGCGACGAGCAGCTTCTTCGAATGTTTTACGGAATTGTTTTTCCAAAAGTCCATAAGTGTATTTGGCTTTCTGCTTTTCTTTCAGCTGAACACCATATTCGCTTAATGTTTTACGCTTTTTGTTTGCGCCATGTTGACCAGGAGGATTGCTGTTTTTAGTAAGCCATTTTCCATTTCCTGTGATAGGTTCACCGAATCTGCGGGAGATTTTTGTTTTGGGGCCTGTATAACGTGCCATAACTAAATTGGAAGACCTTTTTGTGACGATGCAACATTATAAAGGTCTTTTAAAATGAATGATGCACCCGTTGTTAAAATATATTAAACTCTTCTTTTCTTTGGAGGACGACATCCATTGTGTGGCATTGGAGTAACGTCTTTAATTAAGGTAACTTCCAATCCACTTTGAGCAAGTGAACGTATAGCGCCTTCACGTCCGCTTCCTGGACCTTTCACGAAAACATCAACACGCTTCAATCCTGCATCAATCGCAGTTTTTGCAGCGTCCGCCCCTGCCATTTGAGCAGCATACGGTGTGTTTTTCTTACTTCCACGGAAACCCATTTTACCAGCAGATGACCAAGAAATAACTTGGCCGTTCTTGTTGGTAAGACTGATGATGATGTTGTTGAATGTAGCGGAGATATGTGCATCACCGTGACTGTCAACCTTCACAATTCTTTTTTTGGCTGCGGCTTTCGCGCTTTGGCCTTTTTGTTGTGCTTTTGCCATGTTTTGTTTAATAGGTGGTCAAAAAATAATCCCATTTAGGGTGACATCTACTCTACTGCCAACTTCTGAGCGATCCAAGATTGATGTCAAAATTCGATGAAGTCTTTTATATACAAACAGCTAAAGCTGTCTAGTATTACTTGGTTACTTTCTTCTTACCAGCAACAGTCTTACGCTTACCCTTACGAGTACGACTGTTTGTACGAGTACGTTGACCACGAAGAGGCAATCCTTTACGATGACGCAACCCACGGTAGCAAGCAATATCAAGCAAACGCTTAATATTCATCTGTGTTTCACTACGTAAAGCACCTTCCGTTTTGAATTCGTTGTTGATTACATTACGAATTGCTGTTTGTTCGTCGTCATTCCATTGGTTCACTTTTTTGTTGTGGTCAATGTTCGACTTGGTCAAAATGTATCTAGCAGTAGATCTTCCGATCCCGTAGATATACGTCAACCCGATTTCTCCTCTTTTGTTTTTTGGTAAGTCTATACCGGCAATACGAGCCATATTCTTTTATTTTATTTTTTCTTTAAATTATCCTTGTTTTTGCTTAAAACGAGGATTCTTTTTGTTGATAACATACAAACGCCCTTTTCTTCTGACGATTTTACAATCGACACTGCGCTTTTTGATTGAAGCTCTTACCTTCATGATTTTAGTTTTTATCTTTTATCTAATCGTTCTTTTTGAACGAATTTGCTAATACTTGTACCTTGTTATTCCTCCAATATTATTTGTAACGGAAAATGATCCGGCCTCTGCTCAGATCGTATGGACTCATTTCCACTCCAACTCTATCCCCTGGCAGTATGCGTATGTAGTGCATTCTCATCTTACCAGAGATTGTGGCTAGAATTTCGTGTCCATTTTCCAACTTAACCTTGAACATAGCATTGCTAAGGGCTTCGATAATAATACCGTCTTGTTTAATCAGTGCTTGTTTGGCCATAATTTTGGAGCGCGAAGATAGGACAATAAAATTAAATTTTAAAGATTTCTTCTTATTTTTACTTACACAATTAAAAAAATCATGAAAAAAATCATTTTCGGAGCATTTTTACTCGCACTTGCAATCAGTTCTTGCAAAAAAGACGACCAAAATGGAGACGGAACTCCAGCTGCTGGCTCTTTCATAACCCAAACCGCTGGTACAACTTGGAATTTTAAAAGTACAGATAGCTCAGATTTGACCGTTTCGAACTACACCGTTACCAGCTCTAGCCGAGACACAAATGTAAACGGAAGAACATATCACATATATAATAACAGCAACGGAGGAAATCAATACCTAAACGTTTCTGGAAGTGATTACTACCAGTTTAGCAGTCTTGGGGCAGGACTTCCAGCCTTCGAATTGCGTTATTTGTCAGACAATGCTGCAGTCGGAAGCTCATGGACCAATCCCCTATCTGCAACCACTACACTCAACGGAACATCTGTAACATTAAACGCAACCGCTAGAACCTCTGTTGAGCAAAAAGGCGGATCTCTCACTATTAATGGTAAAAACTACACCAATGTAATTACCATGAGAACCGAGATTCAAAATGCAACCATTCAAGTTAGCTTTTTCAATTTACCCATCGTATTTACTACTCAAAATGTGCTTCAATACTACTCGCCTAAATATGGCCTGATCAAAAGAAGCGCTAACATTGTTGCAAGTACTACCATCCCCGGAAATCCTCCAACAAATCAAGAACTAATCAATTCTTATACCGTAGACGAACTCATGAGTTCTTCCATTCAGTAAAAAGAAAACACATCATAAAAAAGCGTGGAAAATTCCACGCTTTTTTTATTTGCAAAATCTTTGAATGCGCTGATTAATCCAAAATGGTAACTTCTGTTCTTCTGTTTTCTGCTCTTCCTTCTGCTGTCTTATTATCCGAAATAGGCTTTGTATGTCCATATCCCTTTGCTGTTACCCTAGCACCGTCAATTCCTTTACTGATGAGATATTCTCTTACCGTATTGGCTCTGTCCAATGAAAGTTTTTGGTTGCTGACTGCACTTCCAACATTATCGGTGTGCCCGCCCAATTCTATTCTATCATCGTCTTTTCTTTTCATGTAAGAAACCAATTCGTCCAACACCGTAAAAGAAGATTCCTGTAATGTTGCTTTTCCATTGTCAAAGTTACAGTTCTCCAATACGAAGCTTTTGGATGGCATAAATTGATAATTAACAACAAAAGGCACTTTGTAGTATTGATTCCCTACCAATCCGGGTATAACCAAAGAATCTATACTTGTTGAATCTTTGAATCCGAGGATGAAAATATTGTATACATCACCTGCTGGTAAACGGGTCGAAAATTGGCCTTTATCGTTTGTTAGACCCTGATACTCGCGATCATTTTTCTTGCTCCTAAAAATCATGATTTCATTGGGCAATGGATTGTCTTTAAAATCGGTTATGGTTACTTCAACAGGGGCATCTTTGGGGATGCTAGAGTTTTGTACAGGACTGGTTTGAGCCATCATAGAAAAAGGCAATGCCATCAAACATAAACACAGAAATTTGATCATTTTCATAAAGAATTATTTATTCGTTAAAGATATTAAAATTAATAGGTACATACAGAATAGATAGGCTCAACCTTAACCAAAATTTATCTTTTCTGTTGCATGCGTAGGACCATTTCTGATTTCCAAGAAGCAAAATCACCCGCGATTATTCTTTTTCTTGCCTCTTTAACGAGCCAAAGATAGAAAGCGAGATTGTGAATGCTTGCAATGGTCAGGCCCAAAAACTCCTTGGCTTTTAGCAGATGCTTCAGATATGCTTTTGAATAAAATGCACTTGTACTGCAATCGATGGTTTCATCTATAGGTGAAAAATCTTTCTCCCACTTTTTATTGTCAATATTGATGATGCCATCTGCGGTAAATAGCATGGCATTCCTCCCGTTCCTTGTAGGCATCACGCAATCGAACATATCTACCCCTCTCTCGATGCACTCTAAAATATTCCAGGGTGTTCCTACGCCCATAAGATAGCGTGGTTTATCTTGAGGCAGATTGTCGCAACAAAGCGAACAGATATCATACATGACCTCAGTAGGCTCTCCAACACTCAACCCTCCTATGGCATTCCCAGGTGCGTTTTTTGATGAGATAAAATCGCAGGAAATTTTACGCAATGTCTCATGCGCACCTCCCTGCACTATGGGAAATAAATTTTGAGTATAGCCATACAAATCTTGTGTTGAGTTGAATCTTTCCAAACAACGATCCAACCATCGATGCGTCAACTCCATTGACTTACTTGCATATCCAAAATCGCTTCCACCTGGTGGACATTCATCAAATGCCATGATAATGTCTCCCCCAATGATTCTTTGGGTATCCATCACGTTTTCCGGCGTAAAAAGATGTCTGCTTCCATCTATGTGAGATTGAAATATAACACCCTCTTCTGTGATCTTTCTGCTTTTCGCTAAAGAAAAAACTTGGAAGCCTCCACTGTCTGTTAAAATAGGGCGATCCCATCCGTTAAACTTATGCAACCCTCCCGCCTCTTTTAATATGTCAAGCCCCGGCCTCAGATACAGATGATAGGTATTTCCAAGGATGATTTCTGCACCAATTTGTTCTTTTAGTTGCTGCTGCGAAATGGCCTTTACGCTACCTACAGTTCCTACTGGCATAAAAATAGGAGTCTGTATTATCCCGTGATCCGTTTGTATCTCACCAACACGTGCTTTGCTGAGGGTGTCTGTTTTTTCTAACTTAAATGTTAATCTCGCCATTTGGAATTGATTCAAAAAAAGCAAAGATAACTGTTAATAAATGCTTGACAATCCGATTATGTCCGTCCTTTCTTAAACCTTAATTTTGCAGCAATGAATCAATTGAATCTTCAGGAGCATTGGCCCTATCTCGTATTTTGTATCCTTTGTTTGGTTACCCTCATCCAAACATTTTATCACTTGTTCTTTTTTTCACGTCTTGCTTTTTTTAAAACAAAAAAGAAAGAAAGCCGTCAAACACACCCGGTAAGTATCGTTATTTGCGCTAGAGATGAAGCCGAGAACTTGGCCGATAACCTTCCAGGTGTTTTGCTGCAAGAATATCCAACCACACACGAGGTTATTGTTGTAAATGATAATTCTGTTGATGAAAGCAAATATATTTTAGAGGCATTGCAAAAGACCTATAAACAGCTAAATCCCATCGAGCTAACGCAGGAGGCAAAAATGATTCCCGGTAAAAAATTCCCTCTGGCCATTGGTGTAAAATCTGCTAAACACGAAATTATTTTACTTACCGATGCTGATTGTCTGCCTGCAAGTGAACATTGGATATCTTCTATGCAAGACACCTACGACGACAAGACAGAGCTCGTTTTGGGCTATGGTCCTTATCATAAACAAAAGTCTTTGCTAAATAAACTGATCAGATGGGAGACCTATTATTCTGCCCTACAATACCTCAGTTATGCATTGGCCGGAATTCCTTACATGGGTGTAGGAAGAAATTTAAGCTACAAGAAAACTCTTTTTTATAGACACAAAGGATTCTCTGCCCACAACAATATCCCAGGTGGTGATGATGACCTGCTAGTAAATATTGCCGCTACCAAAGAAAACACCAAAATCAATATCGATCCAGACTCATTCACTTTAAGCAGGCCCGAAAAGACTTGGAAACAATGGATCAGACAAAAGAAAAGACACTACACTACCGCAAAATACTACAAGAAAAAGCACAGAGTCTTACTTGGACTCCATTCACTTGCCCAGTTCCTCTACTATCCCGCACTTATTGTTAGTGCAGTTTTTTACAACGTTCAAATTACGGGAATTGTGTTCGGCATAAAATGGTTTTTTCAGTTGCCGCTCTATTATATGACCATGAAAAAACTAAATGAAAAAGACCTATTCCCTTTTGTTTTTCTTCTTGACATTTGGCAG
>JBDLUO010000099.1:0-3693 GCA_039805285.1 Bacteroidota bacterium
AATTGGGTGGTGAAAGGAATGCAAGAAAAGAAGGCACAAGAGATCGTCGTGATGGACTTGCGTGAAGTACCTAATTCATTTACAGATTTTTTTGTTGTTTGTTCTGGTACATCAGATACTCAGATTGAAGCGATTGCGGATTCAGTGGATAAAGAAGTTTGGGAATCAGGTAAGATTCATGTGCACGCGGTAGAAGGGAAAGCGAATCGCGAATGGATTTTAATGGATTATTACGATGTCATCGTTCACGTTTTCTTAAAGGACAAGCGTGAATTTTTCAAATTAGAGGAACTTTGGGGGGACGCGAAGTTCACGTATATCCCAGAAGCATAAATTTTTCAAATATCGAACTATAATTGCTTCGATGTGTGTTAATAGCCCAAATTAAACAAACTAATGGCAAAACAAGGAAACAGTTTTAAAAACAAAAAACTATCGGGGATGCCCCCACGCTTACCCAAAAAACCAGTTGGAGGAATGCAGAGTTGGATGATTATCGGTCTAATGATTGCGATGGTCAGTATGTTTTTCTTCACGAAGCAACGCACATTACAAGAGATTAATCAACGTCAATTTGAGTCTATGGTGATTCAAAAAGAGGTAGAGTCGGTTGTCATTGTGAATGATAAGTTAGTTGAGGTAAGTTTAAAGCCAAGTTTTGTTTCTAAGTATTTCAAAAATTCGCCTCAAGGATTAATTTCTGTAAAACAAGGTCCCCATTTTGAGTTTTCCATTATTTCAAAGGAAGGTTTCGAGCATTTTTTGGAAGATAGGCAAAAAGATTTTCCTCGAAATGAGCGCATTTTTGCTACTCCTGAAACACGTACAGGTCCATTGGATTGGTTGGGAACCTGGGGTTTCTTCATCTTGATGGGTCTTAGTTTTTACTTTTTGTTTTTCCGTATGGGAGGCAGCGGTGGTGGTGGCGGCCAGATTTTCAATATTGGACGCAGTCGGGCAACATTAATTGAAGGCGAGTCAAAAGTGAAAGTTACGTTTGATGATGTAGCAGGACTTGATGAGGCCAAAGAGGAAATTCAAGAGATTGTTGAGTTTTTAAAATTTCCTAAGAAATTCACGGATTTAGGTGGTAAAATTCCCAAGGGGGCACTTTTAGTTGGCCCTCCAGGTACCGGTAAAACCTTACTAGCTAAAGCAGTAGCAGGTGAAGCTGGTGTGCCATTTTTCTCTTTATCTGGTTCTGATTTTGTAGAGATGTTTGTGGGTGTAGGTGCTGCGCGTGTTCGTGATTTATTCAAGCAAGCCAAAGAGAAAGCCCCTTGTATTATTTTTATTGATGAGATCGATGCGGTAGGTCGTTCTCGTGGACGTGGACAGATGCCAGGTTCAAATGATGAGCGCGAAAATACGCTTAACTCATTGTTGGTTGAAATGGATGGATTTGCAACGGATTCGGGTATTATTATCATGGCGGCAACGAATCGTCCCGATGTTTTGGATGCTGCCTTGTTACGTCCAGGTCGTTTTGATCGCCAAATCTCGATTGACAAACCAGATATTATTGGTCGTGAAGCAATTTTCAAGGTTCATTTAAAACCGTTGAAATTAGCTGCCGATATTGATCCGAAAGAGTTGTCGGCGCAAACTCCTGGTTTTGCTGGAGCAGAGATTGCCAATGTATGTAATGAGGCTGCTTTAATTGCTGCTCGTCGTAGTAAGACAGCGGTGGATATGGATGATTTTCAAGAGGCAATGGATCGTGTGATTGGTGGCTTAGAAAAGAAGAATAAGATCATTAATCCATTAGAAAAGAAAATTGTAGCCTTTCATGAAGCGGGTCATGCGATTGCTGGTTGGTTTTTAGAGCATGCCAATCCATTGGTCAAAGTATCGATTGTGCCACGTGGTGTTGCAGCATTAGGTTATGCGCAATACTTACCCAAAGAGCAATTTTTATATCGTACGGAACAGTTAATGGATGAGATGTGTGTGACCTTGGGTGGCCGCGCAGCAGAGGAAATTGTGTTTGGCAAGATTTCTACGGGAGCGCAGAATGATTTAGAGCGAATTACTAAATTGGCTTATTCGATGGTTACAGTGTATGGTATGAATGAAAAATTGGGTAATATTTCTTATTACGATTCCAAAGGTTCAGATTATCAATTCAATAAGCCGTATTCGGAGACGACAGCGCGCGAAATTGATGAAGAGGTACGTAAAATTATTGCAGAGGCCTATACGCGAACGAAGAAGTTATTGCAATCTAAAAAAGATAAGCTGACCATTTTGGCTGAGCAACTTTTAGAAAAAGAGGTTTTGTTCCAAAGTGATTTAGAGGCCTTAGTTGGACCACGGCCTTTTGAACAATTAACATCTTACCAAGAGTTTATTAAAGGAGAAACGGAGAAGAAGCGTCAGGATGCTAAAGATGAGCGCCAGTTAGCTGAGGAGAAAAAGCAAACAGCAAAGAAAACTGTTGTTAAATCCAAAGAAGTGGAGACTAAACCTACTCCAGTTAAGAAAGCAGCTCCGAGAAAGCGGAGTCCTAAAAAAGAAGATTAGCCAATGGGGTGGGAATTCCCGCCCCATTTTTTTTGTATATGATTACCTTGCAAATCCCTGAGGGAAAAAAGATTTATTGTATTTCAGATATGCATTTAGGCTTTCCTAATGCGGAAGAGTCGCGTATTCGAGAAAAGCAATTAATCGCTTGGATGGATCAAATTTCAACGGACGCATCCGACTTATTTTTGGTGGGAGATGTTTTTGATTTTTGGTTTGAATATAAGCTCGTTGTTCCGAAAGGCTTTATTCGATTTTTGGGAAAGCTAGCATCTTTAGCTGACATGGGTGTGCGCATTCATGTGTTTGTAGGCAATCATGATCTTTGGATGAATGATTATCTACGTGATGAGTGCAACGCTAAAATATATCGGGAATTGAATGATTTTGAATTTCAGTTTACAAACCAGGTAACGCGCGTTTGCATAGGACATGGTGATGGTATTGGTCCAGGAGATTATGGATATAAACTACTTAAAAAGATATTCCTGAATCCTGTAGCTCAATTTATGTTTCGTTATTTGCACCCTGATTTTGGGGTAAGATTGGCTCATTTATGGTCAGGTACTCGAAAAACTACAGCCATTAAAAATGGAGAGGTCTTATTTAATTCAGAAACAGACTATATCGTTTTGGCCATTAAAGAACGTATGTTAGCTGACCAATCAACTCAAAAAGGAATACAAGCATATATTTGTGGTCATCGGCATCATGCGGTTAATTTACATTTAGATGCTGGTGTGTCATATTACAACTTGGGAGATTGGTTCAGTCCAGAATTTAGACAAGCATATGTATTGCAAATAAGTGGATCGGGTTTTGATTTTGTGAAATTTCAGCCTTTTTGCTAATTTTTCTCGTATATTGAGACTTTATTGTTAACCAAGCATCTTTATGTCTCAATTTCACACACGTCTTGAAGTAATGTCTGAGCTAGCCAAAAATATGGATGGCTACATGAAGGATTTTTTAAATCCGATTGATTCTAATTGGCAGCCTTCAGATATGCTTCCGGATTCTACCAAGGACAATTTTTTCCAAGAAGTGAAATTGTTGCAAGAAGCAGCGAATGAATTGCCGTATGATTATTGGGCGGTATTGATTGGTGACACCATTACGGAAGAGGCTTTGCCTACGTATGAGTCGTGGTTGTTGGGAATGGATACTGTC
>JBDLUO010000100.1:0-5277 GCA_039805285.1 Bacteroidota bacterium
ACGGCAATGACTCCGTAATGTGAAAAACAACATGCTCTCCAGGAATGAATGCAATGCTTTTTTTACCACCTACATTGATTTTAAGTTCTCTTGTAATTTCGTCTATTCGTTTCTGTACATCCTCCACTTTCATCGTCACGGGATCTTCTCCCAGTAAGCCGAGTTGAACCGCAATGTCTGTTCCATGTCCCTTACCTGTTTTTGCCAATGAACCATACAAATAAACGTGTAATTCAACCAAATCGTCCAAATGGTTATGCGTTTCAAGAAATTCAACGAATTTCAAGGCGGCTCTCCACGGACCAAGTGTATGGCTACTACTCGGACCAATTCCAATTTTAAAAATATCAAACACCGATATGGATTCCTGATTCACGTTAAATGTGTGTTATTGATTTTATACTAAAGAACCGCTTTTAAAGACATGTCAAATCTGATGTAAGAATTTGCCGGCAAAATGATGTTTCCAAGCTGATCTCTTTGCGCCTCGCTTCCATAAGCCAATGATGGTGGTATGTACATCGTAATCGATCCGCCTGCTTTAACCAAAGGCATAACTTTTTGTACCCCAACAATCAAACGTCCAAGCACAAATGGTATTCCTTCAGGTTCAAGAAAGCTATCGAAAGCATTGCCATAACCAAATCTGAAAGCGCTGTAATTTACCAGTATGTTACTGCATAAATTCGGATTTGTTCCTGTTCCTTCTGAGGTTATTTTATAATACACACCACTTGAATGCTGGGTTAGTCCTGTTATGTTATTCGTGGTGAAAAAATTATCCATGTAAGCAATCTCACTTGAAGAAGCAACATATTGTTGGTCTATGTAACCGCATTCCTCCTTAAAACAAGAGCTTAATCCGAATGGTAAAACAATCAGCATCAAAATAAGAAATCTGTTTTTCATATCGTTGTATTTTGTTTTTCAATGTCTTTTTTGTTCAACTTATATTTCAGTTCTTGAAAGTATTGTTCATTCATCTCCCATTGGTAATGCATGCGTATGTAAGAAAAGAAAAAAGCAGTAAGAATAATGGCAACAAGAATCGCTATCGTAGACCCGCTTGCCTGCTGTGATATTTTCGTATACCATTCCGGAGAGAAAAAGAAAACCAGAACGAGAGATCCTAAAATCGAAAGCGAAAACAACAAAGCAGCTGGTATACCTCGCTTTACCTTGCTGGAGGTTTGACTGTATTCCATGCGAACCTCCCCCCAAAATTTCAAAAACTCAGTTTCTTCTGTTGTCAACATGACACAAATTTAATCCAAATGAAAACAATTTCCGAAATAAGAAATATATTGCATTAGTACTTACACCCCCATCACATGAAAGTAGAAACGCTCATCGTCAGTTTTCTTGAACTGAATAAACAAGTGTCATTAGAATCTATTGGTCATTTTAGTTTTGATGGCAGACTCAAAGAAGTATCAGAAGAAGATGAAATCATATCTCCATTTGCCGAAGATAGCATCACTTTTGTGAGCGATAAAAATGAAAAATCAGATCCTGACTTCATCGATTTTATCGTAAATGAATCTGGAAAAATTCGCCCTTTGGCAACTTCAGATTTAGAATCTTTCAGTATGCTAGGAAAGCAATTTCTAAACATCGGAAAGCCAATGGTGATCAGGGGGCTTGGTTACCTCATCAATAAGCAAGACGGTACATACTCTTTTTTTCAAGGAGAATACATTCCTGAAAAATCAGACCCTAATCCGCTAAAAAACAAATACAAATCAGCAGAAAAAAAAGCTGAAAATTACAAAACGAGAATCGATTTTTCTGCCAAAAAAAAGAGCGGAAACAACTCGAAAAAATGGATTCCTATTTTGATCGTTTTCGTTTTATTGGCTTTAGCTGGATCTGTAGTATACTACTTTTTACAAAAAGACGAATCGCTTGTGGAGGTCACAGAAACTAAACCTACAATGCCTCAGACTCCTGAAACGCAGTCAACTGCAGACACACAAAAAACAGTTGTGAATGCTGATACCTCTGCCGTTCTTCCGGTGAAAGATTCTATACCTGCTATCAATCAAAATGAATTTTTAGTCGTGGTAAGAACTTACTCAGATTTGGAATCTGCACAAAGGGGTTATTCCAGACTTGTGGTACTTCCTTTTGCGAAACAGATTAAATTGATGACTTCAGACTCAATGAAATACAGAATTGCTTTGCCCGTAAAAGGCAACTTGTCTGACAGCGCTCGTTTACGCGACTCCGTAAAAACGATTTTTGGAAAATCTGCCTATGTAGAAACTATACGTTAATCGTTTGTTTCTAGAATCAAGAACAATTGAATTTTATTACAAAAGATTCGAATTTGACATTAAGATGGAATATTAGTAGCACCATCATTGTACATTAACAGAATCATTCCTTCTAAAATACATATCGACATATAACGAAACTGCCCTTGAAAATTCAAGGGCAGTTTCGTTATGATTGTGTTGGGAATTAATAACCCATTCCACCCATATCAGGCGCTCCGCCATGCATGTGTGGTTCTTCTTTTTTAGGTTTGTCAGCAATCACACATTCTGTTGTCAACAACATTCCAGCGATTGATGCTGCGTTTTCCAAAGCAACGCGACTTACTTTAGTTGGATCGATTACACCTGCCTTAAACAAGTTTTCATAGGTTTCTGTGCGAGCGTTAAATCCGAAATCGCCTTTGCCTTCTTTGATTCTTTGTACCACAATAGAACCATCGATACCTGCATTAGAAGTCAATGTACGCATTGGCTCTTCTAGCGCACGACGAACAATTTGCATACCTGTTTGCTCATCTGCAATTTGTCCTTTTACTTTGGCATCCAAGCTGCTAACCGCACGGATATACGCTACACCACCACCTGGAACGATACCTTCTTCAACTGCTGCACGAGTTGCATGTAATGCATCATCCACACGATCTTTCTTTTCTTTCATTTCAACCTCTGTAGCTGCACCAACATATAACACAGCAACACCACCTGCTAATTTAGCAAGTCTTTCCTGCAACTTCTCACGATCGTAATCGCTGGTTGTATTTTCTACTTGAGCTTTAATTTGATTCACACGAGCTGTGATTTCAGTTTTTTTACCTTTACCACCAACGATGGTTGTATTGTCTTTGTTGATGGTAACCGAAGCCGCTTGTCCGAGATAACTCAAATCGGCGTTTTCTAATTTGTATCCTTGCTCTTCGCTAATAACGATACCGGCTGTAAGAATAGCGATATCTTGAAGCATTTCTTTTCTTCTGTCGCCAAATCCAGGTGCTTTTACTGCGGCAACTTTAATTGTACCTCTTAGTTTGTTCACAACCAAGGTAGCCAAAGCTTCACCTTCCAAATCTTCAGCGATAATCAAAAGGGGACGACCACTTTGAGCCGCTTTCTCCAAAATGTGAAGGATATCCTTCATCGCTGATATTTTTTTATCGTAAATCAGGATGTATGGATTTTGCATTTCCGTTTCCATCTTTTCGCTGTTGGTAACGAAGTAAGGTGAAACATAACCTCTGTCGAATTGCATTCCTTCTACAATTTCAACTGTTGTATCTGTTCCTTTCGCCTCTTCAACAGTGATAACGCCTTCTTTACCCACTTTAGCAAATGCTTCTGCAATAAGTTTTCCGATTGTTTCATCGTTGTTTGCAGAAATGGTAGCTACTTGTTGTATTTTTTTGCTGTCGTTTCCTACGGTTTGAGATTGCCCTCTTAGGTTTTCTACCACCAAAGAAACCGCCTTGTCAATTCCTCTTTTCAAATCCATTGGATTTGCACCAGCAGCCACCATTTTAAGTCCTTCGCTGATGATAGACTGCGCAAGTACGGTTGCGGTAGTTGTACCATCCCCAGCAATATCAGCTGTTTTGGAAGCAACTTCTTTCACCATTTGAGCACCCATGTTTTCAATTGGGTCTTCTAATTCGATTTCTTTAGCAACACTTACACCATCTTTGGTTACTTGCGGAGCTCCGAATTTTTTATCAATTACTACGTTACGTCCTTTTGGACCAAGGGTAACTTTTACCGCATTAGCAAGGGTATCAACCCCTTTTTTCATTCTGTTTCTTGCTTCGATGTCGAAGTAAATCATTTTAGCCATGTTCTTATTTTTTTTCTTTTACGTTGATTTAAAAGGGAATTCAAGGATTTGTTTACTCATTTTCCCAAAGTCTGGACTTTCGCAAACTATTTCTGAACTATAATCAGATAATAGCCAAAATATCACTCTCTCTCATGATCAAATAATCTATACCATCTACAGAAATTTCTGTTCCAGCGTATTTACCATACAAAACGGTATCTCCTGATTTTACTGTAACAGGTTCGTCTTTTTTACCCGGACCAGCAGCAACAACAGTTCCACGTTGTGGTTTTTCTTTTGCCGTATCTGGAATGATGATTCCGCCAGCTGTTTTTTCTTCAGCAGCTGCTGATTTTACAATAACTCTGTCGTGCAATGGAGTAATGCTCAACTTTTTTGCCATTTTTTTATTTTTTAATTTGAATAGATGTTTGCGTAAACCACCATCAACGAATTTCATACCAAACTGGATAAATGGAATAGTTGACATAGGATTTACCAACCTGTCAGTCCATTTTCATACAAATGCGACAATTTTTCATTCAATTCTCGCAACACAGATTCAAAAGCCATAAATGGCTTACCTTTGCGCTTCAATTTTTGGTACCAAAATGATTAGCAGAAGAAACATAAGGGTTAAAGTTATGCAAACCCTGTATTCTATGGATAGTTCACAAAACATCCAAGAAACATCCGCATTAACCACTATCCTGAAAGACAAGATAAATGAAACCAGAGATTTATACAGTTATCTGATTCTTTTTGTGACCGAAGTGGCTCGTTACGCCGAAATTGATTCTCACCAAAAGGCTAGTAAACACCTTCCTTCCGAAAAAGACCTCAACATCAACACCAAGATTTCTGGCAACGAATTGTTGTGGAAAACAATCGAAAATCCAAGCTTTATAAAAATAGTGAAGGATTCAAAATTGGCTAATCTCATAGACCAAGATTTAATCAAAAAATGCTACATCAAGCTAATCGCTACAGATGAATACAAAGAGTATACCGAATCCCTTGAAAGAGATTCAAAATCTGAGCGTAAAATGCTTCAATTTATTTTTGATGATTTACTGCTTCCAAATGAAGATTTTATTTCCCATATAGAAGAGCATTTCATCAATTGGGATGATGATGCTGAGCAAATGCAGATCATGGTTACCAATTATTTTAATAAGCCAAAGGATCATCGAT
>JBDLUO010000101.1:0-21190 GCA_039805285.1 Bacteroidota bacterium
GCCAAAAATACCAAATGGAGGGCCATTGAGCAGTTAGATAAGATGCTTGAAACTTTTGAGCGAAATTTTGTTTCCAACGGAGGTCGGGTTATTTGGGCAGAAAATACAAAACAAGCAACCGATGCCATAGTTGCAATCTGTAAAGAAAAAAGATGTAGGTCTGTCGTAAAAAGCAAAAGTATGGTCACCGAGGAAATTCACCTCAATGACGTACTAGAAGAAAATGAAATAGAGAGTGTAGAAACAGATCTTGGCGAATACATTCAACAATTGGACGGCGAAGCGCCTTATCACATCGTAACTCCAGCCATGCATAAAAGCAAGGAGGATGTTGCCAAACTATTCGCCGAAAAATTAGGAACCGACCCAAACCTTAATCCAGAACAACTCACCCAAGTTGCAAGAAACATACTTCGCAAAAAATACAAAGAAGCTGAAGTTGGAATAACAGGTGCAAATTTCATCATCCCGGATATCGGTGGAATTGCCATCACAGAAAATGAGGGTAACGCTCGCCTGAGTTGTGCTTTCCCCGACACGCATATCGCAATCGTTGGAATAGAAAAAGTACTCACCTCACTGGAAGACCTCTCCCTTTTCTGGCCCTTACTCAGTACGTTTGGTACCGGACAAAATCTGACCGTTTACAACTCCATCATCACTGGCCCTCGCCAAAAAAATGAAACAGACGGACCTTCAGAAATGATTGTCATTCTTCTGGATAATGGAAGAACAGAAATTTTAAAAGATCCTATTCAAAGACAAAGTCTTTACTGTATTCGATGCGGCGCTTGCTTAAATGCCTGTCCTGTTTATAAAAACATCGGCGGACACGCATACGGAACAACCTATAGTGGTCCTATTGGAAGTGTGATTACACCCAATCTAACAGATTTAAAGGATTACAATCACTTGAGTTTTGCATCATCGCTTTGCGGGAATTGTACCGAAGTGTGTGCAGTAAAAATTGAGCTTCATGAATTGTTGCTCGACAATCGTCACAAAGCATCCGCCTCCGGATTGGGCCCCATCACCGAAAAATGGGCTTGGAAAGCTTGGAAATTAGCAAGCATGCACAGAACCTTGATGAATACAGGAAACAGCACCATTAAAAATAAAGTGATACAATCTCTCTTCCCCAACTGGAGTAAAGAAAGAGCCCCTTTGCGTTTTAGTCCGAAAACATTCAATCAACTCTGGAAAGAAAGACAGAAAAACAAAAGAGACTAAAATGTTCAAGTCGAAATGATCATCATCTTATCTCCATATAGATCCAATAGACTGGAATTCATTTGTCAATTTATCTTTTCCGAACAGTTGGGTGTTGATTATCAAATCATCGTAGCACAAGAAAATTTCGAATTCAATTCAGAAACTTGCGTAATCGGATATGGTGTTTCACAATCCCATTTAAAAACCTTTAATCTTCCTTGTCGCGGTCTTTTATTCGAACAAGACATACATCCGCAAGAAATAAATGTTGAATCATTTCAAAGTCAATTTGAACCTTCACAGAAAATAAAATCTTTTTTTAACGAACCCGGATACGATTTTACATTCGACCTTTTTTCTGCTTGCTTTTACCTGCTCAGTCGTTACGAAGAATATCTTCCACATCAAAAAGACGCATTCGGAAGATTTCCTCACACCGCATCACTTGCATTTAAAAACGATTTTCTGGATCAGCCACTCATAAACATTTGGATCAAAGAATTTAAAAAAGCACTTCAGCTTCGATTCAAAAATGTACATTTTAATTCACCTGTCTTTCAATCCATAGTAACCTACGACATAGACATGGCTTGGTCTTACCAAAACAAAGGTTTATTTCGTAATCTTTTCGGATTTTTAAAAAGTCCTTCATTGGAAAGACTTAAGGTTTTGTCCGGTTTACAAAAAGACCCCTTTGATCAATTTGATTTCTTGTCTGAAATAAACGAAAAGTGGAAATTGAATGGTATTTACTTTTTTCTATTGGCTAAGTCGAGATCTGCATTCGACAAAAATATTCATCCAAATCATCCTGAATGGATGAAGCAGATTCAACGGATATCAAAAAAACACAAAACAGGAATTCATCCATCTTATTACAGCATGGATCAACCGAAACAGATTGATTCCGAATTAAAGAACCTGTCCGAAATTACCAAAACTGAAATTGTAAGATCAAGGCAGCACTACCTCAGGTTTTCATTGCCCGAAACATACAGAACACTTGCTGAATGTGGGATTGAAAAAGAATACAGCATGGGATACGGCAGCATCAACGGCTTTCGTGCGTCTTTTGCAGGAAGCTTTTTATGGTTTGATGTTTTAAATGATACAACAACTCAACTCCGCATTTTCCCATTCAGCTACATGGATGCCAATTCCATATTTGAAGAAAAAATAACAGCAGCCGAAGCGAAAATAAAATTCATCGAACACCTCAATGTTTGTAAAGAAACAAACGGATTATTCATTTCCGTTTTTCACAATCATTTGCTTACAAAAGATGCGGATGGGAATGATTGGAGAATGTTATTCGAAAATGTTATACCTCAGACTCAACAATAAGTTTTTCGCGGTCTTTTTTAATGCTGTGGTTTACCATGTATACACCGGTTAGTGTAATAAGTGCGCCAATAAATAATTCGGAAGTAAGTTTTTCTTTCAGCCACCAAGAAGCCATCCACAAAGCGACAATGGGATTGAAATAAGCATACAAAGAAGAAATGGTAGCTGGTAGTTTATTCAGAGAATAGATGAAAGCAACAAAAGTCATTACAGATCCAAAGATGGCTAGATAAAGAATCGAGAGCCAGCCTTCGGTATTGATCTCAGCAATGGGTATATGTTCTCCGGTAATCCAGGATAAAAGACTGAGCATGATAGTGCCCATCATCATTTGCCATCCCATACCATGGTACGGATTTACGGTTAGTTTATGACTTGAAAGAAACAAGGTTCCCAAGCTCCAAGAAAGCATGGCAAAAACCGACAGCACCAGTCCGAAAATAAGCTCTTTGGTAACTGTCGCAAACATGTTTTGGTAAAAGACGAAGCCTATCCCCACAACACCCAAAATCAATCCAATGATGGTGAACGAATTGCCCACCTTTTTTTTATACACGAACCGTTCTATCAACCAAACACTCATAGGATAAAGCGCACCAATCAGCGAGCCCAATCCGGTGGGTATATGCTTGAGTCCCCATGTGCTCAGTCCATTCGCAAATACCATCATCAAAAGCGACATGATAAACATCGATTTCAAATCTGATAGACTGGGAAGATTTTGCTTTTTAACAACCAGAAAATAAAATAAAAAACATGACCCTGCAATGAGTTGTCTGATTGCAGCCAATTGAAGCGCGGGCAAATGTTGAAGGGCATATTTGCTGGCAACCCATGTGGTTCCCCATACCGTACTCGTGATACCCAAAGCCAGATAACCGGCGTTGATGCTTTTTTGCTTTGTGATGGATGTCAATATTAATGTTTAAAGTGCCTCATTTCGGTGATTACCATTGAGAGATTATTTTCTGTCGCATATTTAATTGAATCTGCATCACGAATGGATCCGCCGGGCTGTATGAAAGACGATATTCCTGCCTCATGCGCAATTTTTATGCAATCATCAAATGGGAAAAAGGCATCACTCGCAAGCACAGCACCTGACAAATCGAAATTGAATTGTTTGGCTTTATCGATGGCATGACGCAAGGCGTCAATTCTGCTCGTTTGTCCGCAACCTTTTCCAACCAACTGACGGTCTTTTATCAATGCGATGGCATTGCTTTTTAAATGCTTGCAAATGATGTTTGCAAACGATAAAGATGCTTTTTCTGATGCTGAAGTTTCGCGACCCCCAACTTCCTTCCATACCAATGTATTGCCATTGTCGGTATCCTGCGCCAAAATACCATTGAGCAAATTGCGATATTGGGTTTTAGATTGTGGCAGTTTTTTGTATTGAAGTAGAATGCGATTTTTCTTGGTTGTTAGGATTTCCATAGCCTTTTGCGAAAAAGAAGGTGCAATCAACACTTCGAAAAACAGTTCGCTGATCAGAGATGCCGTAGACTCATCAAGTGCTGCATTACAAACCAATACGCCACCAAAAGCACTCTCAGGATCTCCTGCCAATGCGAGATTCCATGCATTAGATAAAACTGAATCTTGCGCAACCCCACACACATTGGTGTGCTTGATGATGGCAAAAGTGGTTTGATCAAATTCTGCTATAAGTTGCATCGCCGCATCCACATCAACCAAGTTGTTGTAAGAAAGTGCTTTACCATGAAGTTGAGTAAAGATCTCATCTACGTTTCCATAGTAAACCGCTTTCTGGTGTGGATTTTCTCCATATCTCAAGATTCTTTTTTCCTTTGCAAATGGCGTTTCGAAACTGGTTTGGTTGAAATAGTTTGAAATGGCATTGTCGTAGTGGCTACAAATGTCAAATGCTTTTGCTGCCAGATAACGGCGTTGCTCGAAGCTCGTTTGTCCTTCTTGATCTCTGAGTACTTGTTCCAAAAACGAGTACTCATTTTTAGACGCAATCACAACCACATCTTGGTGATTTTTTGCAGCGGCACGAATCATGGATGGTCCGCCAATGTCAATTTTTTCAATGATTGGCGATTCATCTTCTGGCGGATTTTCGCCGAATGAAGCCACGGTTTCTTCGAAAGGATAAAGATCTACAATCACAAGATCCATTGCAGGAATATGATGCTCTAACATTTCTTGTTGATGGGTTTCATCTGCGCGTTTTCCTAAAATGCCACCAAAAACAAG
Organism: Bacteroidota bacterium; assembly: GCA_039805285.1. GTDB lineage: Bacteria > Bacteroidota > Bacteroidia > Chitinophagales > Chitinophagaceae > Ferruginibacter. Next base: position 4,783 of record JBDLUO010000101.1, read on the forward strand.
AGGATGCAATGTTTTTACTCGGCCTCCCAAAATAGAAGGAAATCCCGTTAATGATTCCACCGGTACACAAGGAATTTGAAGGCGCTCAATAAAATCGCGTGTTCCTCCCGTGCTATAAATGATGGTTCCCTGCTCATGCAATAAACGAACGATTGGTTCTAATCCATCTTTATAAAAAACGGAAATGAGTGCGGATTGTATTTTTTTCATGATATGAATGATGTATGATTTGACAAGTCAATCGCTATTGAATGAAAGCACCTTGGCTTGCTATGGAAAATTTGCGCAAAGGTAAAGAATCGAGCTCTTTTTCCCATCTTTCAATATTCCATTTCAAATTGGAAGCCGTAAAAATAATTTGCGATGGTTGAGCATAAGCAATGAGCTTTTTTATTTCAACACGTGGATTCTCAGATAAAATCAAAAAATCAACGCATGGAATATGGGCTGTATCATAGATTAATTTATTGTTAACTAACAATAAAATGCGTTTCCCCTCTATTTCTAAGAATTGGTTTTTTTCTTCCGCAAAATGAAATATTTGCGCGGTGTCAATTTGGTAAGACGTACAAATTCCTTTTTTTAAGCCAACCCATCTTTTGTCTTCTTCATTTGGATTCATGGTAGAAAATCCGAATAGTTTATTTCGCTTTAAAAAAAATAGACTCGTTTTTTCGTATTGATGAGGGACGATAAATCCGATTTGATATTGGCTTTTTATCTCATTTATGGAGTATGCCATTGAACTCAGTGAGAACCAAATGATCAGTGAGAAAAAGTAAACTCTTTTTTGTTGCCTGAGTAAAAGCATGAGGAAAATAATAAATCCGTACAACAACACAAGAGATAATACATTGAAATGGATGGAATCAATGTTTGAATAAGGCCAAGCATCAATGGTTCCTGTGATTGTATTCATCCATCTGATTGAGCTTGATGTAATTTTTCCGAGAAATAAGCAAATGGATTTGAAAGGGAAAGTCAGCATCATTCCGATTTCCAAAAACAAGATTATTGTTGAAAGCGGGACAGCAATGAGATTGGCGATCAGAAAATAGTTGGGGAACTGATGGAAATAGAACAAAGTGACTGGCATGGTAGCCAATTGTGCGGCAAGCGTAACCGAAATCATTTCTGAAATGGGATGAACAAATTTGTATTTCATTTTTAGAAAAGAATGAATTGGTTTTTGTAAAAACAAGATGCCTGTTACGGCAATGTAACTCAGTTGAAATCCTAAATTCCAGAGCAAGTAAGGATCAAAAACCAGAAGAATGAATGCGGATAAAAGCAAAGCAGAAAATGCACTTAATTTTCTATCGAATGGTTTGCCAATCAACAATACAGAAAACATGACCGTGCTTCGAAGCACTGAGGGGGATGCGCCAGAGACAAGCGTGAAAATCCATAAAAAAATAAGAATCGACAAGCACTTAATCCAAGTGCGTTTATGCATAAACGGTATGTTTCCGAGTATCCACCACAAAACAGCATAAATGATTCCTACATGTAGTCCGGAAATAGCGATGATATGAACCACACCGGTTCGGCTATATGCCTGCATCAATTCGGGGTCTAAATCTTCTTGATATCCGATAAGTAAAGCTTCTGCGATGCCAATGACTTTTTTATCAGAGGGCAAGGCTTGTTGCAATTGATGTAAGAGCTGATTTCTCCATTTCAAAATTGCTTTTCGAAGCCATATTGATGAGTCTGTACCCATTTTTCGAAAGTCTTTGCTTGTAAGACTCATCTGATGAAAAACACCTTTTGTTTCATAGTATTCATCCGCCTGAAATCCACCTGGATTTTTATTTCCTATGATTTTTTGGACTGCTTTTTTTACGACCAGAGTGGAGCCGATGTTCGGTATGATATTCGTGTCGCTTGTTTTGAATTTGATCATTATTTTTCCTGTCGCTTTTTTCCAGGAAGAATCATCACGAATCGCATTCACTTCGGCAATAAAACGGATTTGCTTTTCTCCATATTTGGGTTCTGTTGTTAGGGTAACGATCAAGGAATTTTCTTTTTTTAACTTGTTCCCGAAATACGATTTATCGATTCTTGGGTCTGACATTGAAAGCAACAGCATGCCTGTTAGTACGATAGCTGTAAATACAATGAAAGAAGGAATAATACGGAGACGGAATTGAAATTGAAAAGAAAGAAAACGAAAGAGAAACAAAAGCGATGAAATGAAAAAAAGGAATGTCCATAATAAAAATGGATGAAAATTAAGGGAACGCTGTGTTACTATCCCTATTATAAAAAACAACAGTATCCTAAAGAAAATGGCTTTTTTCCAAATGGGTATAAAAAACTCCTGCATATGCTAAAATAAGCGGCAGGAGTTTGAATAAATTTTAGTGAAGAAACTTTAAGTCGTCGGTTTTTCAACCGATAACAGAACGAATATATCCCAAACTGGCGCCGGTCTGCAACCGGTGTCAAGCAGAGCAAAAGGATTTTATCCCTTTTTTTAAAATTTACAAAATAAAAAATTCCATTAGGACAGAGTCCTTTAACTTTTTTGGAAACCGGTCGCAGACCGGCGCCAATAAAAAAGCTTGTGTAGGAAAATTTTGATAAAGGCCCTTTATTTCATCACCACATTGAATGTTATCCTTGCACCCAGCGCATCAAACACTTTTAATATCGTATCAAAACGGGCATTGGTAAAACTGTTTTCAATTTTTGAGATTTGTGCTTTTTGAACACCTACCAAAGTGCCGAGTTTTTCCTGAGTCATGTTTTGTTGCTGCCTTGCCTCTTTGATGGCATTACCCAACAATTCTATTTTCAATTCGTTTTCAAAAGTCTCCCTTCTTGTTGTGCCACGTTTGCCAATGTGTTTATTGATCATGGTATCCAAGGAAACCGTTTTCAATTTATTTTTCATAGGCTTGTTGTAAATATTTTTTTCTGATTTGTTCGGCTTTGTCGATTTCATTTGTCGGTGTTTTCTGTGATTTTTTAACCATTCCATGAGTGGCTACAATCATTCTGATTTTGTTATTTGACTTTTCAAGAAATGAAAACAATCTATACGCCTGATGCTGATATTCGCACCTGAACTCCCAGATATTTTTGTTCAGCTTTTTAAATATTTGGTTGTCATTTTTAACCTGTGCTTTTCTGATGTTGAAATACATTTTTTCTCTTGCATTTTCTTCCATTTGGTTCATAAAATCGACCGCATCAGGTAGAAAAATCACTTCAAATCTTTCTTTCATTTCTTCCGTTTATAAAATTAAATGTTTCCTTTTAAAGAAACTATTTTTAATCCTTTTTAATTTGGAGTATTGAATAATTTTGACAAATACCTCAAAATAAAAACTCCCGCATGCCCAAATCTAGGCAGCAGGAGTTTGAATAAACTTTAGTGAAAAAAATTTACGTCGTCGGTTTTCAACCAACAACAACGAAGTGAAGAAATTTTACGTTGTCGGTTTCCCAACCGACAACAGAACGAATATATTTTATTTGCTCAAATGCATCGATCTTTCCTTATATAGCTGTCTGAAATAAGGATCTTTCAAATCTTTGATGAATCGGATGGCTTCTCCCGTACTTTTCATTTCCGGACCGAGTTCTTTATTTACGCCAGGAAACTTATTAAATGAGAATACAGGTTCTTTGATGGCAAATCCTTTCAGGTTCTTTTTAAAAGTGAAGTCTTTCAGTTTTGCCACGCCCATCATCACTTTGGTTGCGACGTTGAGGTATGGTATTTGATATGCTTTTGCAATGAACGGAGTGGTTCTCGAAGCACGTGGATTGGCTTCTATCACATACACATTACCATCTTTGATCGCAAACTGAATGTTAATCAATCCTCGGATATCCAAAGCTCTTGCTATCTTCTCCGCATATTCCTCCATCGTATGTACAATCAGTGGACTCAAATTGAACTGTGGTAAAACGGCATTGCTGTCTCCACTATGAATGCCCGCAGGTTCAATGTGCTCCATTACGCCCATCACATGAAAATCGGTTCCGTCGAATATCCCATCAATTTCCGCCTCCTGACAACGATCAAGGAAATGGTCAATCAAAATTTTATTGCCTGGCAAATGCTTCAACAAACTCAATACGCCTTTTTCCAACTCCTCATCATTGATCACAATACGCATTCTTTGTCCACCAAGTACATAACTCGGACGAACCAAAACCGGGTATCCCACTTCTTGCGCAACTTCAATTGCATCATCTGTATTGTAAGCAGTACCGTACTTCGGATAAGGTATGGAAAGCGCTTTGAGCAAATCGCTGAATCGCCCACGATCCTCTGCAATGTCCATGCTATCATATGAAGACCCTATAATCTTTATTCCTTTTTCATGCAATCTCTTCGCCAATTTCAAAGCGGTTTGTCCACCCAACTGCACAATCACCCCTTCTGGTTTTTCGTGTTCGATAATTTCCCAAAGATGTTCCCAGAATACGGGCTCAAAATAAAGTTTGTCGGCAATATCAAAATCGGTAGAAACGGTCTCTGGATTACAATTCACCATGATGGCTTCGTAGCCACTTTCTTTAATGGCCAATAACCCATGAACACAACAATAATCAAATTCAATGCCTTGTCCGATTCTATTGGGACCGCTACCCAAGACAATAATTTTTTTCTTTTCGGAACGAACCGATTCATTAGCCATTAAACTTCCTTCAACAGCTTTTTGTTCGAATGTGGAATAAAAATAGGGTGTGCGTGCTTCAAATTCTGCCGAACAAGTATCAACCATTTTGAATACCCTGGTTAATCCCATTTTTTTTCTTCGCTCATACAATGCTTCTGCATCGCCATCGCGCATGACGCGAACAATCTGTTCATCGCTAAATCCGAGTTGTTTTGCCTCAGTCAACAAATCATCAGGCAAGGTTTTAACGTCGTAGTTTGCGATTTTTTTCTCGCACTCGCAAATTTCAAGTATTTGATAAATGAACCAACGATCAATACCTGTGTTCTCACAAATTCTTTTTACACTGGCACCTGCCATCAAAGCATCTTTTATCCTAAATAACCTATCCCATTTCGGAATCTTTATGTACTCTAAAAGTTCGTCGCTGTGCATCAAACTTTTACCATAATATCCCAATCCAACGGCTTCATTTTCTAAACTCTGACATGCTTTTTGTATGGCTTCAGCAAAACTTCTTCCAATTCCCATTACCTCTCCCACACTTTTCATCTGAAATCCGAGTGTATCATTCGCGCCTTTAAATTTATCAAAATTCCAACGTGGGATTTTCACAATTACATAATCCAGTGCAGGCTCAAAATAAGCAGAGGTAGATTGAGTAATCTGGTTTTTTAATTCATCCAAATTATACCCTAATGCAAGCTTGGCTGCAATTTTAGCAATTGGATAACCCGTTGCTTTACTGGCAAGCGCAGAAGAACGACTCACCCTTGGATTTATTTCTACAACAATAATTTCTTCGGTTTGAGGGTTCATTGCAAACTGAACATTACAACCTCCAGCAAAATTGCCCAGATTACGCATCATGCGAATGGCCGTGTTGCGCATCAATTGATACGCTGTATCCGAAAGCGTCATCGCAGGAGCAACCGTGATGCTGTCTCCCGTATGTACACCCATTGGATCGAAATTTTCCACGGTACAAATAATGGCTACATTATCGGCATTGTCTCTCAACAATTCCAACTCATATTCCTTCCATCCCAAAACCGCCTTTTCTACTAAAACCTCGTGTATGGGCGATGCTTTAAGTCCATTATTTAACGCCTCGTCTAACTCTTCTTTTTTGAAAACAATGCCTCCGCCTGTTCCTCCCAACGTGAATGATGGTCGAAGTACGAGTGGGAATCCAATGGTTTGCGCAAACTCTTTACCCTCGAGAAATGAATTGGCGATTTTGGCCGGACAAACGGGAATGCCCATTTCAATCATCCATTGTCTAAATTTTTCTCGATCTTCCGCTTTATCAATGGCTTTTATGTCAACACCGATCAGTCTTACCTTGTTTTTCTCCCAAATGCCAAGTTCATCTACTTCCTTGCATAGGTTCAACGCTGTTTGTCCACCCATGGTAGGCAAAACTGCGTCTATTTGATTTTCTTCTAGTATTTGTTCGATGCTTTCGACGGTAAGCGGCAGAAGATAAACCCTGTCTGCCATCATTGGATCGGTCATGATGGTAGCTGGATTGCTGTTGATGAGAATGACTTTTACGCCTTCTTCTCTTAAACTTCTGGCGGCTTGTGTTCCGCTGTAATCAAATTCACAAGCTTGACCGATGATTATGGGACCGCTTCCGATAATCAATACCGATTGAATGGAGTTATCTTTTGGCATAGTGGGATAATGCTCAAATGAGCGAGCAAAAGTAATCTGAATTGTTTTGGTTGAAAAATTTTTATTGATGAAATACGAAGAATAAAAATCAGAACCGCAACTTTCGTCATGAAACGGGTTGATTTTATAATCTATTTTTGCAAATATGAATTCGACCCGTTTTTGTTTTGGTTTTTTGATGTTGATGATGATTAACATCGTAACTCCAACTGAGGCTCAACTCTTTACACCCAAAGATTATCCACAAGGCTATTTTACTTGGCCTGTTAAAAGCATTCCTGCCATAGTTGCCAATTTCGGAGAGCTGAGACCCAACCATTATCACATGGGATTGGATTGCAGAACAGAAGGAAAAGTAAATCTGCCCATATTGGCTGCCGCAGATGGATTCGTGTCAAAAATTCACATCGATGCCACAGGATTCGGACGCACCCTCTACATAGATCACCCCAACGGATACACTACCGTTTACGCACACTTGAATGATTTTTTTCCTGAACTTGAATCCTATCTCGAAAAAGAACAATACAGACTGCAAAAATGGAACGTAGATCTCTTTCCCAAAAAAAATGAAATCAAGGTCGTTAAAGGGCAATTCATCGCCTACAGCGGAAACACGGGTGGTTCACAAGGTCCACACCTTCACTTCGAAATACGGGATACCAAAACAGATAAAGTGCTAAACCCACTTTTTTTCGGATTTCCCATCAAAGACAATATTGCCCCAGACATCATCAGATTGGCATTATACGATAAAAGATACAGTACCTACGAACAAAGTCCGAAAATCATCACCCTCAAAAAAACGAATGGCATTTACCGTTCGGTTTCTGGCCTTTTGAAAGTTTCAACAGATAAACTCAGTTTCGCCATTACCGCTTTTGACAGATACACCGGTTCCACCAATCAAAATGGAATTTTTAGCGCCATACTCTCCATGGACGGCAAGGAAATAAGCGGTTTTGAACTCGACAATATTGGATACGACGAAACGAGAAACCATAACGCACATATTGATTATAAGACCCGTTCTGGAGGGGGACCATGGTTGCAACATCTCTCTCCTTTGCCTGGATTTCAGAACAGCATCTATAAAACGGCAAAAGGAACTGACGGAACGATTGTGTTGAATGACCTTGAAGTTCACCAAATTCAGATTGCTGTTTTAGACGTACAAGGCAACGCTTCAAAACTGGAGCTGGAAATCCAACGGACCGAAACTTTATCGCCATTGCATTCACCCATATCCGGAAATTTGTTCGAGCCCGGCATGATTAATATATATGAGGATGACCGAATTTGGATTCACATGCCAGAAAAAGTGATTTATGATTCATTTCATTTTCGATGTGCCCCCACTCCGAATGGCAGTTTTATCATACAAGGAAATCATATCCCTGCCATCGATTATTTCTCCATTCGCGTTAAAACAGACAACTTGCCCCTGTCCGACACCGGAAAACTCATGATGAAAATGGTTCATGGCGCAAAAGAACGCTTCCGAAAAGCACATTACGATCAAGGTTGGGCCAAATCCAGTTTTAGAGATTTCGGAACACTCACCCTCATCATAGATAAAGAAGCGCCAACCGTTACTCCTATTTATACGGTTGGACAAGGAAAACGACTCGGGTTTTCGGTTTTGGACAACACCAAAGAAATAGAATCGTTCAACGCCTTTTTGGATGGTAAATGGATCCTATTCACAAACGATAAAGGGAGAAATTATTATCATACGCTACATTCCAATCTTGCTCCTGGCGAACATCTTTTACAATTATTTGTTACTGACCTTTCTGGCAACAGAACAGAAAAAGAATATCGATTTATCAAATAACACAAAAACATGCTTACTCTAGGTACCAAAGCCCCTTCATTTAAAGGAAAGGATCAACACGGAAATACAATCTCACTTTCCGATTTTAAAGGCAGTCCATTGGTGATATACTTTTACCCACAAGACAATACACCCACTTGCACCGTTCAGGCTTGTAACCTTCGCGACCATTTCGGACTCCTGAGAAACAAAGGTTTTCAAGTAATTGGGGTTAGTCCGGATAAAATAGAAAGCCATAAAAAGTTTGCCGATAAATTCGAGCTGCCTTTTTCTTTGATTGCCGACACTGAACTGAAAATCATTGAGGCATATGGCGTATGGGGTGAAAAAAGCATGTACGGCAAAAAATATATGGGACTCATCAGAACAACCTATATCATAGATAAAAAAGGCATAATACAACATGTAATTGCCAAGCCTAAAGCAAAACAACACGCCGAAGAAATAATGGAAATCGGATTGAATTTGATATAACATTCTTAAAAACAAATTTTTACATAACTGTTTTTATTTTATACCAGGTATCAATGTATTGAATATCATTGCCTAGATTCCTTAATCATCACTTCTTGAAATTAAGCCGCTCTACAATGAAAATAAGTTTGAGCGGTCTTTTTTACATTACTAAATAATTAAAAAAAAAGACTTTGAAGTCCAAAAGCTTTTTAGCTCTACTTTTGTGACTCAAAATTTTTCTATGGGTATCAACAATATCTTCAAAATCTTCTTGCCAAAAGACAAGGTTTTTCATCATTTATTCGAGAACGTATCTGGCGTATTGGTGAAAATGGGAGAAAAACTGGTAGAAGTGGTGAATGAAAAGGAATTTGAAAAACGGAATGTGCTCATCAAAGAGATTGAGGACATGGAGCACCAAAATGACGACTATACTCATCAGGTTTTCACCGAATTGGGCAGAAATTTTATTACTCCTTTCGATAGAGAAGACATCCACTCTTTGGCATCTGCGTTGGATGATATTGCAGATTACATCTATGCTTCTGCAAAAAAGATCAACTTTTACCATGTAGATCCCAATGATGAAGGGATTAAAGGGATGGCCGTAATCATAGCTTCAGGTTGCAAACACGTACATAATGCTGTTTTGGAATTGAGAGATATGAAAAACATAAGAAAAGTGACAGAAGCGCTTGTTGCCATAAACAGTTTAGAAAATCAGGCAGATCATGTATTTGATACCAGCATCGAACAGCTTTTCGCCAATGAAAACGATGCAAAAGAAGTGATCAAGAAAAGAGAGATCTATCAAGTAATGGAAATTGTTACCGACAAATGCGAGGATGTAGCCAACGTGATAGAAACCATCATCATTAAATATGCATAGTAGGTTATAAGGCCTTTTTTGATATTCAGTTCATCTGAAAACTTTAATTTCGCGACCTATGACATATTTGCTTGTGATCATCATTCTGGCTTTACTTTTCGACTACATCAACGGATTTCATGATGCAGCCAATTCCATAGCCACCATTGTTTCTACTAAGGTATTAACTCCTTTTCAAGCAGTAGTTTGGGCTGCGTTTTTCAACTGCGTCGCTTTTGTTATTTTCAAAGATCACGCAGTAGCCAACACCATCGGAAAAACCGTTTTTAAAGAATACATCACCCTAAATGTGATTTTTGCTGGCTTAATCGCTGCGATCATATGGAATTTACTCACTTGGTGGTGGGGCATTCCTTCTTCTTCTTCTCATACCCTAATTGGAGGATTTGCGGGTGCAGCACTAACTCACGCTTTCTTTTCCGCTTATCAAACTGGAGAGGGACTTCCAGACTTTCAAACCGTTATTGACAGTGGGAAAATTGGGAAGACCGTACTTTTCATTTTCTTAGCCCCTCTGATTGGTATATTGATTTCCTCTTTCTTTACGATTGTCACCATTTCAAGCAATACCTGGATCAAAACAGGCATTTTGATTCTCTGTTGTGTAGGCATCTGGTTTAAGTTTCAAGATTTTCAAACCAATAAAATCAACGAAAACATCTCTAAATACTTCAAAGTAGATAAATACAATCACGAGATTGAAAAATTGGATTTAGAAATCGCCAAGTTGAAAACAGATAACAAAAATCCTGAGTCGACAACAAAAAGGGAAGCATTGATCGAAAAAAGAAGGGAGCAGATAAAAAAACTTAACAAGGCAAACATATCGATCGAAAAAATAAGCCATTATACTCCGTCATACGAATCTTTGGGCGCGGAGCGCGTAGCAAAAGAAATTGCAGATAGTGTGGACACACGCGACATTCAAATTTCAAGAATGGGAGACAAGCTTTCTCTGTTTTTAGAAATCGATAGAAAAAAACTAATCAGACACAAAAGTGCAATCAATGAGTCAGATTATCTCATCGCTCAAAAATGTTTTGATAGCACCAAGCCCATGTTAAAAAACAGATTTGAATGGGGACAGGACAGTCTAAACCATGTTGTGTTTAACACCATCATTCATCTTGGTTACCCTGCTAAAAAAGAGGATTACAAGGCATTTTCTCAAAAAATCAGTGTAGAAATCCAAAGTGATATGGTGAAAGAAATGAAGAAAGCCGATAACACAATCATCCGTTGGTCGTTGATTGGTATCCTGGTTTTTTTCATCATTGCCTTTTTTATCAATGAAAAATTCCGTGAGCCAAGTGCCGCGAAAACAGGAAATATGTTTAAAAAACTGCAGTTGGTTTCTTCTGCAGCATTCAGTATCGGACATGGAGGAAACGATGCCCAAAAAGTAATGGGGATCATCGCAGCCGCACTCGTTGCCAGTGGAAATAGCGCAGATGTGTCTGCGGCCCTTAAAGACAATACTTGGGTCCCAATAGCTTGTTATGCAGCAATTGGATTGGGAACATTGAGTGGTGGTTGGAAAATCGTAAAAACGATGGGGACCAAAATCACCAAAGTAAGTCCATTAGAAGGTGTTTGTGCCGAAACCGCAGGCGCTACAACCTTATTTCTTACCGAACAAATGGGAATTCCAGTAAGTACTACACACACCATTACCGGTTCTATTATCGGAGTTGGTGCAACAAAAAGACTGTCAGCCGTGCGTTGGGGTGTTACTGTAAATCTCTTATGGGCCTGGGTCCTTACCATACCAATCAGTGCAATTATGGCTGCCATTTGTTACATGATTACCCGATTCTTTACCCAGGCATGATAAGAATTAGCTAAAAAAATATCGTCAATATTCAGATTCACTGAATGGTTTTCGTTTTCTTTGCAGCGTTAAAAGCAAGTTCGTTAAGACTTCTTTTTTACCCATCACATGAAAAAAATTCTCGTCACCGGAGGTTGCGGATATATTGGTTCACATACTTTAGTGGACTTAATTCAGCATGGATTTGATGTGATTTCGGCTGACAATAACAGCAGAAGTAGCATAGACATATTAAAAGGCGTCGAAAAAATTACAGGTGTAGCTGTTAAAAACTATCATGTAGACCTTTGCATTTTTGATGATACACATGCTGTTTTTCAAGAAAATCCGGACATCTGTGGTGTAATCCATTTTGCCGCATATAAAGCGGTTGGAGAGTCGGTAGAAAAGCCGCTGATGTATTTCGATAACAACATCAACTCCCTAATCAACATCCTTCGTTGTTGCGAGGAGTTTCATGTACCTAACCTGGTTTTTTCATCTTCATGTACAGTTTATGGAAATCCAGACACCAGTCCGGTTACAGAAGAAACCCCTACCAAAGAGGCCGAGTCGCCTTATGGTTATACCAAACAAATGGGAGAGCAAATTGTGGCTCAAACGGTGAACAGCAATAACATACAATCCATTTTGCTGCGCTATTTCAACCCGGTAGGTGCTCATCCGAGTGCCGAAATCGGTGAGTTACCAATCGGCAGGCCTGCAAATCTGATTCCTGCCATAACACAAACCGCAATTGGTAAATTACCACAAATGCAGGTTTACGGCAATGATTACCCTACCCGAGATGGCAGTTGCATACGCGATTTTATTCACGTTTCAGATATCGCACATGCACACACACTCGCACTAAACTATCTGATTGAAAAGAAAAATGAAACGAATTGCGAGATATTTAATTTAGGCACTGGGAATGGGATTACTGTACTCGAAGCGATTGCCGCCTTCGAAAAAGCAAGCGGAGAAAAGTTGAACTATGTTATTTCTGGAAGAAGAGCCGGAGATATCGTGGGTATTTACGCAAACAACGAAAAAGCAAAACAAAAACTAGGATGGAATCCAGCATTAGGAATACATGATATGATCTTAACCGCTTGGAATTGGGAGAAAAAAATATCAAAATAACAAAGAAAAATAAAAACTATGAGTCAATTGGCTTCTATTCAATCAACAGGAAACAAAGATACACGCAGCGGATTCGGAGACGGAATTCTTGAAGCAGCGAAATTAGACGACAGAATCGTTGCGCTTACCGCAGATCTCGCTGGCTCTTTGAAACTGAACGGATTCATGAAAGCATTTCCAGAAAGATTCATACAATGTGGAATCGCAGAAGCCAATATGATGGGCGTTGCAGCAGGTTTAACGATAGGCGGAAAAATACCTTTTACCACTACTTTCGCCAATTTTTCTACCGGTCGTGTGTATGATCAAATCCGTCAAAGCATAGCCTACAGCGGAAAAAATGTGAAGATTTGCGCATCGCATGCCGGACTTACCCTCGGAGAAGATGGAGCAACTCATCAAATTCTAGAAGACATCGGGATGATGAAAATGCTACCTGGCATGACCGTAATTGTACCTGCCGATTACAACCAAACCAAAGCGGCAACCATGGCAATTGCCAAAATGGAAGGCCCAGTATACCTCAGATTTGGAAGACCTTCTTGGCCCATCTTTACAAAAGAAGAAGATTTTCAAATTGGAAAAGCACAAGTATTAGCAGAAGGGAAACATGTATCCATTTTTGCTTGCGGACATTTGGTTTGGAATGCGGTAGAAGCAGCAAAAATCTTAGCGACTAAAGGAATTGAAGCTGAAGTTATCAATATCCATACCATCAAACCGTTAGATAAAGAAGCCATCATCAAATCCATACAAAAAACCGGTTGTGCAGTAACTGCAGAAGAACATAATATCATTGGAGGATTGGGTGACAGTGTAGCTCAGGTTGCAACAACCTCATTCCCTATTCCCATCGAATTCATTGGTACAAACGATACTTTTGGAGAAAGTGGAACACCTGCAGAGTTACTCGTAAAATATGGTTTAGCTCCAGAAAATATTGTTGCTGCCGCAGAAAAGGCCATCTCTCGAAAAAGATAATGCCTTCGATTTTCATCATTAAACCATCCGACTTGTAATGAGTCCAACAGCGGCATGTCTATAGATAAAGATGAAATTTACGAGGATTTAGATTGGGTTGCCGCTTTCAAAAAAGGCGAAAACCCCGAGTTGCCCTTTACCAAAATCGTAAAAAAATATCAAGAAAAACTATATTGGCACATCCGAAGGTTGGTTGTTGAGCATGAAAATGCGAATGATGTGATGCAAAATACCTTTATTAAAGTTTGGAAAAACCTTTCTGAGTTTAGGGAAGATAGCAAACTCTACACCTGGCTATATAGAATTGCAACCAACGAAAGTTTAACTTTTTTGGCAAATCAAAAGAAAAAAGCCAGCTTATCCATCGACCATGAGGTGTTAGACCTTTCCAATAAAATCAAAGCCGAAAGTAATTTTGATGGACAAAAACTTGAATGGAAATTACAACTTGCCATTCAAAAACTGCCCGAAAAGCAACGTGCGGTTTTCAACTTGAGGTATTACGATGAGATGCCTTATGCAGAAATCAGTGCCATATTGGAAACCAGTGAGGGCGCATTGAAAGCCAACTATCATCACGCTGTAAAAAAAATTGAGCAGTATATATTAAACCATATAGACTAACCATCGTCCGACATTGTAATGAATCAGGAAAATCAGATATTGGAAGAATTGCAAGAAATCAGTCCCCTGGTATCAAACATACCAAGAACAACTCCGTATGTCATCGATTCAGATTATTTTGCAAACGTTCCTGCAACTTTATATGGCATAACAGAAGTGAAGAACCCATATACGGTTTCAGCAGATTATTTTCAAAATTTCGCAGCTTCGATATACAAAAAATGCAAAGAAGCAGATGAGAATAACTCAGCTCCGACACTAGATCTTTTAAAGCAAAATCCATTTAATCTGCCCGAAAATTATTTTGAGCAGTTCGAAGCGCAGCTACAAAATCAGTTGAAGGGAAATAAACGTCAAGGTCTTTTGGCCAGAATCGGACCCTGGAAATATTGGTCTGCAGCTGCTTCCATCATAGGCATTATCGGATTTTCTGTATTTGCTTTTTTAAATGCTGGATCTCAAAAAGAGGAATGGAAAACATCTTGGTTCGAAGCGAAAAAAATAATGAACGAAGGCAATCTGGAGTCTGAATTCAATTCCATCAATGCCGAAGAAATGGCAGCGTATCTTACCGAACAAGGACATGATGTAGATGCTGCAGTAACTGCTTGTATCGCCGAAGATTCCGATCTGGAAGATGGACTGTTTGATATTGAAAACGAAAAAGGAATTGAAGCATTTTTGAACAACACAAACTTGGAGTTAAACTAAAAATATAGGTATGAAACATTTCATTTTATCAATCAGCCTTCTCTTTATAACTACGATTGGATTGATTGCGCAAAAGAAAGAACATTTTGAAGAAGGAGGAGGTGGAGGTCCTAGACAAAAAATAAAGGCCATTTACATCGCCTACATTACACAAGAACTGAACTTAAATGAAGAAGAGGCTCAAAAATTCTGGCCTGTACACGCCCAATTTGATCAAGAAATGAGGTCTAAGCATATTCAAGCAATTGATGAACTCGAAAAAGAAGAATCATTGCTGAATGTCAAAAAAAAATACAAAGAGAAGTTCATAAAAGTCATTGGTGAAGAAAAGTCGAATTTGTTTTTTAAAAAAGATGCTGAGTTCCGGCATAAATTATCTCAGAAAATAAAAGAAACAAGAAAGCGAAGAATGGGTCCCCCTCAATAACAAAAAAAGGTCTTGAACATCAAGACCTTTTTTGTATTTAGAATACTATAAATGACGACCCTCAAAAATATTTAAATGCCTATCTTTGTAACTAGGTGTTTTTCATAGGTTAGCAACGGCCAGCCCTTTCTAGGGCAGGCCTCCTATTTCACTTTTACACCTTCACTATAGGCGTACCGATATCATGGTAAAAAAGGAATGTCCAACCTTCCTTGACTCCAACATCCATCCATTTTTGCCTCAATTCCATACTTTTCTTACCATCAAAATCATATTTAGCTACAAAACGACTCTTCATTTGTTGCCATTGTGGCGCCTCGTCTCCGCCAAAAAAAACAATCTCTTGATTTTCCTCAATTTTAAACACTTGGTGAAAAGGAGAATGTGCACCAGTCACATAATATGAAATGTTCGATCCTATTTTCCCTTCATCCCCGTTCAACAAAATCAGATTAGAACTATTTTCAAGAGGCTGCATCTGTTCGATGAGATAAGATGGATTGCCCGCCTTTTTTGCTTCCTCCCACTCTTTTTCGTGGATATAATATTTGGCTTGTGGAAAGCTCAAATGCCATTGACCACTCAATTGGTCTTTTCTTCCGATTCCTCCCGCATGATCCTTATGCAAATGCGACATTAAAACCATCGTAACGTCCATTGGATTGATTCCATTTTCAATCAAATTTATATGCAATTGAAGTTGATCACGGTCATCGCTAAAACCCAGCCCTGTATCAATCAAAACAACTTCATCATCCATTAACACAACAAAGGGCTGTATCTCTACCAATAAACTTCCTCTTGGCCTATCTTGAAGTTCATCATTTAACTTATCAAAAGGAACAAATTGCTTGGTTTGATCGATGGTAAAACTGCCTTCACTGAGTTGAATGATTTTCATGCTAAATATTAAGTTACAAAAATAACCTAAGTTGTTCGCTTTATATAATAAGCATGGGTTTCTAAACACAAACCTGATTTTTTATGTTCCTTTGCATATGTCTTTATTTTACGCCTCACTTAATTCTGGAAGCAATGGAAACTGTTTTTATGTAGGAAATGATGCTGAAGCCGTATTGATAGATGCCGGACTTTCTTGCAGAGAAACAGAGAAGCGTATGAAGCAGTTGGGATTGTCACTAAAAAAAGTAAAAGGGATTTTTATTACGCATGAACATATTGATCATGTAAAAGGGGTTGAAGT
>JBDLUO010000102.1:0-3318 GCA_039805285.1 Bacteroidota bacterium
AATCAGTTTGATGAAATCATATCCATGAGGAACATAGATTTTGGTGACATTTCTGCAGCCTAATCCAAAATAAAGATGAACATCATCGCTCAATTTGTAGAGATCTTCTTCAGATTCGGTACCAGTAAGTATGGCTACGGAGGTTCTGTTTTTCCGAATGATGCTTGGATATTTAGAGAAGTAATATTCAAAATGCGTCGCGGCCTGGTTTCCCCCGGTTGCGATATAGGCGTCGCAGCCTTTCAGTTGCTCCGCGATTCTGATTTTACTTCCTGTTTCAGGAAAGTTAATGTGTAAAAAGCGTATCAATGTAGGAATGAGAATATCGTCTTTTGATGAAACTTTTATGGTGGCATTATGTCCGGAAATAAAAACACACAACAAGTCGTGAAATCCGACCATTGGGATGTTTCCGGCCATTACGATTCCGATATTCATGGCATTTTCTCGATGGTCAGGTATATCATAATTTGAAGTCCATTCCTCAAGTTGTTGAGTATGAAGGAAGCTGTTGGCTATGGCAGAAACAGATTTCTCTATAAATTCCTGCGTAAACCAAGGGTTTTTTTGTTCAGCAATGGTTTTGGCGTTGGTCCAATCCGCCGTATCACCCAGCATATATTCCCTGAGTTGGCCCATGCATAGTATCCGATTTTGCAAATTCATGTTGTTGGTCTAATTTCGGGTAAAATTAAGCTATGGCCATTAAAATAACAGACGAGTGTATCAATTGTGGTGCATGTGAACCAGAATGTCCAAACAATGCCATTTATGAAGGTGGTGTTGAGTGGGCCATTTCTGATGGAACATCCGTAAAAGGAAATTATCAGTTGATGGATGGAAAAACGGTGGATGCCGAACAAAGACTGACTCCATTTAGCAATGATACCTACTATATCACACCAAACAAATGTACAGAGTGTCAGGGTTTTCATGAAGAACCTCAATGTGCGGCAGTTTGTCCGGTAGATTGCTGTGTTCCTGATGATTTGTACAAGGAAACTGTGGATGAGTTGATGCAGAAAAAAGAAAAACTACATCTTTAATCATTCAAGAAATCAAAAGAGTAGAAAATGTTAATCACATGAAAAAATCTTCACTTTACATTTTCTGTTCTGGCTTCCTGCTTTCCTTTTTACTTCTTTCACTTGTTTCTTGTGAAAATGAAAAGGAGGATAATCATTCTCAAAAAACGGACAACAAATTGTCTTTATTGGCAGTTGATCGTGCTTTTTCTGCTTTAAGTGAAAAAGAAGGGATGAAAGTTGCGTTTATCGAATATTTAGACAGCAATGGGGTACTTCTCAGGCCGGGACAACTCCCAATAGCCGGAGCCCAAGCGATAGATTATTTAATCCAACAAAGCGATCAGGATTACACCTTGTCATGGGATCCGAGGTATGCAGAAGTTGCTGAATCGGGTGAGATTGGATTCACATATGGGATCTACATACTCAAGCCCAATCAATATGATACGCTCATCTACGGAAACTATACCAGTGCCTGGAGAAAACAATCCGATGGTAAATGGAAGCTTTCGCTCCATAGCGCGAATGAAGGTTTGGGACAGTAACCTTAATTTAACTTTTCTCTCTCCTGATATTTTTTGTTACTTTGTTGAAAAGCAAATCCATACATGAGTAAAAAACGAATCGCATTAATAACTGGAGGATATTCTGGGGAGTCGGTTATTTCTTACAAAAGTGCGAAAACCATACAAGATAATTTAGATTCATCCAAGTGGGAGTCTTATTGGATTGATATCTGCAAAGAAGGCTGGTTTTATGTTGATGAGCAAGGTCAAAAATCATTGGTAGATAAGAATGATTTCACCATTACCGTTAGTGGTAATAAAATAATTTTTGATGCAGCCTTGATTGCCTTGCATGGCACGCCCGGCGAAGACGGGAAATTACAGGGATATCTGGATGTAATCGGTTTGCCTTACACTTCTTGTGATGCTACAACTTCTGCAATTACTTTTAACAAAAGATACACCGTGGCGGTAGCCGCATTCTCCGGAATACCCGTAGCTAAATCCATACATATTTTCAAACACAGCAAAATGGAAGCGTCTTCCATTTTACAGCAGTTGCAACTTCCTTTGTTCGTAAAGCCCAATAATGGAGGCAGTAGTTTGGGTATGAGTAAAGTAAAGGAAGCTGCAGACCTAAATCAGGCATTAGATAAAGCGTTTGCAGAAGACGATCAGGTACTGGTAGAAGAATGTATCGTTGGCAGAGAGTTTACGATCGGAGTATACAAGAACAAAGGAGAGATTATTCCTTTACCCATCACAGAAATCATCACACAACAAGACTTTTTCAATTATGAAGCAAAGTATCTTGGAGAAAGCGAAGAAGTAACGCCCGCAAACGTTTCTGATCATGTTGCTGAAAATATAAAATCCAATGCCGTTAAAGCATATAGAGCCTTTAATTGTAGCGGAGTGGTTAGAATTGATTTCATTTATCAGAAGGAACAGGATGCAGCTTATATGTTGGAGATAAATACAGTACCAGGACAGAGTGCAGCAAGTATCATACCTCAGCAAGTTAGAGCTGCAGGAATGACCCTTACTTCATTTTATTCGATGCTTTTAGAATCTTGCATGCCATAATTTCATTGATTTAAAATATTTTGATTTGTTTAAATTCATAACAGACCGTCCGCTTTGGGTAAACCTTTTGGTAATTGTTGTACTCTCTGCATTCCTCATTTTTGGGATACTTGAATTGTTGGGGGTTATTACCAATCACGGTAAATATCTTACTGTTCCTTCTGTTGTCGGAAAGAATACGGAAGATGCCATTAAAATTCTGGAAGAAAAAGGTTTTGAAGTTGAGATACAAGATTCGGTTTATACAGATACAGCAAGTAAAGGTATTGTGTTAAAACAAATTCCAGATCCATTGAGTACGGTTAAAATCAATCGTACGGTATTATTGACTGTAAATCGAAAAACCTTGCCAATGGTAGATATGCCTGCTTTGGAAGGGAAATCGCTCAATTTTGCGTTGGAGATTATGAAAAGAAGTCATTTGAAACTTGGGGATACCGTGTTTCGTCCAGACTTTATGAAAGGGTCTGTGATTGAGCAGAATTTCCATGGTGGACGCATAAAGCCTGGAGCAAAACTGCCATGGGGCAGTGCAGTTGATTTGGTCATTGGCTCCGGATTAAATGATGAACCCATACTTGTTCCCGACCTTGTCGGTCTGACTTTTGAAGAAGCAAAAATGGTTTTACAAGAGAATGGAATTATCATAGGTGCTGTACTTGCAGATGAAGACGTTAAGGATTCCGCAGCAGCATTCA
>JBDLUO010000103.1:0-13987 GCA_039805285.1 Bacteroidota bacterium
TTTTCAATTTACTTGCATTTAAAAAAATCAGTTTTTATGTTTGTCTCAGAAACAGCAACAGCTTCCTTTTTTGGTGCTCACCCTGATTTCCGACCCTAATCCTTTGTTTTCCTTTTGCAAAACCATTAACACCAATCAAGGATATAAATTTTTGCAAATTGAACATCAAATACAACATTTCGCCTTCTGATTCTTATCAAGTAGCGCATCACCCTTTTTTGACGATTCGTCCTCAAACTAGGTCAATGGGAAAAGAATCACAAGCAAATGCTCCAAGGTCAGAATCGGTTAGTGTTTCCGAAATTCCGAATTCGACCCTAAATGTGCGGGAAAATATGGATCAGGAAATTTTGGTTCAAGGCTTAGCCGGACTCAAAATGGGTTTGTCTGATTGTCTGAAAATTGGTAGAACTCCATTTGGTTTTGCGTGGAAGCAAAAATAAATCATGGTTGATTGAAAATATAAAAATCCCCTGCCGTTCAATCGGTATAACGAATTAAATTTTTTCTTTGGGGGTTACAGAATCGCGAGGTTCTTAACATTAAGCTGCATGTCTATGCGGCTTTTTTTTATGCTTCTTCAAAATGTGCAATCATCTTTTCTACCAACTTATAGGTGGCCGGACAATAATCGATGTTTTGCTTGTGAACGTGAGCATATTCCTCCCACTTGCGTTTAGAAAGATGAGGGAATCCAGAACAATCTACCGGACGAATTTCATAAATCGAACATTTATTGTCATTCAAGTTCAAAAACTGACATGGTTGAGTTTTATTTACTAAGTCTTTGTTACTGTCTTTTTTCAGCCATTGTTTTTTGAAGGCCTCTGGCGTTTGTCCGAAATGGGCAGAGATTCTTTTTAAGTCTTTTTCGGTAAATGTCGGTGTCATTTTCTTGCAACAATTCGCGCAAGTGAGACAATCTACTTCTTCCCAAACCTGTTTTTCTAGCTTTTTTGTGACATTATCGATCCCTTTTGGTGGATTTTTTTCGGTTTTGTTGAGAAAACGCCTGAAGGCAGTTCGGTTGGCGCTCAATTTTCTTTTAAAGGATCTGAAATTAACCGGTAGCATTTGATTTTTTTTAAGGGATCATTTACCCGGCGAAAGTAATGTTTAATTATCTTGTATTCACATTATTTCAATTTAATCTTATACCATGTGGGAATCCCACAAAAAAGGCTACAAAGCATGGCTTCAACTCGAAAAGTCATTGTCCGAACACTCGGTTTCCGCCTATTTGCATGATGTTGAAATGCTGACATCCTATCTCATTTCCTCTGATTTTTCTGGATCTCCAGATAACATTGATAGAAAAACGCTTGAGCTTTTTGTTAAAACGATTCATGAGCTCGGTATGTCTGATACTTCTCAGGCAAGAATCATATCGGGATTGAGGAGTTTTTTTAAATACTGTCTGCTCGAACAAATTTGTCTCAAAGATCCAACAGAATTGCTGGAATCGCCAAAATTGCGTCGCAAACTACCGGATACGTTGTCATTTAACGAAATTGAATCCATTATTTCGTCAATCGATTTAAGTAAAGATGAAGGAGCAAGAAACAAAGCCATTTTCGAAACCATGTACAGTTGCGGATTGAGGGTAAGTGAAATAGTGAATATAAAAATCAGTGGACTTTATCTGGATGTTGGATTTATTAAAGTAATAGGAAAAGGCGACAAGCAAAGATTGGTTCCCATTGGTTCGGATGCCATCAAATACATCTTGATTTATAAAAATTCGGTTAGAAACCACATGTCCATAAAACAGGGAATGGAGGATTTTCTTTTTCTGAATCGAAGGGGAACAAAGCTTAGTCGGGTAATGATTTTTTTAATTTTGAAGGATTTGGTAAAAAAAGCGGGTATTGAAAAACAAGTATCCCCGCATACATTCAGACACTCATTTGCAACCCATTTGGTAGAAGGAGGCGCTGATTTGAGGGCAGTGCAAGAAATGCTAGGTCACGAAAGCATCACCACAACAGAAATATATACCCATTTAGACCGTGATTATTTAAGAACCACATTGCTTCAATTTCATCCTGCTTTTACAAGTCCCTAAAAAGGCAAAGAGATTTTTCCCATGTTTATTCCGGGGGCTTTCGTGTTGCAGCTTCGAAACGCATCTGATCCGCAAACCATTTCGTTGGCCAATAACGCAAAAAGAATGGCTTCTTTGGCTTCTGCAGGTACGGAATAGGCGTCGGAATATTTCAATTGCGCTTTTTCTTCCAATAACAGTGAAATGTTTTTTATCAGTGTTTTATTGAAAACACCGCCTCCGCTTATAATCAGTTCCGTATTTTTCTCCTGTATAAGGGGCGCTATCGCATCATAAATACATTCAGCCGTAAATCGATTTAATGTTGCCATAACCGACTCATTTGAAATATTTATTAAGTTACATTTTTCTAAGGCCTCAGCGATAAAGGTGAGATTGAACGTTTCGGGTCCTGTGGTTTTTGGTAATGGCAATCCAAAAAAAGGATGCTCTTTTAAGCATGTAAGGAGTTGAGTGTTTATTTCGCCTTTTGCGGCCATTTCTCCATCTTGGTCGTAATGTTTATTCAGATTTAATTGCTGCATCCAACGATCCATCAAAGCATTTCCCGGTCCAAGATCACTGGCGAAACAAGTTGAGAAATTTTGGCCAGGCGGTAAATGGCTGATATTTGAGATGCCACCGATGTTCAATAAAATTCTGTTTTTTTCTTGATGGGCAAAAAGCAAGAAGTCGCCATACAATGCTAACGGAGCGCCTTCGCCACCTGCAGCAATGTGTTTTTGTCTGAAATCGTGAATGGTGATGACCCCTGTATCGTGTGCAATATGGTCGCCATCGGCAATCTGAAAAGTGGAGTGTCCGAAATCATTGTTTTGATGAAAAAAATAAGGCGCATGAAAAAACGTATGGCCATGACTGGCAATCAAATCAACTTCTTTTGGGTCTATGTTGTGTTTTATTAAAAAAGTGTTGATTTGTTTCGCATGCCATTTTGCAAGATGATTGTTCGTGAGACAAAGTTCAAGAGCGTCCACTTGTGATTTAGAACAAAGGGCTACCAATTTTGCTCTCCACTCGCTTGTATACGAACAGGTTTCAAAATGAATCAATTCCATTTTTGTTTGTAGGCCTTGTCCGGAAATTCGACAAAGGGCCATATCTAATCCATCCAATGAGGTTCCACTCATCAATCCTAAAATGAGTCGATTGCTTTGCTCAGGCATTTTTGCCAGACGCTGAAGAAATGGGTTCATCAGTTGATGGATTTAGGATGAAAGATAGGTTTCTCTTAATGCCTTGAAATTTGGTTCGTTTGATGGGGGAGTCTCTGAAAATTTCTTTGAAATTTTCTTCAGTCATTTCCAGCCAATCTTTCTCCTTCATCTCAAGAAGTCCTGCTGTTGGTTTTAATCTGGGTTCTTTGTTGGGTGTAGCAAATCGGTTCCACGGACAAACATCCTGGCAAATGTCGCAACCGAATAACCAGTTTTTGAACTTTCCACTCATATTTTCTGGAATGAGTGCGTCTCGAAGCTCGATGGTGAAATAAGATATACACTTGCTGGCATCCAATACTTTATTCGGTAAAATGGCTTCTGTAGGACATTGGTCTATACATCTGGTGCAGGTTCCGCAATGATCTGTTGAAAAAGGGGAATCTGCTTCGAGTGTCAAATCTGTGATTAATGTGGCGATAAAAAAATAGGATCCCTTTTTCGGGTGAATGATATTTCCATTTTTGCCAATCCAACCCAGTCCAGACCGCAAGGCCCAACTGCGTTCCAAAACAGGTGCACTATCTACAAACCCACGTCCCTCAACTTGTCCTATTTCTTCTCGAATCCTAAACATCAGTGCTTTAAGTTTATCACGTATTACCTCATGATAATCTTGTCCGTAAGCATATTTGGCAACCAAAGGGGAGTTTTGGTTCTGTAATTTTTCTGGGTAGTAATTGTGAATCAGTGTAATCACAGATTTTGCACCCGGAACGAGTAATGTAGGATCTACGCGCAAATCGAAATGATTTGCCATATATTCCATTTTGCCATTTTTGCCTTCAGATAACCATTTTTCGAGTCTCTGAGCATCCTCATCCAATTTCTCCGCTTTTGCAAATCCGCAAAGGTCGAACCCCAGCTCAAGGGCCGCATTTTGAATAAATGGTTTGTAATTTTTGAAATGCATTTAGTTGGATGTGAGAATCAGGATTGGCTTTCGAGGTGAAGGCGATGAAAAAAACGATGCAAAATTGGTGCAATCAGAATGCCGAAAGTAGATAAAAAAGAAATGCCACTGAATAGTGCATAGAATGAAGCAAACAACTTTGCAGAGTCGCTCAATTTAATGCTCGGATCAAAAACGGGCCCCATACCACTTAGTATCATAGAAGCATTGAGTAAACTGTCGTACCAATCAAATTGTGGAATCGTCATATGATAACCAATAACACCAATGCCCAAGCTAAATGCCAAAACCAAAACTGAGAACAATGCGTTTATGCCTATTCGCTTACGGTAAATTTCTTTTGACGCCAGTCTTTGTTTCTTGTGTTCATAAATCATCTCCTAAAATTAGAAAATAAATAGGCCAAAACAATCAGACTGTTTTATGCATAATTAGCAGGATGGATCCAATTGAAATGAAATAAAGTCAGACCAAACAAGTTAAAACAGACAGAATAGCATAAAAAATAGGGTTGGATTGGGATTTGTTGCAAGTAAGAAAACTAAATCATACCGATATGAATATGAATAATTTTACCATCAAAGCAGCAGAAGCGATACAGCAAGCGCAGCAAATTGCCTTCAACAATGGGAATGCGAATATTGAGAATGAGCATTTGTTGAATGCGTTAACAGAAATGGAGCAATCTTCGGTAGAGTATCTATTAAAAAAGAATAACGTTACCATCAATCTATTGCAAAGTAAATTGATGGAATTGATACAGAAACTACCCAAAGCAACAACAGAGCCTGCTCAAAATGTGGGACGTGAGTTAAACAATACGATTCTTAGAGCAGGTGCGGTATTAAAAACATTTCAAGACGAATTCGTAACCCCAGAGCATTTATTACTCGCACTTGTTCAGGGAAAAGATGGCGTAGGGAATTTATTGAGAGATGCTGGGTTAACAGAATCAGGACTCATCACTGCTATAAAAGACTTAAGAAAAGGAACGACAGTAAATGCACAAACCCAGGAAACCAATTATCAATCCATAACAAAATATGCAAAAAATCTGAATGAGATGGCGAGATCGGGGAAGCTTGATCCAGTGATAGGGAGAGACGAAGAAATCAGAAGAACGTTACATATATTGAGCAGGAGATCTAAAAACAATCCCATTTTGGTGGGTGAGCCAGGCGTTGGTAAAACGGCCATAGCAGAGGGTTTGGCAATGCGGATCATCAACGGAGATGTACCCGATAATTTGAAATCCAAGATCATTTATGCATTGGATATGGGACAATTGATTGCGGGGGCAAAATATAAAGGAGAGTTCGAAGAAAGATTAAAATCTGTTGTAAAAGAAGTGAGTGAAAGCAATGGAGAAATCATTTTGTTCATTGATGAAATTCATACCCTGGTAGGTGCTGGAGGAGGAGATGGAGCAATGGATGCGGCCAATATTTTAAAACCTGCACTAGCTCGAGGAGAACTTAGAGCCGTTGGTGCTACTACGTTAAATGAGTATCAGAAATATTTTGAAAAAGATAAAGCATTGGAGAGAAGATTTCAAAAAGTAATGATAGACGAGCCTTCAATTGAAGATGCGATTTCAATACTTAGAGGATTGAAAGACAGATATGAAACCTATCACCATGTAAGAATTAAAGACGAAGCGATAATAGCTGCAGTAGAATTGTCGAATCGTTATATAACGGATCGCTTTTTGCCAGACAAAGCCATTGATTTGGTTGATGAAAGCGCTGCAAAATTAAGATTGGAGATGAACTCCATGCCAGAAGAACTGGATAAATTAGAGCGACAAATCAGACAACTGGAAATAGAACGAGAAGCCATAAAAAGAGAAAATGACGAAAAGAAACTGAAGGAGTTAAATACAGAAATCGCAAATTTATCGGTAGAAAGAGATACGTATTTATCTAAATGGAGACAGGAAAAAGAAATTGTAGACCAGATTCAACAAGCCAAGGCCAACATAGAGCAGTTAAAACAACAGGCGGAGCAAGCGGAAAGAAATGGGGATTATGGAAAAGTGGCTGAAATTAGATACGGCAAAGTGAAAGAGCAGGAGGCTTTGGTTTTGCAAAACACAGAAAAACTCGGACAACTTTCCGAGAAGCGGCTTTTGAAAGAGGAGGTGGATGCGGATGATATTGCAGAAAGCATTGCCAAAGCAACTGGCATTCCGGTTTCAAAAATGTTGCAAAGCGACAGAGAAAAACTGCTTAGTTTGGAAGAGGAGCTTCATCAAAGAGTGGTAGGACAGAACGAAGCGATAGAAGCGATAGCGGATGCGATTCGGAGAAGCAGGGCCGGACTGCAAGATGCAAGAAAGCCCATAGGTTCATTTATTTTTCTTGGAACGACTGGAGTCGGTAAAACAGAACTCGCCAAAGCGCTGGCTGCCTATTTATTTGACGACGAAAAGATGATGACGCGAATTGATATGAGTGAGTTTCAGGAAAAACATTCTGTAAGTAGATTGGTGGGTGCGCCTCCGGGATATGTTGGCTACGAAGAAGGTGGGCAACTTACGGAGGCGGTTAGGAGAAAACCATATTCCGTTGTATTGTTGGATGAAATAGAGAAAGCACATCCGGATGTGTTTAATATTTTACTTCAAGTTTTGGATGATGGACATCTTACCGATAATAAGGGAAGAATGGTCAACTTTAAAAATACGATCATCATCATGACCAGCAATTTGGGCAGTCAGATTATACAGGAAAGATTTGAGGAAGTGAATGAGTTGAATCGTGAAGTTGTAGTTGAAGGAACAAAAGCCGAGGTGATGGGCTTGCTCAAACAAACCATTCGTCCCGAATTTCTAAATCGAATAGACGAAATAATCATGTTTCAGCCTTTGATGAAAAAAGAGATAAGGGGAATTATTATGATTCAATTGAATGAGTTGAAAAATCGTCTATTCAAAAACGGATTGAACCTCGTCTTTTCGGATTATGCGATTGAGTATTTGTCCGAAAATGGATTTGATCCGCAATTCGGAGCTAGGCCGCTAAAGAGACTGATACAAAAAGAGGTTGTAAATCCACTGAGTAAAAGAATCTTAATGGGCGATTTAAAGCCAGAATGGCCTGTAATGGTGGATGTTTTTGATGGAATTGTGGTTTTCCGGAATGAAGCAACCAAATTGGCTAATGCTCAAGTTTAAAGGTGTTAGTTTGTTGGTAATTAACATCTTATCAACTTTAACACCGGATTGTGATGAATGGCATTGAAAACCAAAGAAAAAAACAATATCTTCACTCAAATCGGTTATTATAGTAATTGAAACTATTGAGCTGAATTTTTGTTATACATCTAAAGAATATAAATAAAATGGCTTTTAAGAAAGAAGTATTGGAGATTATAGAACCAAGAGACGTATTTGTAGGCAATCCAAAAGCGTTGGTTACTCTTGAGGAGTTTGGTGAATATGAAAGTGAGGTTTGTGCTCAAGCGAATGAAGTAGTTAAAAAACTATTGGAAGATTATGAGGGGCAAATCAGATTTAATTTCAGGCATTTCCCCATGACCAAAATACACCAGCGCAGTTTAAAAGCAGGTGAAGCAGCAGTTGCAACTGCTCAAGAAGGTAAGTTTTGGGAAATGCATAATATTCTTTTCGCCAATAGAAGAAGTTTAGGCACCACCAGTCTGAAGCTGCATTCAAAAGAGGCTGGCGTGAAAAGCAAGAAATTTCTAGACGATTTGGTAAATGCAACTTTTGGTTGGCAAGTTCAAGGCGATCTTAAAGAAGGTAAAGATCGTGGCGTTACAGATGTACCAACATTTTTTGTAAATGGAGTGATGGTAACAGGCAAACCAACCTACGAAGAGTTAAGTAAGCACATAGAAACTGCGTTGAAAAAAACAAAGAAGAAAGCGCCTGCGAAGGTTAAGGCATAACTGGGTTAAGAAAATATCTTATATCCGAGCCACACCGCCAATCCGCCGAGTATCACAGATCCAGAAGCATAAAGCAGAAACATAACGTATTTCCCGTTTTGTAACAGTTGCATATTGTCGTAACTGAAAGTAGAAAATGTCGTGAAACCTCCACAAATGCCTGTAGCTAGAAACAGTTTCCATTCTTCGCCCATCCACGCCTGATTTTTCGCCAATGCGAAAACCATTCCAATGACGAGACTTCCTAACACGTTTATACTCATAATTGCGATAGGCTGATTCGTTGAACCAAAAGACAGCGTGGCCATATATCGAAACATTGAACCCAGCATTCCGCCAATTCCGACAATCAAAAGATTCTTCATACTTGATAGTTTAAGGGAAATGCGAAAAATTGACCACCCATGTTCCATTTAATCTTTTTAGCTGAAAAGTAATGGGAGCTGGAATCATTTCATGAGAGGCAACCATTGTGATATTGTCACCATCCAATTCTTCCCATTTCTCCATTTTCCAGCTTCGAACAGCAGCTTCTGATTTTAATTCCGGTGAAACTTTCGCATAATAAAGCTCAAATTTTTCAATCGCATTTTTATTGGAATCGTCTTGCACCATCAATGGTTTTGCAGATTTAAAATCGCCTTTCAAAATGGATTCAAAAAAAAATCTACCTGTGTCCATTGGGTTTTCAGCAATGTTTTTTCCGGAATCGCTGGAACATCCTATGAGAATTGCAATAGTAAAAAAGGAAGTGAGTATTGAATTTGTAACTGTCTTTATTTTCATGATTGTGTCGTCCTATTCGGTAAATTCAAATGGTTTAAGGTAAGCTGTCTATTTGCAATGATTTAAGGGCATCATCCAATTTTTGCATTTCTTCATCGGCTCCTTTTTTAAGCGAATCAACACCAACTTTATTTAGCTCATTCAGTGCGTCTTTCAATTGATTTTTACTTTGTAGCCCATTTTGTTTCATTTTTTGCATGCCTATTGTAAGTATGGTATTTAGGTCGAATGCCACCTTCCATTCTCCATTCTCTTGAATTAAATTAAAAGTCAGTTTTTCACCATCTGTTTTACTTTTCACCTCTACGACTGCCTCTTTTCCGTTGATTTTTGCCTTTCCAAATTCGATGTTTTCGTTAAGATATCTAGACGTTTCTATGCTTGAGCTGCTGTCGAATTTAGAAATGGTTTCCATCATATCTAAAAAAGACTTGCTTTCTGATGTTGCATATTTACGTGCCTCACCAATGTCTTTTTTTGCCATTGCGTTAAAAAAATGTTGAAGTACGCTCAAAGGATCATCTCCACTCACCTCCGATTGGCAGCCCCCAAGCATCAACAAAAACAGCATCATTAGCAACCCTATGTCTTTTTTCATATTTTTCATTTCTGTAAAATTAAGCACTTCTGTTTGTCTAGTTCATACAATTAGCAGCATTTTGATTTATTAACAATATCAATAATTTTATCAGTACGTATGAAATTTTTTCATTTTTGAAAATTGCTATGTACATTAACTTTTAACAGAATAAAGTTGGCATAATTTTTTTGCGCTATCTTGGTTTATATTTGAAAATAAATCATTTTAATTCAGGTCTCATGAAGATTCGGTTTCATTTAATTTTATCATTTGTTTCATTACTCATTATAAATTTCAGTTGTTCAACCAATCCCAACAACAATGGAGGCACGCCAACTACCATTATTCCCATTGCCCCAAGTGGGTTAACAGGCGTGTTAACTTCATCAACCCAACTGAACTTAACTTGGACAGATAATTCTACCAATGAGTTGGGTTTTAAAGTAGAAAGGCGTTTAGATGGTGGTAACTATGTTTCAATTGGTACTGTGAATGCGGATCTGCTCTCTTTCAATGAAAGCGGATTAACGCCGAATACAAATTACACGTACCGAGTGTATTCTTTCAATGCGGCTGGAAATTCTATAACATATTCAAATGAATGGTCTGTCAACACAGGAGGCTCCGTTCCATCCGGTAATACGGTTACAATCTGTAATCAAGTGTGGATGACAAAGAATTTAGATGTATCTACTTATAGGAACGGAGATGTTATACCACAAGTAACAGATCCCAATCAATGGCAAATTTTGACGACCGGAGCATGGTGCTATTATCAAAATACTTCTTCCAATGGTACAGTTTATGGAAAGTTATATAACTGGTATGCCATAAACGATCCAAGAGGTTTGGCTCCCATTGGCTATCATGTTCCATCAGATGCAGAATGGACAACCATGGTGAGTTGTTTGGGAGGGGAAGCAACGGCAGGTGGAAAAATGAAAGAAGCAGGTTTGTCGAATTGGGCTGTTCCCAATTTTGGGGCTACCAACAGCAGTGGATTTAATGGTCTTCCGGGAGGCTATCGGACTGAATTTGGATCGTTCGGAAGCTTGAGTTTCAATGGCGGATGGTGGAGTTCTACTGAGGTCCCTACAACAAACGCGAGATACAGATATCTATATTCTAGTTATGACAATGTTTATAGGGGAAGTTACAGCAAGGCCTACGGGTTTTCTGTTCGCTGTATAAAAGATTAATATATTACAAAGATTGATGATTGAGAATTATTGAATTTTATTTTGCATTGCTTTAAGTCGAAGCAGTAAAGACCTATTTATACACAATCATTTCTATTCGATTGATTCATCAATCAATCTGTCCAAAAACAAAAACAGACCGCCTAAGCAGTCTGCAGTTGCATGAATTTAAAATCAATCAATCTTGTTACTCCGATTTGCTGTTTGAGTTTTTGTTGGCGAACTTTTCTTCTTTTTCTTTTGTGATTTTCACATCTTCCGAATTATATGCCTTGATGATTGATTTTACCAATCGGTGTCTTATCACATCTTCTTCGTCTAGTTCGATGTAAGAGATGCCATCAATATACCTTAATATTTTAGTAGCTTTAAACAAACCACTTTGCTGGTTTTTGGGGAGGTCAATTTGTGTTGGATCACCTGTTATGATGGCTTTCGCATTGGGTCCGATACGTGTTAAAAACATTTTAATCTGAAGGTCATTGGTGTTTTGCGCCTCATCCAGAATGATGAATGCGTTATCCAAGGTTCTGCCTCGCATATAAGCCAAAGGAGCGATTTCAATGGTTCTGGTACTCATGTAATACCCGAGTTTATCTGCAGGAATCATATCGTCTAAGGCGTCGTAGAGTGGACGTAGATATGGATCGATTTTCTCTTTTAAATCACCAGGTAAGAAGCCTAGGCTTTCTCCAGCTTCAACTGCCGGACGAGTAAGGATAATTTTCTTTACTTGCTTGTTTTTTAAAGCTCTTACTGCCAGCGCCACGGCAGTGTAAGTTTTTCCAGTTCCTGCAGGACCTATGGCAAAAACGATATCGTTTTTATCGCAGGCTTGAACCATCATTTTTTGATTCTGTGTTCTTGCTCTTACTGTTTTTCCATTCGGGCCAAAAACCAAAACGTCATTCGGATTTCGATCTACAAAATTGTCTATCGCTTTTTCGTCGTCTCCTCCAAGAATTTGATCAAAATAGTTTTCACTCATGTGGCCATTTCGTTGCATGTACTGAATGAGGAGTTCGATTTTTTCCTTAGCGGTTTCAATTTGTTCTGGAGCGCCACTAAGTTTGATTTGGGTGCCACGACTTAAGATTTTTAATAAAGGGAATTTCCTTTTTAGGAGATCCAGCTTTCCGTTATTTACCCCGAAAAACTCGATTGGGTTAACGGACTCGAGGTTGATGATGGTTTCTGTCAACTTTTTCGGATTTTGCTGCAGCGGCAGTATTTCTGCTTTCTGCAGTAGGTTATGAAATGATGTTCGGATTCTATCCAAATTTAATTCAATCACATTGGAATCCAATCAAATGATTTATCAACAATTGTTAATAGTAACTTTCGCTTAACAATGGTTGATCGACGAGAAAGGGGGTGAAATTACATGTAAATTTATTTTACTAAAAAGTAAAATCTACACATCAAAATTGAATGTAAAGTAGGAGACAACTCAATTCAATTAAAATCTTGCTAACACTTTCAGGTTCAACAACCTGGGTGTAAGCTTGTTTGGAATAGCATAGGTAGAATTTGAAAAATCACGAATGAGTTGAAATGAAATGGTATTAGAACGGTTAATGAGATTAAAAACCTCTAGGCTGATCCAAATATTGTCTATTGCTTTAAATGGACTATGACTTCTTCTTTTATTTTTAGGTCCGAGTAACAATGCGCTCAGCCCCAAATCCACTCTCATGTATGGATCTAATACAAGCGCATTACGGTATTTAGCACTGTTGGGTATGTTGTATGGTAGATTTGATCCGTAAAGAAGATTGATGTGCATCTTAAAGTTTTTATTTGATGCCAAATAATCCTGTAAAAACAAACCAGCTGTTATCAAGCGATCGGTTGGTCTCCGTAGATATCCGATGTTTCGTTTAACGCTATCCGTTATCTGTTGATCCGAAGTGCCTGATTGAATAACTTGTCCCTGAGCATTTAGATAATCATAGTAATGATCACCTTTTAAATCTTCTCTTGTTTTCATGATACCAATGCTAAACCAACTTTCCGCATCTTTCACCAGTTCACTGAAAATGCGAAAGTCTATTCCGGTAGCATAAGCTTTTGAGATATTTCCGCCGAGATAGGTTATTCTAACATTGTCAACATCGTAAGGGATTACATCCCAGAGTTCTTTGTGATAGGCTTCTGTGCTTAACCTATATTTTCTTCCATTGATGCCGGTAAAAAGATAATCCATGCCAACAATCCATTGTGCAGATTTTTGCGCTTTTATGTTTGTTTGAACAGAGCCATCTGGTTTTCTGAATTCTCTGTAAAAAGGAGGTTGCTGGTAAAGTCCGATACTGCTTCGAAAGATGATGTCTTTTTTCCATTCTGGATTGTAGACGAAGCCCAATCTGGGACTGATCAGCCATTCTTTATTCAGATTGTTGTTTTGGAAACGGATGCCAGGTTGCAGTGATAAATAGCCTTTGGCTAAATCCCATTTGATGCTGTGTTGAAAAAATCCGCTCCATTTTAATATACTCAATTCGGTTGATGAACGTATGCTTTTGCTTAGCGTTAAATTGCCTGGAGTATAGGGTAGTGTATAGCCTGCGGAGTCTTGTAATTCAAATTGATTGATTCTGTCTTTTATTCTTGTCTGATCCACTTGAAATCCCCAATTGAACGTTTGATTCTCTTTTTGTATGTTGCCCCTATGCTGTGCCGTTAGTACATCTATTTTTAAATTGTTTCTTGCGAATTGCTGGTATCTTCCTGCACCCAAAGGGTTGATGATTTCTCCGAATGTGCTGCTTGTATTATCGAAATCTCGCTCGCCGAATAAGTATGCGCCTGAAATGTCAAAATTTTCTTTTTCACTGTCCCTAAAATGACTCAACATCCATTTGATATTCCATTTTTCATGTGGTTTCTGTAACCAGGTTATTCCGGTAAGTGATGTGGAGTAACGATCTTTTTCTGCCCCATCAAAATAAATGTCTAGCCCAAGATTAGAAGCATATTTAGGCGAAAATACAGCAGCAGATTTTTGAACTGATTCGGGAAAGAAATCAAATTTAGAAACAGAGTATATTCCTAAAAATTCAATGCTATTTTTATCGTTGATTTTATATTGTAGGAATGTTTGAAGATCGGATGCGGAAGGGAGATAAGCGCCATTCGTAGCTTGACTGCTCAATACATTTTGGTTGTTTCGATTTCTTGCAGCAATCAGAATTCCAAGTTTTTCATTTTTAGATCCCACTTCCAAATTAATCCCTTGCTCTAAAAAGCTGAAATAGGCAGATCCGGAAAACGTACGTGGTTTTTTATACTGAATGTCTAGGATGCTGCTCATTT
>JBDLUO010000104.1:0-8017 GCA_039805285.1 Bacteroidota bacterium
TCGAACGAAAAGGCCCTTCCCCATAAATATCCAAAAAAACATTGGGTGTATTTTCCGAATTTGTTTTGAAGGCCCCGATTAATTCTTCCAATCCTTTTGTTTCCATCAATCTTCCGATGAAAGCAAAACGAAATCCTTTGTCTATTTCTGGCTTTTGCCATTCAGAAAATTCGGAGGTGTTTCTTCCTCTGTATACCACCTCAATCCTGGAATCCGGAATCCTTAACTTTTCAGCATTGGTTTTCTTTATGCTCTGTGAGTTGGCAATCCAAGCCACAGGAATGCCTGTTGTAAATCGGTCCAATAAAAAATAAAAGTAAAATGCAATTCTTCTTTTCAATCCGAACGATGATATACGAACATTGCTGTAACTGTCACTTACCAATGTGCCTATCAAGGGTGTTCCGGTTGATTTTGAAACCCATCTGCTCATGATATTACTCTCGTACAAACAAGAGACCATGATATCCGGATTGTGTGTCTGGATTATTTTTTTGAGTTGACTGATGCCTTTAATCCATTTCATCCTCCCCTTAAGTTTCAGGGATATTATTGTACATCCCGTTTTTTCCAAAGCAGGCAGCAATGTTTCTTTCTGATATAAATAAACAACAACTACCTGAATGTCTTTAGGGAAATGTTCTATTAAGTGTACCAGACTTTGCTCTGCACCTCCTTGCTGTAAACTGTCTATGGTAAAAACTACTTTCATATCATTTCGGTCATTTATATCAGAGAAACACAAATTTCCCTTTTTTTCCCATGATGAAATGTGCTAGTCCCGACCAAATGTATTTCGCGTTTCTTTTTCCATAGAAAACACCAAATCTGAAACCTAAAATAATTTTGTATATGGCCCTGAGCATATTAAAAAATAAAGCAAAATAAAGATTGTTTTTTTTCATTATGTACAGCCCGTTTCGGGTTGAATAATAATCTCTTTGGAGTTTATTGCTGTCTTTTTTTCCTCCCCTAATCAGTTTAACGCCCAATCGATTGCTGTCTACGCGGTAACGTTTGTACAAGTTTCTGTCTGTATATAATTTATACCCACCCTTGCTCATTCTCAAATCAAAATCCAGTTCTTCCAATCCAAAGAAAAGCGTTTCGTCTGGCAAGATTTTTTTATCTCGTATTACATTCGCATTTACAATTTTAGACATGTTGCCTGCAATGGTATCAACTTGCAAAGAGCCTCTAGCATCCAATTCGACATCTGGAATTCTTTCTATCAGTCCATTTTTTCGGTTGAAGTTTTGTCCCACAGCGCCAACACAGCCACAATCTTTTTCAGCAACCCCGAGTTTAATTAAAATTTCGAAGTTGTCGTTAAAAAACGGAGGATCATCATCATCTCCCCAATAAATCCAATCAAATCCTTCATCGGCAAGTTTTTGTAATCCGATTTTTGCTGCACCTGCGGGACCTATATTTTTCCCAACCCTATAGTATTCCACTTTAGGGATATTCAGTTCTGCAATCGTTTGTTGTGTTTTTACGGAAATGCTATTGTCTATGATGATGATTTTCTCTGGTGGAAACGTCTGATCGAAAATCTTATTAATGGTTTCTTCGATCAGATGAGACCGCTCAAAGGTCATGATGAATGCCGCAAAGCGAGTGGTTGAGAGATTGGGTTGCATGTTGTTATTGGATATTGGAGGATAAAGGTTTCCATTTGAGTCGTATCAGTAGAGGATGGATTGAGATTAAACAATTCAAAATAGATTTGATATTGTTTTTTTTGGTTTTCCAGGTAAGAATAAATAGTCTGCGCGCTTCATCATATTTGCCGAGCCTTGCTGCAGAAACTGCTGCTACATTCAGAAACAATCTTTTTACTTCGGGATGTTCGGCGAAATAATCTTGGTGCTTTGCTAATATAAGAAGATTTGAGTGAAGTTTGTTCTGAATTTGTTTACTTCCTCCCGAAATGGATTCGTTGTATATGAAATTATAATGATCTACAAATCCCCAGGTTCTTTTTTGGGCAAGCATTCTAAATTTTAGCTCTGTGTTTTCTCCGTATTTGATGGCTTCGTCGAAACCGCCAAGTTCTTTAAACCAATTGGCTTCGATGGCCCATGTACCGGGTATAGATATCCCCTTGTCTTTGCCTCCATTCAAATATGGATCGATACAAGAAACGGATTTTTCAGCCCCATTCGGTTTTTTAACAATCATGCTGCAATAAACAATGGGGAAACCCTGATCGGCAAGACCTTTAAAATCGGTTAGCCATTCTGGCAAAACCTCATCGTCGCTATCTAAAAAAATGAGATATTTCCCTTTTGCATTTGCGGCACCATGATTACGTGCAGCACAAACCCCTTTATTTTCTTGTCTATAGTAAAATATATTTTCTTCTTTGCAGTGCTGCATCATCCTTTCTTGGGTATCATCGGTAGATCCATCATCAATAACAATCAGCTCGTACGATTTATGGGTTTGCTTTTTTACTGCCTCTATCGCCGTTTCGATTTGTTTTGAGCGGTTATACGTTGGTATGATGATGGAAAAGAAAGGCATATTTTTTCGCTTCTACTTAAGATTTTGAAATTTGTTCGAAGAATGAAATGTATTTATGGAGTACTTGATCCATGGTGAATCCAGTACGCACTTTTTCGCGTTGCTTCTCTCCCATGGTCACTCGCATGTCTTCATTTTGAAGCAGCAACAATGCTTTTTCAACATAGTTTTCGGGATCCTTATTTTCAATTACAAATCCTGTAATACCAGTCTCTACGCATTCTTTAATTCCACCTACATTCCCAGAAACAGTGGGTATTCCCAAATAACCGCATTCCAAAACCACACCCGGCAACCCTTCTGTATCGCTTGATAAAATGAGAAGATCAGATGCGTTTATGAATCGATTGACTTCTTTTTGATAGCCACAGAATTGAATGTTGTCAGTTAAGCCCAGTTCGGCAGCCTGTTTTTCTGATTCCGCGCGCAAAATCCCATTGCCAACCATCAGGGCTTTTATACCTGGAATGTGATTTTTAATTTGATGGATGATTGCTATGAAACGATCGGGTCTTTTTTGCGGGGTAAGGTTTCCTAAAAAGAGAACCACTTTCTCGTTTTCATTCAAACCCAATGCAGCCCTTGATTCATTCCGTTTAGGCACAGATGCAAATTTGGCATCCATGATGGCTCTATGAATTACGGTTGATGGCTTGTTGAATCCGTGCAACGAAATCATATCTGACAGTGAAGCAGCACTCACTCCTACAGCTGCATCAATTTGTGAGAGTACCAGATTTCTATAATACCATTGTTTGAATGGATTGGGATTCCAAAATTTTGGACTATCAATAATTCGGTAAACAAGTTTTGTTTTAGGCGCTAAAAGCTTTTTGGCTGCGGCTCCATATTTGAGGGTTCTCGAACCATTGAGCATCACAATGTCTGGGTCGAATGCACGAATGTTTGCAATCAGGCGTTTCAATAAACCAGGATGTATGGTGGGTATCTTTTCGAAGATGTGAGACTCATCTCCATTCAATTCTGAGTCCTGTGGCAATAATTCCAACTTAACATCATCATCATATTGGTAGAGATAGACTTTTTTAACGTCAAATCCTTTTGCATCAAATTGTTTGCTTAGGTCGTCTACAAAAACCTGAGCCCCTCTGCGAATGGGCTTTGTATCTAAAAAGAGAATTTTCATTACCGGAAAATAGATTTGCTTAAAGTTACTTCTTTAATCAAAACAAAAATGTGCGAAAAGATTAAGTTTTCATCATCAACATGTTATCCTCCCCCAAACCAACCCGGGATAAGTCATCACTTCCAAAAAATAATTCTGACGATAATATGACTTGTCAAACAACAATTTTGGAAAGAGCTTAAAAGCATAAAACAAAGCGACAGCTGTTGCGCGAAGTAAAAAATACGTTTTGTTCAATATGGTAAGCTTAGTCCCTTTTGAAAGCTGCTTGTCTCTTCCTTTTCCTACAAATCTTCTCCATTGCCAATGTATGGTGTATTTATATTCGGCGACCAAATGATCCATTTTCCAGGCGGGTTCAAACCCAATAATGAAGCCTCTCTCGCGCATTTTATCTTGCAGGTAATTTTCTTCTCCGTAGCCAACTACATTGCCTCTCATGCCTAATTCGGGTGGAAATCCACCACAGGCCAACAATTTTTCTTTATTGAATGCACAGATGCCTCCTGCTGCGTAGTCGTTCTTTTTCAACTCACCCCTGTCTTGTCTTAACAATGGCATTTTACCAAATTGATCCGACAACCATTTGGGTTTTGGACTGCGATACCATGGATAAAACATACCTCCAAATCCATCAAATAGTTTCGATTCGATGGTTTGCATTAAGATCTTATTGAAATTGGCATGCGCCTTTGCATCATCATCCATAAAACAAACCCAATCGTATTTAGCTTCTGCTACGCCTCGATTTCGGGCATGACTCAATCCGATTTCGGGTTCGTACACATATCGTAAGCTTTCAAACTCAAGGCACATGCGCTGAACCATTTCCTTGGTTTCATCTGTTGATCCATTGTCTACCACAATGATTTCAATTTCATTGTATGGGATATCCTGCAACGTAAATGAATGTAAACATTCTTGCAACAACGATGCTCTGCTTTGAGTACATATGATGATGGAACATCCTTTCATGTGTTACTGTATTTTTTTATCGAATGACAATTTAAATCAACATCCTTTTTCTGGCTGAAAATGAAGTCTTTTCTTCTTGTTATCAATCTGTCTATTTTTCCATTTTCCTAAAATCCCCCAACGATATTGATTTAGGTTTTTTTGATGAAATTCAAAAACATATTCAATACATGCTTTCTGGAATGATTCACTAAAATAAGTCTGGGTAAAAAACTGCGCATACAAGGGTGGATATTTTTTTAAAATTTCATCTACATCTTGTCGACGATACCAATTTTTAAAGGTCATAAATGAATTCATATGCCTAAATTCATGCGGTTCAAACAGAAATTGATAATATCTGCTTTCTTGCCTGAACTTCTCTAAGGCTTCTGGAATGTTTCCTTGCATAATGTTTAACCCAAGACATTGGATGAGTCTTGTTTTTACGGCCTCTTTTACATCGAAGGGTTGTTCCTCATTACAATTTGATGATCTCTTGATTCTCTTGTCGAAAGAAGGTATACGCTCAATTACTTTCACCGTATTTTCATACATGATCCAGGGTTTGCGAGACATACTATTTGAATTGTATCTGTAAGCAACCCATGGCTCTCTTAATGTAAAACGACTCACGCCCATTTTAGCAACGCGTATCCAAAAATCCCAATCTTCTGCGCTTTTTAAGAATGTATCAAATTCTCCTACATCGGCTACTGCCTTTGCAGAAATAAAGAAACTAAGCGGAGGACCCGGATTCCCAACAAAAGCGTTTTTAAGAAACATGCCTGAGGGTTGAATCAACCAACCGGAATGTATGATGTTGTTCTGCTCGTCCACCAATTCGTGTCCCGTTTGAAACAATTCAAATTCGGGATGTTGCAGCATTTCTCGATGTAAAATAGATAAACAACCCGGAAGCAAATAATCATCTGCATCATGAAAATTAAGCCATGTTCCTGTTGCTGCGCGAATCCCAGTATTTCTTGCTGCAGACAAACCCATATTCTCTTGGTGAATGAGTTTTATACGCTGATCTTTTAACGCATAACGCTCTGCAATACTCGCTGAATCATCAGTAGAACCATCATTGATAATGATTGCCTCCCAATCGTTGAAATCTTGATTTATGATTTCTTGAATGGATTGATTCAACCACTGAGCCTGATTATAGCAAGGAATTATGATGGAAAAAAAAGGCATGGCTAAGTTTATGATTTGTGAAAATGAACAATGTTATTTTCACCTACATGATCTAATGAAAAAGGATATTGAACCAGTGTTTTAAAAACATTACGAGAACAATCTTTTCTAAGCCTATCGTGCAACTCGATTAATAATGTTCCTGTGTGAGGTATCCACGCTTCGTGATTATTTTGTAATACTTCAATTTCTGATCCTTCGATATCCATTTTCAAAACATCGATGTGCTTGATATTGTATGATTGGATGAGATCGGGAATGGAAACTGCTTGAACCGTATTTGGATCCGTTTCTTTTGCCTCTTTAACGGTAAATCCCCATTCGCCAAGTCCATCGTCTAAAATTTGTAGGGCGCAGGTTTTGTACCAAAGCCCTTTTTGTAAGCATTCGATGCCAGAATAATGAGCTGTATTTTTTTTCAACATTTCAAAATTCGAAGGTTCTGGTTCGATACAAAGAAGGCGAACCTGAGGGAATTTTCGTTTAAAAAAAACGGCGGCTAATCCTATGTTGGCACCTGCATCTAAAATAAACTCAGGTTGGCTAGTATGTTTAAAGTGATATTCGTGTTTCAAAAAAATATCTTCGAAAACAACATAATCAGATCCTTTTCT
Source organism: Bacteroidota bacterium (assembly GCA_039805285.1). GTDB lineage: Bacteria > Bacteroidota > Bacteroidia > Chitinophagales > Chitinophagaceae > Ferruginibacter. Next base: position 6,448 of record JBDLUO010000104.1, read on the forward strand.
TCTCAAATAAATCGGTTGTGGTAAATCTGGAAATTGGATGGAAATATGCTCCGAACTACCCCAATGCAGTTGAAAAAACAACTTCATCCCCGACAAGCCAAATGCACGGTATAATCTTTTCAATTGTATCAATCGCTTTTTCATATCCTATTTTTTTGGTTGGAATTGATTTGAATAAAGTTGCTTAATGTTTTTAAAAATATTTCATTCCCTTCGAAATCAAATTTACGGGCAAATAAATATTCGCCTTGAGAGATTGCATCAAAGTCTTTTTCATCCAATGTTTTAGGTGACGAACCAACAGGATCCCATTTGATGTATCTCCCGGTATCATTCATGATTTTTATTTTATCATTTTCCTTTCCAGCCATAAGCATGGTAGAAATATAAACTTCTTCTGGTATAACGGTAAATGTTAAACGATAATGCAACAATCTGAATTTTCGTTGATTTTCTAAAAGTCTTTCAAGCGCATCTTTATGAAACATAAAATAAAACTCGCAACCGTAATACGTTTGTTTTTGATCAAATCCTTCTACCACTGCTTTTCTCCACAACAGATGCAAAAAAGCATAGAGTGGATTTTTAGTTTTTTTAGTGATGGCTACCCGTGTCGAATTTCTAAAAAAATGAATTGTCTCCAATCTGTCTTTTCCTTTATTGTCCCATTTCCCTTCGTTGAAAGGAAAATTGAAAAAATAAGACGCAGGATGAACCTCAGCCAACTTTCTTTGTAACTCATTGGGCGTAACCACCGGAAAATCTTGTCCGCTCAAATGAATGTAATAATCGAAATCAAGTTTTTCCTTTGCCATTTTCATGGCTTCGATCACAGCCTTTACACAAGAGTAGCTGCCCCAAAATGAATTATACCTTTCGGTAAAGGTCCAGTTAATGCCATTCATCAAGTTCAATTCTTTTTCGAATGGCTGTATGTTTTGTCTTTGATCTACATGAATAAAAAAGAAGTGATTCTCATGATTGAGCGATTCGATCAGCCATCGAAGCTGTCGTGGATTTTTATAGGCCAATATGATGAATGCAATTTTCATGTTATCCATAAATCAATCTGTGAATAAATCGTCCTCTGTTTTTCGAAGTCAAAGAACTAAAAGACAACTTGAATTTAGAGGTAGTCATCATTTTAAGCAACACTTTTCTGGTTGCCAGATTTTTCAAACCCAACAAATAAGTAAGTAAATCCTGACTTGTTTTCATTTGATGATTATGAAAAAAAGAAGCTTCTTCTTTCAACCATTCTTCATTTTCAAAATCTTGTTTTTCAGTTTTAAATTTCTCCATTAATTTAAGCGATGCTGCCCAATTTGCGCCGCGATGATGCGATTGAATTCCGTTTTTCAACTCCGATTTAAATTGTTGTCTATCCGAATCTGATTTTTGGAGATAAAACTTGAGTTGATCGCTTTGGCTTAAATGAACTAGGTCTGTATCGAACATGGACCGAACTTTTTCGTGAAAAACTTCGAAGGTGCTGCAAAGCTTTACGGGATGCTTCCCAAAAATAGGTATTGCTCCATATTGACAAGCTTCAATGATTCCCAAACCTGAA
>JBDLUO010000105.1:0-3773 GCA_039805285.1 Bacteroidota bacterium
CAGTGGTTATCGCCAACGACGAAGGCAGAAGAACTACCCCCTCTGTGGTTGCTTTCTTAAAAAGCGGAGAAAGAAAAGTAGGAGATCCTGCAAAAAGACAAGCCATCACCAATCCTCAGAATACCATTTCGAGCGTTAAGCGTTTTATGGGTCGTCGTTTCGATGAGGTTACCGAAGAGAGTTCACATTGGAGTTATAAAGTAGCGAAAGGCGATAACAATACCGTTCGTATCGACATTGATGGCAGATTATACACGCCGCAAGAAATAAGTGCGATGGTTTTGCAGAAAATGAAGAAAACAGCAGAAGATTTCCTAGGTCAAGAAGTTACAGAGGCAGTTATTACTGTTCCGGCTTATTTTAATGATGCGCAGCGTCAAGCTACCAAAGAAGCCGGAGAAATCGCCGGTTTGAATGTCCGCCGTATTGTTAACGAACCAACTGCTGCAGCTTTGGCATATGGAATGGATAAAAAAGGGAAAGATCAGAAAATTGCAGTATTCGATTTAGGTGGTGGTACTTTCGACGTTTCTGTGTTGGAACTCGGAGACGGCGTTTTCGAAGTGAAATCAACCAATGGAGATACCCATCTAGGTGGAGATGATTTTGATAAAGTGATCATGGACTGGTTGGCAGATGAATTCAAATCTGAAGAAGCAATCGACTTGAGAAAAGACCCAATGGCACTTCAGCGTTTAAAAGAAGCTGCTGAAAAAGCAAAAGTAGAATTGTCATCTTCTACGGAAACCGAAATCAATCTACCTTACATCACTGCTGTAGACGGAGTACCTAAGCACTTGGTAAAAAAACTTACTCGTGCCAAATTTGAAGCATTGGCAGATAATCTTTTCGAAAGATGCTTAAAACCATGCGAAGCTGCATTAAAAGATGCAGGCATCAGCACCTCACAAATCGATGAAGTGATCTTGGTAGGTGGTAGTAGCCGTATTCCTAAAGTTCAGGAGATAGTAGAGAAATTTTTCGGTAAAAAACCAAACAAGGGAGTAAACCCAGATGAGGTTGTCGCAATCGGTGCAGGTATCCAAGGAGCCGTTCTTACAGGAGACGTGAAGGATGTTCTTCTTTTGGATGTTACGCCTCTAAGTTTAGGCATTGAGACAATGGGTGGCGTTATGACCCGTTTGATTGACAGCAATACAACCATTCCTACCCGTAAGTCGGAAGTATTCAGTACAGCTGCAGACAATCAGCCAGGCGTACAAATTCACGTTATTCAAGGTGAACGTCCGATGGCAAATCAAAACAAAAGCTTAGGGATGTTTAATCTTGATGGCATTCCTCCTGCTCCCCGTGGTGTTCCACAAGTAGAAGTGACTTTTGATATTGATGCCAACGGAATTCTTCATGTTAGTGCAAAAGACAAAGGAACGGGTAAAGAACAAAAAATCAGAATTGAAGCAGGAAGTGGATTAAGCAAAGAGGAGATTGAAAAAATGAAGAATGAGGCAAAAGCCAACGAAGAATCTGATAAAATAGAAAAGGAAAAAGTAGAGAAAATCAATCAGGCAGACAGTCTTATCTTCCAAAGCGAAAAGCAATTGAAAGAATACGGCGAAAAAATTGGTGCAGATAAAAAAGCTCCTATAGAATCTGCACTAGAAAATCTGAAAGAAGCACATAAAACACAGAATCTAGCTGCAATTGATACTGCTATGACTGAGTTGAATGCGGCTTGGACTGCAGCAAGTGAGGAGATGTATAAAGCAACTCAAGAAGGAGCAGCTCAACCCGAAAACGCTTCTAATGGAAGTCAGGCCTCTGGCACAGAAAATGTGACAGATGCAGAATTTGAAGAAGTGAAGTAATTTTTTAATTTTTAGGTACTTGCCGCAACATTTCTATGTTGCGGCTTTTTTTATGCATAAAAAAAACTCCCTGTTTAGGGAGTTTCAGTATGATAAATGAGATAAATTACATGAGGTCCATAGCCATTGCGAAGAAAGTAACGTTAAATGGCAAAATCATGGAGCAGTATCCTCCGCCAATTTCGTAGACGCCAAAAAATACAGCGATAGATACGAAGAACAGGATCCAAAATAGGGCGGTTGACTTTTTCTTATTTTCCATGAGTGATTTGTTTTTGCAAATATAAGGCAGTTTGTGAAATCAGGAAATTTTTTGAGATAAATCAAATGGAAACCAAAACAATAATGCTTGTAATTTTGAGTAATTCCAAACCATGATCATTCATATTTCCATACAGTATCAATCCCAGTGGGGAGAAGCTCTTTTTCTCTGCTTCAAAAAAGAGCATCTCCAAAATGATGATATACAAATTGAAGAAATTGAACTTCAATATAGAAATCCGCAAGTATGGGGAATTGTGTGGGGGACCAATAATGTAGACACTCAAAAAAAAGGATCTTACTTTTATCGGATTCGCAAAAATGGGATATTGATTAAAGAAGATAAATGCCTAAGAGCATTTCCTCCATTTGATATGTTTTCCCAGCAAAATGATGCGGTATACATTCATGATGAATGGAATCAATGGTCGATTCCCCATGAAATCTACAAGCGAGACGTATTTTCCCAAACAGCAACTACAAAAACAACTAAACCTCAAACTGATGCTTCGAAAACCCTGAATAGCCATCATTTTTGTGTAACAACCCATATATTATCAGCCGGAAAAAAAATAGGAATTCTGGGTAATGCACCAGAGCTAAACCATTGGGATGTGAAGAACCCGATAATGCTAGAGCAGTATGGAAATCAATGGAGAATCAACATCAATTTTGCCGAATCAGATACAATTCAATATAAGTATGTGATTTGTGATGAAAATACGGGAGAATTGATTGCCTTTGAAAAGGGGAATAATCGTATGTTTTTTTCGGATGCCAATACCCAGAATCATACCATTTGGAATCAATTTGCTGATTTTTCGGCATATGCATGGAAGGCAGCAGGATTGAATGTACCACTTGGCTCACTCAGGTCTGATCACGATTGGGGGATTGGAGATTTTTCTACACTTGGAGAATGCTTAGAATGGGTTCATTTATGCGGAATCAAATTGGTGCAACTATTACCGATAAACGATACGATGGCATTGGGAGGAACGAGAGATTCTTACCCATATTCATCTATCTCTGCATTCGCAATTCATCCTGTTTTTTTGGATGTTAACTCAGTTGCACAAAAGTATAATTTCAAAATCAGCGATACGGTTTTAAATCAAGCGAAACGGCTCAATCAATTGCCTACATTGGATTACGTTTCTGTTGTTACATTGAAACTTGAAGTACTCAAAGAAATTCATAAAACCATTTTAATTAAAAGTCTGCAAGATGATCTTCAGCTACAATTCCTAAATACCCATAAAGATTGGCTTTTGCCTTATGCTGCATTTTCGGTATTGAGAGACGATTTTGGAACGGCTGATACGGCTCAATGGCATTCATATCGAACCTTTCGACGCGAAGAAATTGAAGCCATTTGGGAGAACGAAGGCAGAATGAAATCAGAAATGTCTTTTTATGTATTTCTCCAATACGAGCTGCACGAACAATTTAAAGATGTCCGATCAAAAGCAATCACATACAATATTGTGATGAAAGGAGACTTGCCCATTGGAGTTGGTAGAAACAGTGTAGAGACTTGGACTCGACCAGCATTATTTCATATGGATGAACAGGCTGGTGCACCACCGGATGCGTTTACCAAAAAAGGACAAAACTGGTTTTTCCCAACCTACAATTGGGAGGAGATGGAAAAAGACAATTACCGTTGGTGGACATCGAGGATGA
>JBDLUO010000106.1:0-24261 GCA_039805285.1 Bacteroidota bacterium
TCCAGATCCCAAATCAGGGGTAATAACTTTATCTCCGATGATAAAAAACACATTCATTGTTCCACATTCTTGAACGTATTTGTGTTCAAATGCATCAGTCCAAAGTACTTGATCATACCCTTTTCTCTTCGCTTCAGCAGTAGCATGCATGGCAGCTCCGTAGTTACCAGCCGCCTTCGCATATCCAACTCCCCCAGGAACCGCACGAACATAAGTCTCTTCTACATATATCTTCATCGGTGTATTGTAATAAGGCCCAGTCGGACTAAGAATAATCATAAACTTATAGTTGTCGCTCGGCTTCACCCCTATCATTTCATCACTACTAAACATAAAGGGTCTGATGTAAAGTGAGTGATCAGGGAAAGAGGGTATCCAATTCCGATCCATATCAATCAATATTTTTAACCCCTCCATAAAGATATCTTCAGGAACTTCGGGCATTTCCATTCTTTTCGCAGACAAATTGAATCGCTTGTAGTTGTCGTGCGGTCTAAATACAAAAGCCTCCCCTTGCGGATTTTTGTACGCTTTTATGCCTTCAAATATGGCTTGTCCATAATGAATGGCTGCTGTGGCAGGAGAAAGCATCAAAGGCTGATACGGACGGATTTGCACATTTGTCCATTCCCCATTGATATAATCTGCTTCTAGCATATGGTCGGTAAAGTATTTACCAAATTGAATATTCTCAAGCTTGGTTTCACCCAAACGGCTATGTTCAACCTTTGAGATTTTTATGTCGGCAACTGATGTCATGTTTCCCTAATTTTACCACAAAGAAACAAATTAAAATTCGACGTGCTACCGAATAATAAGACTTTAGACAATTTTCAACTCTCAACCAACCTATTGGCCGATTTATACAAGGATTCTCTTGTAATGTTGGATATACCACAAGAATCAACCCCGTTGTTGAACGAAAAGAAATCAGATTTACTCGGTGGTTATCAGTCAAAAATTTTATTGATGGTATCTTCTATTGATGTTGCATATCTCCAAGATGATGAACTTCAACTACTCACCAACATGCTGAACGCCTGTAAATTGAGTTTAGTTGATGTCGGGATTCTGAACGTTCATCACTTAGAAAATAAAGATTGGTCTAACATTATCGAGCAAAATGCACCAGAAAAGGCAATCGTTTTTGGTGAAATAGCAGCACTGGGAATGCCCAATAGTCCCAAATACCAAGTTTTGGAACAAGCTGAATTTCAATGGATAAATAGTATATCTCTTACTGATTTAAACCAAAATCCTGCAGAGAAAAAAGAACTTTGGTTCGCATTAAAAAAAATGTTCAACATCACCCCATAACTTATGAAGCGTTTCATTTTTGCCACACATAATTCCAACAAAGCACTAGAAGTGGCTGGTATGCTCGACGACAAAATTGTAGTTCAGTGCTTGAAAGATCTCAATATAGAAATAGACATTCCCGAACCACACGACAGTTTGGAAAAAAATGCACGAGAAAAATCAACCACGATTCATTCCATTACGGGAAACGCATGCTTTGGCGAAGACACGGGTCTGGAGGTTGAGATATTGGCAGGCGCACCGGGTGTAAAAACAGCAAGGTTTGCAGGAGAGCAAGCAACGACTTCTCAAAACATAGATTTATTGCTCGAAAAATTAAAGGATCAAAGCAACAGAAAGGCAAGATTCAGAACCATAATTTCACTTATTACAGAAAAGGGAGAGGAACATATTTTTGAAGGGATTTGTGAAGGAAAAATAGCCACTCAAAAATCTGGAACACAAGGATTCGGTTACGATCCAGTGTTTATTCCCGACGGCAGCGATCTGCCTTTCGCAGAAATGAGCATGGAAGAAAAAAATAAATTCAGCCATAGAAAAAAAGCCATGGCTAAACTTCTAGACTTTATTCAAACAAAATATGGCGAGAATTAAACTGACAATGCCCGAAGGCACTCCAAAAAAATATTTCATTCCCGTAAGAATTACAGACCTCAATTATGGAAATCATCTTGGCAATGATTCTTTGATAACACTGATTCACGAAGCAAGGGTGAAATGGCTTGTTTCTGGCGGCTTTACAGAAAAATCCATTGATGGAGTAGGTTTAATTTTGAATGAGCTTGTGGCTAATTATCTAAACGAATCTTTCTACGGAGACAACCTGATTTTCGAAATCATTCCAGGAGATATTGGCAGCATCGGATTCGAAATTTATTACCGTGTTTACACCGAAAGAAGATCAGAAAAAATTCCAATTGCAATTGTAAAAACCGGAATGGTTTGCTTTGATTATGAAAAACGAAAAACAACTGCAATACCCGATAGCTTTCTGCTATTCTTGAAATCTCATCACTGATTCCAGATTCTCCAATTTTCCTCTGCCTGAATATGTAACATGTTTAGGCCATTGCAAGTTTCGGCGCCATACTGTTTTGCTTTTTGTAAAAAAACAGTTTGTGAAGGATTGTAAATAAGATCATAGAAAAGATGCTGATCCGAAACAGCGTCATAAGGAATGTTTGGTGCAGCCTCCTCATCCGGAAACATTCCAACAGGCGAACAGTTGACTACAATAAGATGCTGCGACATCATTTCAGGAGTCAATGCTTCGTAACCAATCATATCTTCTATGGGATTTCTGCTAACCACTTTTGTTTCAATACCCAGCAGATTCAGCACCTTAATGACTGTTTTTGAAGATCCGCCAGAACCAAGAACCAATGCTTTTTTTTGATGTTCTTTCAACATTGGTTTGATGGATTGTTCAAATCCAATCGCATCCGTATTGTACCCTTTTATTCTGCCATTTCTGATCTGTAAACAATTTACTGAGCCAATAGATTTGGCGAAGTCATCTATTTCATCGAGATAGGGAAGGATAGAAATTTTGTGTGGAATGGTTACAGCAAGTCCAATGAATTCGTCGTGTTCAGACAAATATTCAAATACATCTGCAATATCCCTCAACTCCACATTTTCAAATAACAAATCGATAATCCCAAGATCGTTGATTTTTTGGGTAAAATAAGATTTGGAAAAAGAGTGTTTCAAGGGAAAACCAATCAATCCTATTTTTCTGGGTATCATTTATCAAGATATAGTGAGAAAGTATCTCCTCTCAATCCGATTCTCATCGCTTCTAATGCTATGATTTCTGATGGTGCAATGTTTCCAAGATTAACGTTGCATCCAATCAATTCCAAGAAATAAAGTTGCTGTGCCTTTTGAGGTGCCTCCCAAATGATCTTTTCAGCAGGAATTTTCGTCAATATTTCTTGAACCAATCCTTCTCTAACCTCACCTGATCCACGATAAATACCAACATTTCCTGCTTCTCTTGCCTCTGCAATTACATAAGCAGAGCCTGCATTCAATTCGGCTTGCATCAATTCAATCCATTTATAAGGGGGAATGATGTGTGCTGCATCTTTACTTCCAACTTCACTCAAAACAGTTCCGTGTTTAGACAATAGCTCTATGTATTTACATTTTTCTTCTTGTGAAATGCTGATTGAACCATCGCTTACTTCCATGTAACTCACTCCATAATCTGCACATGCACGGATATAATCATCGATTTGACCTCTTATCAAAAAAGCTTCGAAAAGCGTACCTCCAAAATAAACAGGCATATTGTAAGACTTATAAATCTCTAGCTTTTCTTTCAAATTGGGCGTAACAAAAGCAGTACCGAAACCGAGCTTTACAACATCGATGTGCGGCGAACCCACTTGCATCAGATTGATGGCTTCTTGAGTACTTAACCCTTTATCCATAACCATGGTCAATCCGTGGCTTCTTGGCTTTATTGTTCTTTCGGGAATTTGGCTCAGGTTAAAATGCATCTGAATATTTTTTTTGCAAAGATATTCAATGCGTTTGAAATTGTGTGCATTATGGCTTCTTGCGTTTGCCTGACCCTTTGTATTTTGCAATCAAATCTACAACCGGCTGATGTTGAAGTATCGATGGAATCAAATCTATAAAGGTTTTAATGCCCTTGGGATAAAGTGTAAGTGCATGTTCAAGATCAAGTAATGCCTGCTTCGAATGGCCTGAAGCAAATTGAAACAACGCCTTGAAATAGAAAAAAATAGGTTTATTGTCGGTATGTTCCAAAGCCGCATTTACGTATTCAAGTCCTTCAGACTGGTATCCTGCAAGATGTAAGCATTCTAATAATTCTATCCAACCCTTGCTGTTTCTAGGCCTTATTCTAACCACATTTCCAAAATATGTGATGGCTTCTTCATAATCTTCGAGCTCCTGATAACATCTTCCCAAAGCCAAATTATACTCTGGCTGCATCAAATGAAACTTAAGTGCTTGTTGAAGTGATTTGATGGCATTATGCCAAACACCTTCATTCATGTATGTTCCAGCGATTTTAAAGTACAATTGACTGTCTTCTGGATTAATGCGGCTCGCTTTTTTATAATTCAGTCTTGCTTGTGCATAATTTCCCATCTTATCGTAACAGTGTCCGATTGCTTCATAAATCACCGCTTCTGGTGGAGCAAGCATGTTTACTTTTTCGAGTGATTCGATTGCTTCTTTGTACTTACGTAACCTGATATAAGCATCGCCCATATTTCGGTAGGCATAATCAAATTTTTCATTGATGGCTACCACAAATAAATAAGCATCTATTGACTTCTCATACAATTTTAGTCCCTGATAAGCGGCACCTAGGTTGAACCATGCCAACTCGTTGTATGGGTTTTCATCTAAAATTTTTTGATGAAGTTTTATCCCCTCTTCATTTCTCCCGGTATGATCAGTCCAAAAACAAATTTTATAAAGTGCTTCTTCATTGTCGGGATCTTGCTCCAAAATCATTTTTAAGCAATCGAAGAGTTTGTCGAAATTCTCATAATCATCATACACATCCCCCAACTCAAAAAGCAATTCAATCCTTTCTTCTCCATCAAAAAGTTCTAGGGCAGATTCGAGCAACTCGGACGCCTCTTCTTGCCTATCCAGTGCGAGCAAAGCATCTGTTTTTATAATATAAAGCGAAAGATCATGGCTGTCCAACATCATAGCCTTATCGAGTATGTAAAGGCATTCTTTGTACCTGCGAAGAGACAATAAAGCATCTGCACGCATAAGCATCAAAGAGGAAGAGTATGGAAAATGAGATGTGGCAATCTCTGCAGCAACTAATGCTTCACTTGTTTTATCATGGTCAATGAGATAATCAATAATTTGCTCAAAACCATCCTCATAAATAAAAGTATGGTTCTTACCCTCAATTAATTGCTGATAACTTTGAAAGAGTTCGCGAAATTCGCCGTTATCATTTCTATGTGGATTTTTTCTCATTTGTAACGGATGTTGATGTAATTTAACTGAAAAGGAAATCAAATCCAATGATTGAAAAAGATTAATTAATTGAATTAACAGGTTTTCAACAAAAATGAAAAAAATGGCAAATTATTAGTATTTTCCACTTCATTGGTTATATTTGTATAGCATATATCTGCTAAAGCATGAAAAAGCACGTTAAACATATCTTATTATTCACTCTTCTTACTGTCTGCGTATTTCAAGGATTCGCAGATAGAGGGCTACGTAGAAAAGCGAAGAATAGAGTTGTGCTTAACATTGCCACTGAAAACAGTTTCCGCAACAGTATTTCAGTGAATCTAAAAACAGGTATGAAATACAAGGGTCTTATTTTTACCGGATCCCCTACAGAAAATCCTTTCCTTTACTCTGGCACCATTCGTCAGTTTCAAAAAGGGAACACCATTTACTTGGTGCCATCAAAACAACGCATGCTTATTCCTGAAGTTAAACAAGGATACACAGGGCTTAAGTTGGTACTCAAATCAACCAACTAATTTCGTTTTTCTTTTTTCTTTTTCCGAACTTTCTTTTGATGCAGTAGACAACAGTGATTTCATTTGTTGAGATGCATATTGTTGTCTTCACATTATCCATCATGAGAAGATTTTCCTATGTCTCTTTCATGTATTATCACTACAGCGAACAAAGCCGTTCGCTTTAATTTTTCAAAAGCTTGTTGATTGTAATGCTGAAATGTTTAAAGGATATGCTTACCCTTTGGCGTTTTTATTTTTTAAATCCTGAAGCTTTTTCTGACTTTCTTGCATAGCGTCTATGCGCTCTTGCATCTTGCTCTTCTTTACTGGCTTCTTTCTATTCTCAGCAATCTGAGCCATGATTTTATCATGGTCTATGATGTATTTCTGGATGATGATTTGCAATATCAAAGTAATGGTATTGGATACGGTATAATACCATGTTAGCGCCGCAGGAAGGTTATTGAATACGCCCAATAGAAGCACTGGGAAAATGTAAGGCATATACTTCATCAAAGGATTGCTGTTGTCTTGCATGTTGCTCATGCTATAGATAGAAATAAGCAAACTTGTAATAACCGCTGTAATGGTAAAGAGACTGACGTGATCTCCGTAGAAAGGTATAGAGAAGGGAATCGAAGCGATGCTGTCGTATTGAGCCAAATCATTCGCCCATAAAAATGACTTTCCTCTTAAATCAATATTGGATTGGAAGAAATAATACAGTGACATGAAGATGGGAATCTGAAGCAATGCTGGAAGACATCCTCCTAAAGGACTTACACCCGCACTTTTCCAAAGTTTCATCTGCTCCATCCCGAATGCTTGTTGATCATCCTTGAATTTTTCTTTCAATGCATCTACTTCTGGTTTGAGGACTTTCATTTTTGCACCACTCAAATAGCTCTTGTAGAGAATAGGAGAAGTGATCAAACGAATAAGCAAGGTGATCAACAAAATCACAATACCCATGTTCATCACGTTGTGTTGGATGAAGTCGAAAACTGGTAAAAGGAAGTAGCGGTTGATGTATTTTACAAAAGCAAAAATTCCATTGCCATAGGGTACGAAATATTCCAACCCAACATTGTATTTTTTTAGCTCATTGTAATCACTCGGACCAAAATACATGCTCAATGGGAGATCTGCGTGATTTCCCTGGCGAACCATCGGACAAACAAAGGAATGGTTGGTTCTGATTAGAAAGTTTTCTGTAGAGTCTTTAGGCAAAAACCACGAAGCATTTGCTTCTTTAAAATCATTTTTTGCTACCAACGAAGTCAAGAAAAACTGTTGCTTGTTGCCAAGCCATTTTGTATTTATCAATTTTTTCTGATCTCCTTCACCAACATATTCAAAATCAAAATTCCCTTTTTCTAAAAAGCCAATATGCGTTTGAGTAAGTTCATATTTGTGGTCCTTCTCGATATAAGGAGATTCATTTTGCCAAATGATATTCAAGTCTTGTGTTGATAGCAATTGATCAACTTCATCAAAGCTTACTTGCATTTGAATCATATAATCAGATGCAGCTAAGGTGTATTTATGGGTAATTTTTTTCCCTGTAGAATCTGCGGCTTCAAAAACAATAGACTGTGAGCCATCGTTGTTTTTTTGAATGGGCTGATGGTTGAATAAGATATCAGATATTTCGGCAGAGCGGTTTAAAGGGGTATTTATTCTGTACGTAAGCTTGTCGAATTTACTTGCGTTTACGGTTACAGACTTTCCATCGTATGTTTTATACTCCTTCAAAACTACCGTTCCAGGTTGAGCGCCTCTGTTGTGGAATGTGATGCTGATTTTATCGTTTTCCAAAACAACAATAGAGTCTATTTGTGGAGTTGATGCGAATCCAAAATTGAAAAAAGAAGGCGCAGAAGAATCTGTTTTTGGTTTTACAGCCGTTTTTGCAGCCAAGATCTCAGCCTTTTTCATAACCAATGCTACAGAGTCTGCTTTACGTTTCTTTTCACCCTCAAAAGCAAGTTGATCTTTGCTGTTGAAATAAAACATCGCCATCAAAAGCGCTCCTATCAAAACAAACCCAATAATTGTATTTCTATCCGTTCCCATTGTATAAAATATTATAGTGCGCAAAGGTAGGGAAATCTAAGTAGCGCTGGAGGTTGCTTTTGAAAATAGAAAAGCCTCTGAAAACAGAGGCCTTTCTTGAAATATATGTGCAAAAGAATTATTTTTTGCCTTTTGGTGCAGCTGCTGCAGCTTCTTCTTGCTTCAACTGACGAGTCATTACAATTGATGCAATCGGAATTCTTGGTGAGTTCATAACCTCCATGTTATCGGTAGGAATATTTTCTACGCGGATGTTTTCATTCAACTGAAGATTTGACAAATCAACCTCGATGAATTCTTTCAAATACTTAGGATAAGTTTTGATTTTGATGGCTTTCATTTTTGTAACCAACTTACCACCTGCTTTTACCCCTTCTGGAGTTCCCACATATTTAAGTGGTAGAGTAGCAATCACTTTTTTATCTTCCGACAACTCAAGAAAATCTAAGTGAATTAGAGAATCTGTTACTTTATCGAATTGCTTGTCCTTAAGGATGCAACGATATGTTTTTCCATCAACGGTAATATTTGCGAGCATGAACTCTGCAGTGTAAACAATTGATTTGAATGATGATGCTGGTGCTGCGAAATTTACTTCAGTTGGACCGCCATAAATTACACCTGGCACGAGATTCTGAGAGCGAAGTTGACGGGCGGCTTTTTTCCCGCTTTCGGTCCTCAGTTGACCTTCGATGGTAATTGATTTCATGTTTTCTTTTTTAAAAGTTTAGTGACTGTAAAGAACCTCGAGTTGAAAGTTGTTGACTAATTCCACTTGTCGAGATTATCTAAAGTCGTTTTTTGTGAGGCGCAAAGGTAGTATTTTAAGCCCAATTGAAGAAAATTTAGGTGACTTTTTTGGGATAGTCAACTACCCTATATAAATATCAAGTAGCCCTTCTGGAATTTCTACATGAATTTGTCGTTTTTGATGGTCAATTTGTAAAATATTAGACTCGTGTACGGGTATGTAAGCTTCTTTTTCTCCGATTAATACGGTGCAAAGTATTTGATGTGGCTGTTCTATCACTTCTTTTATTTCTCCTATTGGTTTTGCATCGTCAAATAAAAGATATCCAAGTAAAGTGATAGGCGCAGATTTTCCAGAGTGTTTTTGAAAGTCTTCCTCTGTGAGCCATACATCCTTTGGGGTAAGTTTTCTGGCTTGTTCCGGATTCTCTATTCCTTCGAGTTTTATTAAAATTTCTTCCTGGTTTCTCATTTTGGTCTTTTCAATAAAATAAGGAAGGAATTTATCTGTAGCTGTTTCAATGAAAATGGCTTTTACATCTTGTAATGATGTTCTTTTTCCAAGGTGATGATGAAGAATCAAGTCTCCGAGTAATCCATGAGAGGCGGCGAATTTTCCGATTTTAATGTAGGTAGACATGAGTAAAAAGCGTTTTAATGATTGCAAAAAAACAAGATAAAAAAAAGTCTCGCCGAATGGACGAGACCTTAAAAAATATTCGGAAAAAAATTATTCCTCAGTTTTTGGTTCTTCGGTAGAAGCTTCTTCAACAGGTGCTTCTTCTTGAACCGGTGCAGCAGGAGCTACTTCCACTTTCTTAACGTAAGGCGCATTTCTGCGGTCTGAGTTAGCTTTTTTGTGGGCAGAGTGTTTATTAGACACCATTGCATCATGCTCGTTGCTCCATTGGGTAAATTTCTCCATTGCTGTTGCCTCGTCGAACAATCCAAGTGTAACTCCACGAAGAAGGTGCTTCAAGAAGAGTACGCCTTTGAAAGACAAGATACGACGAACCGTATCGGTTGGTTGAGCTCCTTTTTGAAGCCAATCCAATGCTTTTTGACGATCAACCTGAACAGTTGCAGGAACAGTTAATGGGTTGTAGGTTCCCAATTTCTGAATGAATTTTCCGTCGCGAGGGCTTCTGCCGTCGGCGACAACAATAAAGTAGAATGGTCTTTTCTTAGAACCATGTCTCTGAAGTCTCATTTTAACAGCCATAAAAAATAGACATTTTTTTGGTTGTGAACAATAGGGTTAAAGGTCCCCTTAAAAAAGGGGAGGGCGAAGATATGCACGGATTGTGGAAAAAACAAAAACTCTGAAAGAAAAAGTACGATTTTGTTGAAAAAAATGAGCCAATCAAGATTATCGCTTTAATCCCGGCATTCTGCCCATCGGCATTTTGTTCATCATCTTCATCATTTGTTTCATCTGATCGAATTGTTTTAGGAACTGATTTAGCTCGGCAAGATCTTTACCGCTGCCTTTGGCTATTCTTTGTTTACGACTCGGATTGATGATGTCTGGGTTTCTTCTTTCTTCTAAGGTCATGGAATTAATCATGGCTTCTATCCCTGTAAAAGCATTGTCGTTGATATCAAGATCTTTTACTTGTTTGCCAACGCCAGGTATCATTGCCATCAGATCTTTGATGTTACCCATTTTCTGAATCTGTTGTAACTGGGTTTTGAAATCTTCGAAATCAAACTGATTTTTTCTGATTTTCTTTTCGAGTTTTGCCGCCTCTGCTTCGTCGAACTGTTCTTGCGCTTTCTCAACCAAACTCACTATATCCCCCATTCCGAGGATTCTTTGAGCCATCCTTTCTGGATAAAACACGTCTAACGTGTCCATCTTTTCGCCACTGCTGCTAAACTTAATCGGCTTGTTAACCGTATAGCGAATCGAAAGTGCCGCCCCTCCTCGTGTATCTCCATCCAGTTTCGTTAGTACAACTCCTGTAAAATCCAATCGTGTATTAAACGCAGCAGCGGTATTAACTGCATCCTGACCCGTCATACTGTCGACCACAAAAAGTATTTCAGTGGGTTGAACAGCCATTTTAATAGCTTCCACCTCTTTCATCATCACTTCATCCACAGCCAAACGTCCGGCCGTATCAATAATTACAACGTTTTTGTTTTTTGCTTTTGCTTCTTTAATCGCCAGTTGTGCGATAGAAACCGCATCCTTGTTTTCTCTGTCGCTGAATACATCCACGCCAATCTGCTTGCCCAATACTTCGAGCTGATCGATGGCCGCAGGACGGTAAATATCGCCGGCAACAAGAAGAGGAGATTTTCCTTTTTTTGTTTTTAGAAAATGGGCCAATTTTCCGCTGAATGTGGTTTTACCACTACCCTGTAATCCTGCAATTAAGATAACGGCTGGTTGTCCGCTTATGTTAAAATCACTGGCTGTACCTCCCATTAATTCGGTGAGTTCATCCTGAACAATCTTAACCATTTGCTGCCCTGGATTTACCGAGAGCAGTACTTTGGTTCCAAGCGCCGTTTCTTTAACGCGGTCTGTAAAATCTTTCGCGATTTTATAATTAACGTCGGCATCTACGAGTGCTCTTCGTATATCCTTTACCGTATTTGCAATATTCAGGTCGGTGATTCTGGCCTGACCCTTCAAATTCTTAAAAGCTGATTCTAATTTTTCACTTAAGTTCTGAAACATACTGTTGAGTTGTCTTACTGATTGAATGCGGCGTCTAATATCTTCGCCTGTTCCATCGCGTGTATTTTTGAAAATCCGGTTGCAGTGGCAGCGCTTGAAAGTCTACTGAAAATGTAAAAATTGATGTTTTTCAAGTTCATTCTCAAATAGGTTGCCGCTCCCATGTTCAGTGGTTCTTCTTGAACCCAATACCAAATTGCTTTGCTGTATTTTTGGTAAAGCGCATCAAGCTGGTCCTGAGGCAAAGGATATAATTGTTCAAGGCGGATGATTGCGATATCTTTTCTACCTTCCTTTTGTCTTTTTTCTTCAAGATCAAAATAGATCTTACCCGTGCACATAAGCACTTTTTTTATTTGAGCGGGATCTGCTTGAGCATCATCGATCACTTCTTTGAAACCATCTTGTGTAAATTCGATTATTTCGCTGTATGTTCCGGGGTGGCGTAAGTTTGCTTTTGGAGAAAAATTAACCATGGGTTTTCTGAATGGCCAGGTCATTTGTCTTCTGATGGCATGAAAGAAATTGGACGCGGTTGTGATGTTGGTGATAACCATATTCATTTCGGCGCATTGTTGCAAAAAGCGTTCCATGCGGGCACTGCTGTGCTCTGGACCTTGTCCTTCGTACCCGTGTGGAAGGAGCATCATCATTCCATTCATTTTTTGCCATTTTGTTTCGGCAGATGCGAGGAACTGATCAATGATAATTTGAGCTCCGTTACAGAAATCTCCGAACTGGGCTTCCCAAATAACCAGGGTTTGTGGATTTGCCATCGCATATCCATATTCAAAACCTAGAACAGCATATTCACTTAAAAATGAATTGAAAATTCGAAATTGAGCTCCTTCTGTCGCACATGCATCAAGACGATTATGTTCCGCGTTCGTTTTTTCATCGAACAAAACTGCATGTCTGTGACTGAATGTACCACGTTTAACATCCTGTCCGCTCATCCTCACATCCATACCCTCGTGATTCAAAGAAGCATACGCAAGTAATTCTGCTGTAGCCCAGTCTATTTTCTGTTGATCTTCGTAAAGTTTTATTTTGTCCTGAATCAATTTTTCCACTTTTTTAAGTGGCTTGAATTCTGCCGGCCACTTCATAAGCAATCCGAACAAATTCGCCAGAACGTCTTTGTTTACAGCCGTTTCGGGAGAAGAGAGAAAATCTTCTTGAGTTGCTTTTCTGAGTTGCTGCCATGAAAGCTCAGGTTTCTGATATTGGTAAGGCAGCGGATTCTGTTTTACTTCATCTAGGCGATCTTGCAGTTCTTTAAGAAAACGGGTTTCCATTTCCTTTGCCATTGTTTTTGCATCGGGCGTTCCGTTTTCCATGAGAAACTGGGTGTACACTTCTCTTGGATTGAGGTGTTTGTCTATTAGTGCGTAGAGTTGGGGTTGTGTGAACTTGGGTTCATCGCCTTCATTGTGTCCGTGTCTTCTGTAACAAACCATGTCTATGAAGATATCAGACTTGAATTTTTGACGGTATTTTGCAGCGAGTTCACAAACTTTGATTACCGCTTCTGGATCGTCTCCGTTTACATGAAATACAGGTGCTTGAATCATTGATGCTACTGAGGTAGAGTAGTCTGCAGAACGCGCATCTTCAAAATCTGTGGTGAACCCAATTTGGTTGTTGATTACAAAATGAATGCTTCCCCCAGTTTGATAGCCCTCAAGTTGGCTCATTTGTACTACTTCGTATACAATACCTTGTCCGGCAACAGAAGCATCTCCATGAATGAGTATAGGTAAAACTTTGGAACAGTCACCACCGTGCATTACATCTGCCTTACTTCTTGCATAACCCATTACCACAGGATCTACGGCCTCAAGATGTGAGGGGTTAGCACACAATTTAAGGTGAACATTATTTCCGGAAACAGTAACCACATCGCTTGTAAATCCGAGGTGGTATTTAACGTCGCCCGAACCCATCGTTGAATCTGGCAATGCCTGTCCTTCGAATTCATTAAAGATTTGTTCGTATGTTTTACCAAGCGTATTGGCAAGCACATTTAATCTTCCTCGGTGAGCCATCCCTAGAACAACTTCTTTAACCCCTAGGGTAGAAACGATGTTGATGATTGCATCCAAGGCGGCAATGGTTGTTTCACCACCTTCGAGACTGAATCTTTTTTGACCAATGTATTTGGTGTGAAGGAACTTCTCGAATATGACTCCTTCGTTGAGTTTGTTTAGGATTCTTCTTTTTTGATCGATGCTCAATGGACGAGAAAGATCATTGTCAATGGCTTGTGTTAACCATTCTAATTTTTCGGGATCATCTATATAAGTGTATTGGATACCTATATGATGACTGTAAGTTTGTTTTAGTTTATCTACGATTATTTTAAGGGTAGATGGGGGGAGACCGATAAATTGAGCTGCCTGAAATTCTTTATTGAGGTCTTGATCAGACAAGCCAAAATAGCGTAAATCCAACTTTGCGCCCCTGTCGATTCTTTCGCGAATGGGATTGGTTTTTGCCATCAGGTGTCCTTTCTTCCGATACGCTTCAATAAGCTGATATACAGCCCATTCTGCTCCGATATTACCGGGAGCTACGGAAGCGGAAGATGTGTTAATGCCTTTTTCCACAGCATGTGAAACGGCAAAATCGAAGCCCTCGAAAAACTTCCTGAATTCAAGATCCACACTTGCAGGATCTTTAACGAAATCATGATAAAGTCCTTCTATGACGGCCGGCGAGGCGTTGGTGATGTATTGAAAATCCTTCATGACAATGTAGAAAGTACGATTATTGATGGATTGATATCCCCTAAGGGATTGCAAATATCGGTGAAAAGACAAGAAAGCCGAATAAGAATTGTAAACTTTAATAAACTAATTTAGTACCCTCAAAAGAGAATTTGTAAATAAAATCGGAAAAAAGTGAATTTTTCAAACCAAGTTGTTATCTTTGCGTCCCTAAAATAGAATAAATGGCAAATCACGCAGCTACTAAAAAGGATGTTCGTCAGAGCGCGAAGAGAAATGAAAGAAATCGTTACTATGGTAAAACCACACGTAATGCGATTCGCGACATCAAAGCGATTCCTGATGCGAATGCAGCTTCAGAAAAGCTTCCAGAAGTTTCTTCCATGATAGACAAATTGGCTAGAAGAGGAACAATCCACAAAAACAAAGCGTCTAATTTAAAACGCAAGCTTGCATTGAGAATCAATGCGATGAAACAAAAATAATCTACGGTATCAACTTACCTAGCAACATAGTTTACCTGCCCCAATAGGCAGGTTTTTTCTTTTGTGGCTATGAAACTTAGGGCTTAGAAAAAGAAAAAGGGGAATAGCTTGGTAGCTCAACGTAATTTCCTATCTTTGCATCCCCAAAAACGGGGATTAACAATTATTTTAAACCAAAAAAGGTAAAAATGAACAGCTACGAATTGATGGTGATTTTTACCCCAATACTTTCTGAAGAAGACTACAAAGCCGCTCAGAAGAAGTATGAAAGCTTGGTTGCTGACAATGGAGGATCTGTTGTTCACACCAAAGCATGGGGATTGAAATCACTGGCCTATCCTATCAACAAGAAAACCACTGGTTTGTATTGGGTGATGGAGTATTCAGCGCCATCCAGCTTCAATGAAAAGTTGAAAATTCAACTTTTGCGTGACGACAATGTTATTCGTCACATGTACACTGCACTCGATAAATACGCCGTCGAGTACAACACAAGAAAGAGAAGTGGCGCATCCCATTCTTCACACGAAAACGCAACAATCTAAGTCATGGCAAAAGCAAATGAAATAAAATACCTGACGGCGATTAAGGCTGAAAAACGTCCTAAAAAGTATTGCCGTTTCAAGAAGATGGGTATTCGTTATATCGATTATAAGGATGCTGATTTTCTTAAAAAATTCTTGAACGAACAAGGAAAATTATTGCCTCGTCGTATTACAGGAAACTCACTAAAGTTTCAACGTAAAGTAAGCGAAGCGGTAAAGAAAGCCCGTCAAATGGCCATTCTTCCTTACGTTACAGATCTTTTGAAATAATACCATTACTCACCACCCTAATCCCGATAACAATCAGGTGAAAGTCCTAGTAACATAGGATTGGGTAAAAATGCAACATTTATGCAGGTTATTTTAATTCAAGATGTAAACAATCTTGGCGGAGCCAACGAGTTGGTAACCGTAAAAAACGGATATGGTAGAAACTACCTGATTCCAAAAAAATTCGCAGTTGAGGCAAGTCCAAGTAACTTAAAACAACTCAACGAACGCATGAAGCAACAAGCCAAAAAAGAGGCGAAATTGCTTGCGGAAATCAATAACGTTATTGCTGTTTTGAGTCAAGGTGCTTTAAAAATCGGAGCAAAAACGGGTACCAGTGGTAAAATCTTTGGTAGCGTTACTTCGGTTCAGATTGCTAGAGCCATCAGAGAGCAAAAAGGATATGAGATCGATCGCCGTCGCATCCAAATTTTGGATGATGTGAAAGAAATCGGCACTTTTAAAGCTAAGGTTGACTTCGGAAACGGAAACGAAACCGAAGTTGAATTTGAAGTTATTGGCGAATAATAAAAAAGAATTTCATTTAGTAAAGCTGTCTCAAATTGAGACAGCTTTTTTTTTGCCCATCGCACAATGCTACTGCTTTTACTTAATAACGAAGACAGGATTGTATTTATGTACAAAAAGCGCATCAAGTTTCTAAATGTTTCGGTTTTAAAAGATTTAATGTGCAGACCTAAAAATTTGAGTTATTTCAATAATGGTAAAAATGTCTTCTCCGTTTACGAATTGTGCAGGATTCCATTTTGATTATTGACATGATCAAATAATGTTGAGTTCCAATAAAGCAATAATCTTGTTGAATTTCAATGAATTAGAAGGCAATCAAATGCAATCTTTATTTTTTTCAGACTTTCAACATACTTCATTTTAAAAAACCCTACCCATTTTCGAATTGGGATTTAGAATTCGATTGGCACTGATAATTTTAAATTTTTCTTTTTTTTTGCTCCCTGTTATGTAATTCAAGAGTTTCCCCCTACCTTTATGATGAATTAATGGTTTTAGTTTTTTCGTCGGTGACTGAATGGTTCTTAATCAACTCTTTCAGTTCGTTGTAATGACTGAATCATTTTCTTTTTTTCATTTTTAAACAGTTTTTTACAATGAACATTTATGTTGGAAATCTTAGTTGGTCTATGACAGACGAAGATTTGTCGAATCTTTTCACTCCGTACGGTGTAGTTACCAGCGGAAAAATCCTTAAGGATAAAATGAGTGGCCGTAGCAAAGGTTTCGGTTTTGTTGAAATGGAAGACGATGAGTCTGCAAGAGCAGCCATCTCTAACCTTAACGAAACAGAAGTTATGGGTCGTAAGCTCATCGTTAACGAATCACAACCTCGTCCTGAAGGCGAATACAAGAAGCGTTCAGGTGGTGGTGGTTTCGGTGGCGGAAGCCGTGGTGGTTTCGGTGGTGGTAACCGCGGTGGCGGTGGCTACGGCGGCGGTGGAAATCGCAGCGGTGGTGGAAGCGGCTACGGTGGCGGAAGTCGCAGTGGCGGTGGTTTCAACCGTGACTATTGATTCAACAATCAAAAAAAACAAACAAGGTCCCGATTTTCGGGACCTTTTCTTTTATCTATACTTTTTACCGGGTTGCTTTTTCTGCATTCAACAAACCCCATCCCAATTGAGCATGCCTGATCGGATAGTTCATGCTGCTTTGAATCATCCTTTCCCGAACCATTGCTGCGTTCCAAGTAGGATACCTGCTCCATACCAAGGCTGCGATGCCTGCTGCTGTTGCTGTTGCCACCGAAGATCCCCCAACAGTAGAAGGGATATCCCCTCTATCTGCTAATGTTAATGGAAATTCTGTTGTTCCCGTTTTTTGCATTACGATTGTAAAATCAGTTTCTGGTCCATCGTGACAATTTGAACAAGAAAGATTTACATTCGAAGCATACACTCCTGTTACTGCATTAACTTGATCCATGCTTGCTGGAAAAATAACACCGGTCCAACCGCTGGTCCAGGATAATGAAGTACCTGCTGCACAAAAAATCAACTTCCCTTTACCTTGTGCAAAATAAATCGCATCACGAATCTGGTTGCTCCCCGTCAATCTACCCATACTCATACTGACAATTTTCACATCCGTTCTGTTTCCTGCCATTACAAACGCGTCAGAAACCCCTTTGGTTTCTCTACTCTCATCGAGGTAAACATCCACTGCTGCTCTACATGAAATCAAATCAGACTGATAGGCAACACCACAAATCGCTCCGTCGCTGCCTCTCGGGGCAACGCAAACACCGGCCATAGAAGTGCCATGCCCACAATCATCATCGACGGTTTCAACCGGACCTGTAGGAATCCCTAAAAAAACAGATCTGGGAAGCGTAACTCTTTTCTCTATCATACGCCCTATAGATGCACCCTGACTGAATCCATTTGATAAATTTTCCTGTTCATCTGAAACTCCGGTATCAATCAAAAATATTTTCACTCCCCTACCCGCCGATCGAAGCCAGGCCGAAGGGATCCCATGTACATTCATATTCCAAGATTGTTTAGCTGACGGAGAGATAACCAAATAATCGTTCGGACTGGAAAGCTGATCCGAAGACTGATTGCTTCCACATCCGCTCGAGGATTGAACCAGATGTTCATCAAAACCTATTTTTCCCTTCATCAAATTATCATGATAAGGCTCATAACCCATAGGTTCGATATATCTTACATCAGACCTCTTTTTCAACATTTCCAGCGTTTTTACATTTCTAATTCTGATATTTATTACAGGCAGTACATCCTCACTCCATGGCATGATGGAGTCTAAGGTTATGTTAGAAAATAGCTTTCGCTCCGACTCTAAAACAGATTCAATCACAGCCCTTTTTGTAGCCGTCCATTCTGGTTGATTCAGATCTAACATATGAATCTTTTCTCTTTTGAAAAACGATGCAGACGGTGCGAAACCAATCGAAAGCATTTGATCGGAAAGCATCAAAGCGCTCCATACAACTTGCATGGGTTGTGCATGCCAATCAAAATGGCTCGTTTGCCTTAGTTCGCGTAAAATTATTTGATCGAGTTCTTGTTGGGTATAACAAACAATTTCATTTTTAGATGCTACAACATCAACAACATCTTTTTTACAAGACAACACGAAAAAGGCAATAAAAATCAAGTGATATTTTCTCATGGTTTTTTTTGATAAAATTAATCTCAGATGTAAACTGTGTTTCTATAAAAGCCATTGAGTTTATTTTGTTCCACCTGTTTTTATTTAGCCAAACTGAATTAATGGTGTAATTTTAAATCGCCCATCAAAAAAATTATTTCCCAATTGAATTAGGTTTATATGCAGGTACTTCAGATACGACAGTTAGCAATTGAGGTGATGCAAAACAATGCCAGTGTTCCACTTGTCAATTCACTTTCATTTTGTTTAGAAGAGGGAAAAACTACTGCATTGGTTGGTGAAAGTGGAAGTGGAAAATCATTGACGGCACTTTCTATTCTCAAACTGCATCAAGATAAAATAATTTGTAACGGCCAGATTTTATATACGTGTAATGGCCAGGAATTCGATCTATTAAAGACAAATGAAAAAGAACTTCAAAAAATCAGGGGCAAAGAAATTGCCATGATTTTTCAGGAGCCCATGTCGGCATTGAACCCATTGATTCGCTGTGGCGATCAAATCGCAGAGTGCTTGGTAAAACATTTGAGCATGACTCAAAATCAAGCAAAAAAAAGAACAATTGAACTTTTGCAAAAAGTGGAGTTTGATGAGCCCGAAATGATTTACAAAAGATTGCCACATCAATTGAGTGGTGGACAGCAACAAAGAATCATGATTGCTATGGCAATCAGTTGCGAGCCAAAAGTGTTGATTGCCGACGAGCCTACTACCGCACTAGACATAAAGGTTCAAGAACAAATTTTAAGTTTACTCAAAAAAATACAGCTTGAAAATAAAATGGCTGTTTTGCTTATTACACACGACATAGGTATGGTAGAGCAACATGCAGATGAAATATTGGTGATGTACAAAGGAGAAATGGTTGAGCGAGGAACTACTGCCGAAATTTTATTGGAACCCAAACATGGATATACCAAAGGATTGCTTGCATGCAGACCTTTATTTTCTTCGAAAGGGAAGCGGCTGCCTGTATTGGATGATTTCTACAACCGCGAAATGTCAGATGCATCTGTAAAACAGGAAGTCATTAAAGAGGTCGTTTTTTCTACCCCATTGATCGAAAACAAAAACGTGTTAGAAGTAAATCATGTGAGCATTGGATACATTAACGAATCAAAATCTTTTTTTGAAAATAGCGATGTAAACAAAACGGTTCACGATGCCTGTTTCGATGTAAAGAGCGGTGAAATCATGGGACTTGTTGGCGAGAGTGGAAGTGGGAAATCAACCTTAAGCAAAGCGATATTAAAATTGATTTCACTCATTGAAGGATCAATAAAGTTAGACGGCAAAAGCATTTCTGAATATGAGAGAAAAGCGTTTGCCAAAAAAATGCAGGTTGTATTTCAGGATCCATATGGATCTTTACATCCAAGAATGACAATTGGAGAGGCCATAATGGAGCCAATGATGGTTCATGGGTTATATGACAATCTAAAAATGCGAACTGAGAGAAAAATTGAATTGCTGGAGATGGTTGGATTGAAGGCGGATGATTCAAAAAAATTCCCCCATCAGTTCAGTGGTGGTCAAAGGCAAAGAATATGCATATCCAGATCACTTGCACTCAATCCCAGCTTTTTGATTTTTGATGAGAGTGTTTCTGCACTTGACTTAAGTATACAATCACAAATCCTAAACTTGGTGATGGACCTAAGAACAAAATTGGGCTTTTCGGGTTTATTTATTTCTCACAACCTGAGTGTAATTCACTATATAAGCGATAGGGTTCTGGTTTTGCAGAAGGGAAAAATTGTAGAACAGGGCAACACGGAGCAAGTTTTTTCTGATCCTCAACATCACTACACCAAGCAGCTGGTTGACTTTTCTTTGCGAAATGGAGCTAGTGGCTAATGTTTGTGAGATTGGATGATGACAAGGATTCTTTGTTAATGCAGTAATAATTCTGTAAATTTGCACTTCAAAATCATGCCGTAACATGATACGTGCCACACCCGGACCGATGTGGTTTAATGGGCGAAAGCCTTACGTGTTAACGGCATGCAAACTTAAAAAGACCGATTAACACATGAAATTATCTCAATTCCGTTTCGACCTCCCCCTGAATCTGATTGCCCAAAATCCAACTAAAAAAAGGGAAGAAAGTCGTTTAATGGTTATCAACCGCAAAACAGGCCAAATCGACAATCGTCAGTTTTCCGACATCATGGAATATTTCGACGACAAGGATGTGTTTGTGGTGAACAACACGAAAGTTTTTCCTGCTAGAATGTATGGAAGAAAAGAAAAAACAGGAGCTAAGATTGAAGTCTTTTTGTTGCGTGAACTTAACAGAGCCAATCGTTTGTGGGATGTTATCGTTGATCCCGCAAGAAAGATTCGCGTAGGAAATAAATTATATTTTGGAGAAGATGACGAATTGGTAGCAGAAGTAATTGACAATACGACAAGTCGTGGACGTACCATTAGATTTCTTTGGGAAGACAGCGAAGAATCTTTCCGCCAGATGTTAGAATCGATGGGAGAAACACCGCTGCCAAAATACATCAAACGTAAACCAGAAGCGGAAGACAAAGAAAGATATCAAACCGTTTACGCAAAACACGAAGGTGCGGTAGCTGCTCCTACTGCAGGACTGCATTTTAGCAAGGAGTTAATCAAGCGTTTGGAGATTCAAGGGATTCGTTTTGCAGAAGTAACCTTACACACAGGATTAGGCACTTTCCGTCAAATTGAAGTGGAAGATCTTAGTAAACATAAAATGGATGCAGAATACTATCAAGTGAATGAAACGGCTTGTGCGATAGTTAACAAAGCAAAAGAAGGCGGACATCGTATTTGTTCCATTGGAACCACTACTATGCGTTCTATGGAGTCTTCTTACACCGCACAAAAACTACTTAAACCCTCGGAAGGATGGACCAATCATTTCATACATCCTCCTTATAATTTCAATATCGCAGATTCTTTGGTGACCAATTTCCATTTGCCAAAATCGAGCCTGATGATTATGGCTTGTGCTTTTGCAGGATATGATTTGATGATGGAGGCATATGAGAAAGCAATCAAAGATAAATATCGATTCTTCAGCTACGGAGACGCGATGTTGATCATCTAATCGATCTTTTTACTTTTTTATATTTTATCGAGACCATCTACTTCAAAAGCAGATGGTCTTTTTTATTGATAACGAAATGTAATAATCAGTGATGAATGATTGATTGCATCAAGACAAAACAGAATTAGACATGTCGTTTTTTGTTATTGAAATTCAACCATTGAATGCTGGAGAATACGTATTTAGGGTCTGCGATTGTTAGCTTGGATTCATTTCGAGGCCAACATTATAATTTCTGGTCCGGTAAAAGCATATGCCCCATCATCCAAAGATTTTGTTGCGTATATCATCGCCTTTGCCAATAAAGCAGTTTCTAAAGGTTTGATGGAATTGAAGAATCCAAAAGCATTGAAAAAGCGAATTATTTTTATGAAAATCACTTCTATTTTTCTATCGCTATTCTTTCTTACTAGAGACGGAGGATTAAATATGATGAGCTTTGGAAACCCCAAAGTCCTTACCTCATCTTCGAGTTGTCCTTTTATTTTGGAATAAAAGAACGGAGATTTAGAGGAAGCGAAATCAGAAGAAACCAAGATGTAGTTTTTTACTTTATTCTCACGTGCCGCTTTGGCAAACTGAAGCTGATATAGATAGTCTACTTTTTTTTGTTTTTCTTTACTGCCAGCCACTTTCAATGTAGTTCCTAAGCAAGAAAAAAGCACATCTCCTTGTACTAAGTTTCTCCAAAGATTGGGTTGATCAAAATCAACTACGTGGACTTTTAATTTGTTGTGTTGGATATCCAAGCTTCGCCTTACGAAAATGTCTACTTTCTCGAAGCTATCGTCTTCGAGTAGCAATTCCAGCAGGTCTTTTCCTGTTGCCCCGGTTGCACCGATTAATAATGCCTTCATTGAATCTTCTTTTTGAAATATGTTCAATCAAACTTACCGCTAAATCACCTTCAATCAAAAAATGTTGTTATGATCGTGTACTATGGTTGCATGATGGCCAGGTGAAAAAAAGAATTTCGATTATTATATCGTTTTGAATAGAATGATATAAATCGGAAGAACAGAAAAAGGCAATAAGTAGAAATTAAAAGTTGAGTTATCTCATACGCTTTTATTGACAGCGTTTATTGTGTATTAGAATTTAAGCGTATTGTGGTTTTAGAGGAATGGATTTTGGATTTCAATGCAAATTGAGTAGGTATAAAAAAAAGGGGCCGTGATAGAAATCGCAGCCCGTATTAATCCAATATCCTATGAAAAACCGTACTTATAACGGCAGGCATGTTCTTCTTATTGTGTTGAACTTCAAATTTTTATCAAAAAAGTGGAGAAATGCCCATTTTTTCTGCCAAAAGGTTCAAATCTGAGATTACGGCAGGGTTCAAAGGGATTCCATTGCTCAATCTTTCTTTTTTTGCTTCACGCTCCGGATCGCCAGGAATAATAACTGGCTGAGTTGTATCTATAGGAGCTGTTTCTCTAAATCTACTGATCCAAAGGTCCATATCACGCTTAAAATCTGAGGCGGGTCGGAAGGCATCGATTCTCATAGCACCAAAAAAATGACCTATCCCCTTACCTGGCTGATTTTGAGGCATGGGAACATAGGCTGGAAAAGGAGGAACCCAAGGACCGAAATTGGCCCCGCTCAACACGCCAGAGAAAATATCCACGATGGAACCAAGCATAAATCCTTTATGACTCCCGTGAAGCGGATCGCTACCTAAAGGCAACATGGCCCCTCCTTTTTTGAGTCCATCTGCATCAAATGAAATCTCGCCTCTTTCATCCTGAACCCATTTGCCCGGAATGTCTTTACCCGCACGCTGAAGCAATTCAAGCTTTCCATTAGCGGCAGTTGTTGTTGCAAAATCAGCGAGAAAAGCAGGTTGTTCACCAGCAGGTACAGCCACTGAAATCGGGTTTGTTCCCAACATTCGCTCTTTAGCGTATGTTGGAGCTACCAGTGCAGAAGCGTTCGTCATGGCAATACCTATCATATCTTGCTCTGCGGCCATCATCGCATATTGACCGGCAATGCCAAAATGATTGCTGTTTTGAACACTGACCCATCCTGAACCAACATTACGTGCCTTTTCCATAGCCAACGCCATGGCAAATGGAGCTACCACCAGTCCTAAACCTGCATCTCCATCAACAACTCCTGTACTCGGTGTCTCATGAATACAACGGATATTAGGCTTTGCATTAACCCTTCCCGACTCCCATAATCTGACATAGCCAGAAAGTCTGGCCACACCATGACTGTCTACTCCCGACAAATCAGCTTCGATGAGTGTATTTGCTGCCGTAATTGAGTCGTCGTTTGAACAACCCATGCTTAAAAAACAATTTTTGGTAAACGCAAAAAGCGACTCGTGTGTAATGTTAGATTCCATGCTGCGAAGATAAACCCGACCTGCTATTTTGTGCGCTTATCCTTGAAGCTAAAAAAACAAATTTGTACCTTTGTGGCTTCAACACAAAAATCATATTATGGGAAGGATATTCGAAGTACGTAAAAGTGCCATGTTTGCTCGCTGGGATAAGATGGCAAAAAATTTCACCCGTATTGGAAAAGAAATAGCAATTGCAGTAAAAGCGGGTGGACCAGACCCCGACAATAATCCTGCGCTCAGAAGATGTTACCTCAATGCCAAGGCATGTAATATGCCGAAAGACAGGGTTGAGGCTGCA
>JBDLUO010000107.1:0-11801 GCA_039805285.1 Bacteroidota bacterium
AATATCGGCTCGTTTAACAAGCATATGTTAAGAGCTTTAGCTAAAAAAAATGCCCCCGAACTTCGAGGGCATTTTCATTTAATCTTACTGTAGCTTATTTATACTTTTTATATTGCTTGATATCCGCATCCGTAGCAGGCAACAAGCTGATTGCTGTAACTCCGCCTGGAGCCAGTTTCAAATTTAATTTCGTTTGTTGTGTTACGATAAACTTCTCAATCACATAAGCCTCCGGATTCTTATCCCAATCTGCATTGTCTGCATCACGGTAAATTGTAGCTACATATTTTTTTCCTTTGTCGAGGAAGTTAAGTTCGCTGCTTAGGTTTCTCGCATTTTCATCGGTTATGGCACCCATAAACCAACGATCTGCCCCTTTTGCTTTTCTTGCTTCAACAATATAGTCTCCTGGTTCTGCATCTGTTACAATGGATTCGTCCCAATCTACAGCAACGTCTTTGATGAATTGAAAAGCATCCATCTTAGATTCGTAATTCTCTGGCAAATCCGCAGCCATCTGTAATGGACTATACATGGTAACATACAGGGCAAGCTGTTTGGTTAATGTGGTATGAACCTGTTCTTTTTTCGAAGGGTCGTAGTGGTTCATCTTTATCTTGAAAATACCAGGTGTATAATCCATTGGACCACCCATAAAACGGGTGAAAGGCAAAATGGTTTCGTGTTCTGGTTTATTTCCCTCGCTCCATGCATTAAATTCATTTCCTCTTGCAGCTTCGCTGGTAATCCAGTTTGGATAGGTTCTGCTTAATCCGGTAGGGCGAACGGGTTCGTGCATGGCCACCATGATTTTATAATCGGCTGTTTTTTTAGCTACTCTTTCATAATGTCTAACCATCCATTGTCCATCATGGTGCTCTCCTCTGGGAATGATTTTGCCTACATAACCTGATTTAACTGAATTGTAACCGTTGTTAACCATGAAACGATATGCGGTATCCATATAACGCTCATAATTGGTTGCGGATCCAGAAGTTTCATGATGCATGATGATTTTAACGCCTTTAGATTTTGCATATTCATGTAAACCTTTCACGTCAAAATCTGGATATGGAGTAACGAAATCAAAAACATCTTCTTTCCAACGTCCAAACCAATCTTCCCATCCTGTATTCCAACCTTCAACCAATACGCCTTCAAATCCGTGCTTTGCAGCAAAGTCGATGTATCTTTTTACATTTTCCGTATTGGCACCGTGTCTTACTTTACGTTCTATTGAGGTTGGATTTGATGAAGCAACTTGTCCACCTTTCAAGTCCCAGCTTGCAATACCAACGTGCATTTCCCACCAAACACCAATAAATTTAGATGCCTTGATCCAGGAAACATCTTTGTATTTGGTAGGTTCATTTAAATTTAGAATGATTCTAGACATCAATACATTCGCTGCTTTATCGCTAACGATAACGGTTCTCCATGGGGTGTGTGCAGGATCGTTTACATAAGCCTTGTTGCCATATGCATCAGGAACCAATTGTGTCATGAATGTATTTGTACCTTTTTGAAGGTCGAGATTCATGGCCGGATAGTTGATCAATGCGGCTTCGTGGATGTTGATGTAAAGTCCATCATTGGATTTCATCATCAGCGGGGTTTGAACAGAGGCTCTGCCGATTGGGGTTTTAGCATGTATTTCTTGATTTCCTCCCGATTTATTGTTTTCGATGCCAGACAATAAAGTTGTAGAGTATCCATATTCATTGGTATCATAATCTCCAGGAATCCAAAATGCTTTGTGATCGCCATTGAGTGCAAATTGGGTCGTTTCATCTTTTACGATAAAATAATCCAGTTTCTCCTGAGAAGGAAACTCATAACGAAAACCAACACCATCATCGAACAATCGGAAACGCACCGACAATAAAATGCCAGAACCTTTTTTATCTTGAAGTCTCACAAAAAGCTCGCGATAGTTGTTTCTGATGTTGCTTTGTTCTCCCAGCACAGGCTGCCAAGTGTCATCATGCAAAGAAGAGTCCACACCTAAAATGGTGAAAGCGTTTAAATCAGCATCCGGAGAACTTATATTGATGCCCAATTTAGAAGGATTCAGAACCGCTTTCCCTTTATACATCATTTCGTAGGTGAAATTTCCGGCGGCGTCGCAATTTACTTTCAGTTGAGAAGTGCCGGATGGAGATTGAATGGTAATAGGGTTTCCGGCAAAACTGAACACCGAAATCGAGAACATTGAAAAAAGAAGTGCAATTTTTTTCATGAATTGTATTTTTTGATGCTATAAAGTTAAGAATTACTGAAATGATAAGTTAGGATGATGGCATAAAAAAAACCCTCCGGTTAAGGAGAGTTTTAAAGATGAGGTAGAAAAATAATTAAGGTCTAACAAATACGCGACCGGTTGCGGTTTGATTTCCGTATCCATCTCTTACCACAACAAAATAAATACCACCTTGTACGCCTTGTAAATCCAAATCCATCAAGTTATAACCTTGGTTGATCGGGAAGGCCTTGCTTAAAATTCTAGATCCTTTGCTGTCGAAGATCGTTACAGTTTGTGTTTTAAGCTGGTTGGTGTTGCTGATGTTGTTGTATAAAGAAACGGTGAATTGTCCACGGTTCGGATTCGGATAGATGAAAACAGTCCCGGTAACAGAATCTTTAATGGTTAAAGCGGCAGAAGTACGATTGCAGAAACCATTCGCATCGGCAGCTTCTACTGTGTATGAACCGATTTTATCAACAGATACAACGTAAGTGTCTGCAGTATAGTTCGGAATAACTACTCCGTCTTTTCTCCAAACAAAAGTAAATCCTGTATTTGGAGTAACCGTAGCTTTTAGGGTTACGGTTCTGCCTGGTAGCAAGCTGATGTTTGCAGGGATAGCTGTTAAAGTAACGGTTGGCAATGGGTTTGCCACTACACTTACTTGTGAGGTAGAAGAGCAGTTGTTGCCGTCTGTTCCTGTAACGGTATAGGTAACTGTGTTCGGACTTCCTGGATTTGCTGCACTCACTGTTGGATTTACCACAACAGAAGCGCCTGTTAAACCAACTGGAGACCAGCTATAAGTAGTAGCTCCTGATGCAGATAGTGTTACAGGTGAACCTGTACACACATTAGCGACATTCGAAGCAGAGGTTACCACAGGTAGTGCGTTAACCGTTACGGTTACTGCATTTGAAGTTGCAGGAGAAGTACATGTGCTGTTCGATAACAACACTTGGAAAATGTTTCCGCTGTTAGCAGAAGTAACGTTAGATAAAGTGTATAATGCGGCATTTGCACCAGCTATGTTTGTGAAACTTGTTCCTCCGTTTGTGCTAGTTTGCCATTGGTAAACGATGTTTGATCCAGTACCTGCAACTGTGAATGTAGCATTTGATCCGCTACAAGCAGTTGCATTTGTAGGTTGAGCAGAAATTGCAGTAGGACTCACTACATTAAGTATAGCAGCCGTTGAAGTAGCAGCAGGTGCGCAAGTGCCAGATACCAATACTTGATATTGGTTTCCATTTAAAGCAGCAGTTGTATTGTTGATGCTGTAAGTTGCATTTATAGCACCTGTAATGTTATTGAAACTGGTACCTCCATTGGTACTAACTAGCCATTGGTAAGATACATTCGTTCCCGAAGCAGCAGCGTTGAATGTTACGTTGCTACCTGCGCAAAGTGTCGCACTGTTGGGTTGAGCTGTAATTTGTGGAAGAGCATTTACATTCAATGTTGCCACTGAAGATGTAGATGGAGTAGAGCAAGTAGCGCTGTTTACAATCACACGATACTTGTTGCCATTGAGAGAAACCGTTGATGATGTTGAGTATGTTGGGTTGGTAG
Source organism: Bacteroidota bacterium (assembly GCA_039805285.1). Taxonomy (GTDB): domain Bacteria; phylum Bacteroidota; class Bacteroidia; order Chitinophagales; family Chitinophagaceae; genus Ferruginibacter. The sequence continues at coordinate 3,818 of JBDLUO010000107.1, forward strand.
CTCCGGCAATGTTGGTGAAAGTTGCTCCACCATTTGTACTTACTTGCCATTGGTAGCTGATTCCAGAACCGCTAGCTGCTGAAACAAAAGTAGTAGTAGCGCCTTCGCAATTCACGATGTTTTCTGGCTGCGTGGTGATGTTTGGTGCATTTCCAACAGTAAGAATGGCGCTATTTGAAGTTACAGTACCTGGACATGATCCAGTAACGATTACTTTGTATTGATTGTTGTTTTGGCCAAGAGTTACGTTATTGATGGTATAACTAGATGCATTAGCACCAGAGATATTGGTGAAGCTAGTTCCTCCATTGGTGCTGATTTGCCATTGATAATTCAATCCGCCACCTGCTCCAGTAACGTTAAATGTATAATTGCTACCGATACAAACCGAAGCATCTGTAGGTTGAGCAGTTATTGCAGGAGCAGCATCCACGGTAAGCAATGCGGCGTTGGTATTGGTTGTGCCGCAAGTCGCAGTTGCTACAACACGATAACGTGTGTTGTTGATGGCGTTGGATACGTTGGTCAATGTATAGGAAAGTCCGGTTGCGCCGGTGATGTTTGTGTAAGTTGTACCACCATCCGTGCTTACTTGCCATTGGTATGTGTTGCCACTTCCCGAAATGGCGGTATTAAATGTAACATTTTCACCTTGACATAAAACGGCATTATTGGGTTGTGAAGTTACAGATGGAGCTGTCCCAGGTGTAATGGTGAAAGCTATTACCGTATTAACTATTGATGTGCCAGCAGTTCCTGTTACTGTAACATTGTAAGTGCCAGCAGCAAGTGTGTTGGAATTATTTAATGTAACGGTAGTTGGAGTACCTGGAGTAATGGTTGATGGTGAAAAACTTACGGTGGTGCCAGCTGGATTTCCAGATGCAGTCATAACGATTGGAGTGTTAAATCCGCCAATAGCAGTTGTACCAAGATCTGTATTTGCATTTGAAGATGAACCACATGCAGTAGTAGAGCCGGCATTAGGAACGAATGCAAAACTTTGAGCTGGAGCTGTTATTGAGAAATTGAAATTATTGATGTCGAAAAAGATATTACCAACAGATTCAACTTTAATTCTAGCTGTAGTTGTTACATTGTTGGGTACTGTAATCGTTTCAGTACCATCATTTGCAGTTGATGTTGCCAAAACTACAGGCCATGTAAACCCGCCATCAGTTGAAAGAAGGATGTTTACATTGGCACAGTTTACAGGTGCTTGATCACTTCCGTTTACGGTCCACGTTACGGTTTGTGTTGTACCTGCTTGCCAAGAAACGCCTGCGGTATTTGGACCAGAAACTCCGAATGGACCTGAGGTTCCGTTTATCGAAACAATCATATTGTCAGAAGCGGTTCCACCACCGATTCCATGATTATCTCTAACGGTAAATCTGAAGTTTAGGTTTCTAGCAACAGATGGCAAAACTTCCCACTGAAAACCATTTGCTCCTGTAAGTATGTACTGTAGAGAAGGGAAAATGGTTGTTGGTTTAGTTGTTGGAGAATATATTCTAAACATTGGACCGGTAGTTGCTGTAGCAGATGGGAAAGCAGTACCTACGGTTCTGTTGTCATTTTGTTCCCATACATATGTAAGCACATCGCTTGCATCATTATCGGTTCCAGATCCAGTTAGTGCAAAAGGAGTTGATCTTGGGATCAAATAATCTGCTCCTGCATTGGCAGTTGGGATATTGTTCGCATTTGCAACAGGAACCGTACATCCATTACCGTTACCCGCATACATGTAAGTTGTAATTTGTTGTATGCTTCTTGCATGGAAATGGTCAATGCTATGGTCTGCAACGTCGGTATTTCCCGTGATGCCAGCATAACCCATAATGGTAATACCACTTCCAGGCTCAACATTCACACCAGATCCTTCAACATTGAAAGAGAAGGTATGGTTTCCTCCCATTTGGTGTCCCATTTCATGAGTAAGATAGTCAATAACATATAGGTCAGTTAAAGATGGGTTGCTATATACTGTCCATCCCAATCCTTTTTGTCCATTGATACAAACACATCCAATACATCCTGCATTTCCATTGTCGGAACCTTTGCTTTGTGTATGTCCAATGTCGTAGTTCGCGGCTCCAATTCTGTTGTTCATCGCAGTTTGAAGAGCGGTATTGGTTGGATTACTTGCATTTGCAATTGGATCCGAGGCAGCTGATAAATAAATGATGGTATCGTTGTTCGGAACAAGAACAAGTCTGATAGAAAAATCGCGTTCAAAAACGGCATTCGCTCTTGTCATGTGACTGTTTTGCGCAGCCAATACTCTTGCTTTTTTTTGCGCATCCGTAACGTCAGTTGGTTGGATAAAGTGCAGCGAAAACTCACCGCCAGAAAGCAATGCAAGTCTGTATGTTCTGAGTGTTGGCTGATTTGCATCACCAGGTCTTTCAGTTTCAGTTACGCTGTTGTTGAACGATTCTGTTAGACAGTTGAACTGACGATGGGTGTTGAATTTATCTCTAGAAGTTACACGATAAAAATTGCCTTCAATTTGATCTACATAAACGGTGCTTTTGTTGCCAAACATAATCATGGCATTGGTACCATATGGAGAAATATCAAATCTGATGGTTGCTGAAGGATCATTGATTCCTTTTCCATAGTAAGCACTTATGCCCGGATATTTTGCGGCAAGATCCGAATGCATTACCGGTGCTTCTACAACACGAAAAGATTCGAACGCTCCGTTTCCAATAGGAAAGTTTACGATAACCGTAGAACGGCTCGCTTCGATTCGGCTTTCATTTGGAGCTGAACGCAACAAGTTTTTGTATGCGTTAAAATTCAACTCGAAAACATCGTAACTCACTGGCATATTGGCACCAGAAATGAGAGACTTGTTTACTTTGCTTACATCAGATGATGTCCAAAGAGTGTTTTGTTGTGCTTGGGTTTGATTCACCAAAAACAATTGGCATGTAGCCATTAAGAGAAAGGCGTAAAATTTTTTCATGTTTACTTTAAATGGATAAGAGTCAAATTTAGATATTATTACTCCTTCAGCCAAAATTTGAAGGAACAATTACCTAACATCTCCCTTTAAAAGCCAAACAGAAAATAGAATAAAACACAGCTTAGCATAACCGCCACCGAAATCCATCCTAAAACATTGACCAATAGGCCATTAGCGTGATTTCCCATCCATTTTTTATTGTTCGAGATTTGAATGATCAAAACAATTACCACCGGTGCAATCAATCCATACCCAAAAGCAGCATAGGTAAGACTTTCGATTGGATTGATTTGAAGGATTTGAAAAGCGATTCCGCCCAATAATGAAGCTCCAATGAGATGGTAGAAGGATTTGGCTTCTTTGTATTTTTTATTCATTCCCATGTTCCAATCCATGGTTTCGCAGATCATATAGGATATTGTGCCAGTCAAAATGGGTAAGGAAAGGAGCCCGGTTCCGATTATGCCGATTGCGAATAACAAATAGGCTTCCTTCCCGGCAAGTGGTTTTAACGCAAGCGCAGCATCTTCTAGGGTTCCTATATTGGTATTGCCCGATTGATGTAAAACTGTTCCCGTTGTCAAAATGATGAAAAACATGATGAGATTCGAAAATCCCATTCCAATCAAAACGTCTTTTTTTTCATTGAAAAACAATCTGCGAACTCCGAATTTTCTTTTTTTTATTGAATGGGTTTCTTCCGCCTCCATATTGGATTGCCAAAAAAACAGATAGGGAGATAAGGTGGTTCCAAAAATTGCGATTAGCATTCCTGCAAAATCGCTGCTATTGGTGAATTTCGGTAAAAAGGTGGATGTGACAATTCGTTTAAAATCGGCATGAATGATGAAAGGGATGATGGCATAAACAAATAAAATCAAACAAACATATTTTAAAAGAGACGTCATTTTATGATACGAAAAGCGTACCATGGTCAAGTAAATGGCAATGACAATCGAGGTTGAAAATAGAAAGGGGTTCATCTTCGGAAAAAGCATAAGAATCACGCCCGACATGGCGGAAATATTTGCTCCGATATTGAGTAAAATGGCTGGAATACAAAAAATCAATATAGCCCAAATAACAGGTTTAGGGTAATGTTTCTTTATGTTTCCGGCAAGTCCAAGTTTGGTTACTAGTCCGATTTTAGCACACATGTGTTGAATCGAAACCATCAATGGCCAACTGAACAATGCAGTCCAAAGGGTATCCAATCCGAATTTTGCTCCTGCTTGCGAATAGGTGGTTATGCCAGAAGGGTCATCATCACTTGAACCTGTAATCAATCCTGGCCCCAATTGATTCCAAAGATTTCGGAGTTTGTTTTTTTTCAATTTGCAGTTTGGTGGAGACTGGTTTAATAGTGCAACCAAAACTAGCACAGCATGATTTCTTACCACATGATTCTTGTCACATTATAATAAGGCTTTAACCATGGCTGTAGTGTATGCTTTTGTAACCTGCTGAACAAAACGAGGGAAGTCTAAAGGAGAGCCATCATCTGCAGCATCAGAAATGGTTCTGATTATGGTAAAAGGGATATCATTCTCATAGCAAACTTGTGCGACCGCACTGCCTTCCATTTCCACGCAAAGTACATCTGGGAGTAGGTTGGATAGTTTATTTTTTTGCTGGTTTGTAGAGAAGAATTGGTCGCCGCTTGCTATGGAACCCAGGTGAATTTCTATATTATCGATTTCGAATTCTTGACGAATTTTTATGTCTATATTATCAAGAAAAATACCCGTTTCTACCGCGGTTTTTATTTTATTGAAAACCGAATGTTTTCTTTCCTCTTGCATTTCAAAATAAGAAAGATTGAGTAAGGGAATTTCGAATTGATTGATCAAGGGTCTGGCATCCATATCGTGCTGAAATAATTTTTCGCCAATTACGATATCGCCGATTTTAAGTTTTTCATGGATGGCACCTGCAACTCCAGTAAACCAGATTTCGTTGACTCCAAAAATATGAATCAATGTACTTGCAGTAGAAGCTGCGGCCACTTTGCCCCATCTGGAAAAAACCACGACGCATTTTTTGTTGTTGATGAATCCAGAATGATAGATTCTTTTGCCGATTTCTCGGGTTTCGATTTGGGTCATTAAATCAATAATTCCTTCCACTTCTTCGGGCATAGCACCCATGATTCCAATGGTTTCCATATTAGAGGTATTTTTCGCCAACAACACGTTTGCGAATTGATTTTGCTGGCACTCCGTAGCAAACAGAGAAATCATCAACATGCTTATTTACAAATGAATGTCCGCCAATTACTACTTCAGTACCAATCTTAACCCCGTGCATAATGCTGGCTCCGATGCCAACGGCAGAGGATGCACCTATTTCAACATTCCCTCCTGTGGTAACGCCAGGTGCTAAACTTGAAAAATCATTCATTACCGAGTCGTGATCCAATGAGGCTTTGGTATTGATTAAACAGAATTCGCCAATGATACAACAAGGGTTTATGATTGATCCAGCCATGAACGCCGTCCCTTGCCCAATTTTTACTTCTTTTCCTATTGTTGCAGAAGGATGAATCGCAGTTGCGAATGAAAATTCAGGGAAATGAGTTTTGATTCTATCTCTCACTTTTTGTCGAGTGCAATTATCGCCAATGGCAATGAACAATTGGGTATGTTCTGATTTATGATTATTTAGGATTTCTTCATCTCCTAAAACCGGATATCCAAGTACGATTTCTCCGGTTTGTTTATTGTTGTCGATAAACCCAATTATTTCATGAAGATTCATCTTTTCAAAAATATCTAACACAACTTTTGCGTGTCCAGAGGATCCAATGATAATCAGGCTTTTTTTTGTCATGGGTTTATTTGTATTTGCAAAATAATGAACAATCTTCAACCTCGCACTATTTGTATTACTAACAATGCGCTAAATTGCGTGCATCTAAAAGTTCATCAAAATGAATCTCGAAAAAAATAAGAACGAGGATGCCATGAAAATGGCCTGGAGTGCGATAAGACAAAAATTGGATATAATATCGGAAGGTGGCGGTAAAAAAGCCGCTCAGCGTCAAAAAGAAAGAAACAAACTAACAGCCAGGGAGAGAATTGAATATCTTTTGGATGAAGGTTCGCCATTTATGGAAATAGGTGCTTTTGCTGGTTATGAAATGTACAAAGAGCATGGCGGATGTCCGGCTGGGGGAACCGTGAGCGGAGTGGGGTATGTTGGTGGAAGGCAATGCGTTATCGTTGCCAATGATCAGACCGTTAAAGCAGGAGCTTGGTTTCCGATTACTGGCAAGAAAAACCTGAGAATGCAAGAAATTGCCATGGAGAATCATTTGCCTATCATATATATAGTGGATAGTGCGGGCGTTTACCTTCCCATGCAAGATGAAATTTTTCCAGACAAAGAGCATTTCGGTAGAATTTTTAGAAACAATGCCAAAATGAGCGCGATGGGCATCACCCAAATTTCTGCGGTTACCGGAGCCTGCGTAGCTGGTGGAGCATATCTTCCCATTATGAGCGACGAAACTTTGATGGTCGAAAATGCGGGATCGATTTTTCTTGATGGACCCTACTTGGTAAAAGCAGCAATTGGGGAAGACATTGATGCGGAATCACTTGGGGGAGCAGTTACCCATACAGAATTATCTGGCATTGCAGATTATAGATTCGACAATGAGAAAGACTGCCTTGAGCAGGTTCGAAAAATCATGTCGAAGCTCGGACCAAATAAATCAGCAGGATTTAATCGAGCAACACCTGTTTTGCCCAAAGTAGGATCAGATGAGATTTACAGCATAATGAGCGAAGGAAATGCTAAGCCATACAATATGAACGATTTGGTCGATTGTTTGGTTGATGCAGATACTTTTGATGAATTTAAAAAAGACTACGGAAAAACGATCGTTTGTGGCTATGCAAGAATAGATGGTTGGGCCGTTGGAATTGTTGCCAATCAGCGTTTGGTTGTGAAAAGCAAAAAAGGTGAAATGCAAATGGGAGGTGTTATTTACAACGATAGTGCAGATAAGGCCGCTCGTTTCATTATGAACTGCAATCAGAAAAAAATACCGCTTGTTTTCCTACAGGATGTAACTGGTTTCATGGTTGGTAGTAGGAGTGAGCATGCTGGCATCATAAAAGATGGTGCAAAATTGGTGAATGCGGTTGCGAATTCTGTTGTGCCCAAAATTACCATCATGGTCGGAAATTCATATGGCGCAGGTAACTACGCAATGTGCGGAAAGGCCTATGACCCACGTTTTATCTATGCTTGGCCTACGGCTAAGATAGCTGTGATGGGTGGAGAGCAGGCAGCTAAAACAATGCTTCAGATTCAGGTTGCGGGAATGAAGGCAAAAGGATTGGAAGTAAGTGAGGCAGAAGAAAAGCAATTGTTACAAACCATCACAGATAATTATACCCGACAAACGAAGCCAGAATATGCTGCCGCAAGATTATGGGTTGATGCCATCATCGATCCAGGACAAACGCGTAAATATATTTCTGAGGGAATCAAAGCAGCCGATCACAATCCAGAAATTCCTGAATTTAAAACAGGTGTTTTTCAGGTATAACAGGTAAAGCGATATTATTTTAGCCTTTGAGTTTTTAACACATTTTGATTTACATTTTCGATACTCAATATCATGCATGATCACATCTCAATCTATACAGACGGTTCATCTAGGGGAAACCCTGGCCCTGGAGGATATGGTGTGTTGTTGATGTTCAATGGCAAAAGAAAAGAATTGAATAAAGGGTTTCGATTAACCACAAACAATAGGATGGAACTGCTTGCCGTTATCGACGGATTAAAAGCACTCAAGCACAATGAATTGCCCGTGCATATTTATTCGGACAGTCAGTATGTGGTAAAAGCGATTAAAGAAAAATGGTTAGACAAGTGGATTAAAACGGGCTTTAAGGGCGGTAAAAAGAACAGGGATTTATGGGAGGAATTTTATTTGATATCTAAAAAGTTTGATCTTCAATTCCATTGGGTGAGAGGCCATGCAGATAATCC
>JBDLUO010000108.1:0-5027 GCA_039805285.1 Bacteroidota bacterium
TTTTTGAACAGATTTGTATTTTAGCATCCAATCTCCTTTTATTTAATGTCACCCTGTAAAACTGCATGAGCATGGAGTTGGTTTATCTGTATAGATTGGTGTTGAGAAATAAGTGGACAATCCTCAAAGTGAGTCTGATCACTTTGGTCATCGGTTTTCTTTTCACTTTCACCATTAAGGAAAAATACAAATCGCAATCACAAATTTCCACTGGTTTTACTTTAAGCCAGGAAATTATTCTTTCAGACAATATTTTTGACCAGAATCAGATCAATGTCAAATTCAACAATGCCATTGAGAACATGACTTCACCAAAAGTCTTGAATCTTCTTGCCTATCGGATGGCTTTAAATGATTTGTTGTCGGCAGACCCATTGGTTCAAAACAAGGTTCAAGAGAAATTTTCAGACAAAGTATTTTCTGGGTTTACGAAAGAGAAAGCTATTGAAGTTCTTAACAGGGCTTATGAACAGATGCTTTTGCTTGATATGAAAGACCCTGATCAGAAATTGTCAAATGACTTGATTGGCAAATTGGGTTACAATATCAATAATATTAAAGAGAATCTCACTGTAAAAAGGCTTGAAAAGACTGATTATATTGATATCACCTTTTTGTCTGGTAAGCCTGAGTATTCAGAATTCATCGTTAATGGCATTGTAAAGGAATTTCTGCGTTACTATGAAATTACAATGCGTTCAAGATCATCTGAGTCAATAACCGCCATAGATTCCATTGTCAAGAAAAGAAAAGAAGAACTTGATTTGAAAGTCAAAATGAAAATGAATTTCATGAGGGATTCGTTTTCAATCAAAATAGATCCGAATGTTGTAGGTGCCAGCAAAATGACGCAGGCCAGTTCATATGAAACCAGTTTGGCAGAAGAACTTGCAAGAGAACAGAGTATCAATTATCAGGTATCTGAAATAGAGGCACAGCTATTGAGCATGCCAGCATCCAATACAAATGCTCCCAATCCTGAAAACAGCAATAGACAATTTGCAGAAATACGCCGCCAATACAACGATTTGTATGATCAATATATGAAGGCAGGGGGAACGGATCCCTTGAAAAAAGCGCAACTGGACGATCTTCAGAAAAAAATGCAACTAGCTGCCAAAGCTCCCAACACCACAACACCAACTACTTCAACAAGTCAGGCTAATCTCCGCAATTCATTAATTCAGAAAAAAATTGAGTTGGAAGCCAGCCTGAAATCAACCACTTCTAAAATTGCATTTTTCAAACAAAAACTGGCAGGTACTGCTGGAGCTGCTTACACCAAAACAACCGGTAACAGCTCTGCTGCAAGATTGGAGCAATTAGACAAAGACATTGAGTGGGCAACAAATGAATACATGAGTGCTAAAGAACGCTCTACAAAAGCAACAAGTGTAACAGATACGGGCATTTCCAATTTCAAGCAAACGCTATTCGGACAAGCAGCACTGAATCCAGAACCAAGCAACAAACCAGTTATCATTGCTGTATCAGGTTTGATGGGCGCCATCATATCGATGTTGTTTTTTATTGTACTCGGTTTATTGGACCAATCCATCAAAAATCCCGAACAATTTACGCGGATGACTGGATTACCCTTACTTGCAACAATCAATTTCATTGACCTCAAGGGAAAAAACCTGAAAGACCATATCACCGGTTTCAATCAAGATCAAGCCAACAGAAGCAACATCTTCAGGGAGTTTTTCAGGAAATTCAGATATGAAATAGAAAAAAGCGGAAAACGTGTTATTCTTTTTACCAGCACAGAGCCCCAACAAGGCAAAACAACACTCATTCAGGCACTGTCATTGAGCCTTAGCCTTAGCAACAGGAAAGTTTTGATCATTGATACCAATTTCTGCAACAATGATCTGACGATGTATAACAATGCCAAACCAACCTTGGAGAATATTTCAGTGAAGACAGGAAAGCTCGACAAAGAGGAAATATTGAAATATGTCAGTCCCAACAGGTTTGAAAACGTAGACATCATTGGTTGCCGTGGTGGTGATTACACCCCATCTGAAATATTACCCAAAGACAACATTCTGGAATATCTTCCTGATCTTTTGAAAGTATATGATTTCATATTGCTCGAAGGTGCTCCCTTAAGTGGATTCACCGATACAAAAGAATTGGCAAAATACGCAGATGGTATAATCGGCATTTTTTCTGCCAGCCTAATTATCAAACATTCAGACAAAGAATCAATCAAATTCTTCAAAACAGTACCCGATAAGTTTATTGGTGCAGTTCTCAATAAAATCTCCAGTGAAGAACTCGAGATCAAAAAATAACCAATGAATGGACGTGATATTGTGATGATGAGTTTGCAGAACTGGGGGGAATCCTTGGGCAGCAATTCATATAATCTGGCAATCGAATTTGCCAGAACAAATCGCGTTCTCTATATCAATAGGGCACCGGATAGAGTCAGCCAAATTAAATCAGTATTGAAAGGATACAAAAATGTTGGTGATAAGGAATGGATAACCAACCCTCAAGAAAACATTTTTGTATTACATACGAAGACCGTTCTTGAATCAATCAATAAGTTACCCGCCTTTGCATTCAGTTACATGAATCAATTTAATGGGAAAAGATTATCAGAAGAAATAAAGAAAGCGACAGAAGAACTGAATTTCAGATCAATAATCCTCTTTATTGACAATGATTTTTTCAGAGGGCAGTACCTAAAGGAATTTCTGAAGCCGTCCTTATTTATTTATTATATTAGAGATAATTTAAGGATACATTCCTATTTCAAAAAGCATGGTCAATCATGCGAAGAATCAATAGCCTCGAAAGCAGACCTAATTGTTGCCAACTCACCTTATCTTGCGGAATTACTTCATCCATTCAATGAACATACCCACGATATAGGACAAGGGTGTGATTTCTCTCTTTTCCATACTGATAAGGCGGACAAACCTATTGATTTACCTAGAAATCAGAAACCAACCATAGGATATGTAGGAAATATTGTCTCATACCGCCTTGACTTGAAAATGTTAGAATTGATATGCACTCAAAGGCAGGATTGGAATTGGGTCTTTGTGGGACCCGCAGATGATGCTTTTCAGAAATCATTGCTGTCCAAATTACCCAATGTTCATTTTCTTGGAACCAAGAAAGAAAATGAATTATGGAAATACATCCAACACATGGATGTATGCATCAATCCACAGCTCAAAAATGAATTGACAGAGGGAAATTACCCAAGGAAAGTAGATGAATATCTCTATATGGGTAAACCTGTTGTTGCGGCAAAAACCGCCTTTATGGATTTCTTCACGGAATATGCTTTTTTGTATACTGATATTACAGGCTTTGAAACCCAAATTGAAATCGGACTCAAGAAAACGAATGATGAAAGTGATATACAAAAAAGAAGAACATTTGCAAGTAGCCATAGTTGGCCCAGCTGTGCAGAAAAAATATACGATGCCATAAATGAACAATAGAATGGAGCAAAACCAAGATAACACATCAAAATTTCATCAAAATTTCATCACCATCATCATTGCGCTGATGTTCACCATAATTTTCATCAAAGTAATGTTTTTTTAAATTGAAAAACTTTCTAAAATACGATTTTGCCTTAAATCCTAACAGCATCATGATGCTGTCTAGTTTACTTTGCATACCATTCATATATTTGATGAATTCGAAAGGATTAAACTATGGATTACTCACTTTAGGTATAATCATTGGGGGTTTTATTGTCTTTTTATCACTTTTCAAATACATTTCCGGAATATATATCATAACAGGATTAGGATTTGTCATTTTCACTTTGAGTAGACTAATTTATCAAGACTTGCCACTGGGAACTATACTTGAAATACTAATCTTTAGTACAACCATCGGCATGCTTGTTGCGCAAAAGTTGAAAAACAAGATATTCGGAATTCATTTCAATCATCCTTTCATCATCTTATTCATTTTATATCTAGTTTACATATTTCTTAGTATAAGTAACCCTGCAATGAATTCAAAAGTTGGATGGGTTAATGAATTCAAAAGAGATTTGGCTTTATTTTGTTTTTTCTTCCTCATTTATCTTGGGTTAAACAATCTAAAACAACAGTATCAATTCAGCAGATTTTTGATTGCACTTTGCATTATTTCGGGACTTTATGGATGCTATCAAGAATTCTTTGGATACGCTGAATTTGAAATGAATTATATAACTAGTTCAGAAAAGAGGAGAAAACTACTATTCATGATCTCTGGGGTGAAGAGAAAATTTTCACTTTTCTCTGACCCCTCAAGCTATGGTATTACAATGGCTGCTACAGCAAACATTCTTCTGGCGATGATAGGGAATGTCAGATTCTCATGGAAAACAGTGGTTTACATCATTTTAATGATTATATGCCTGATGGGGTTAGCATTTTCGGGAACAAGAACAGCATATCTTGCTTTCGCAGCAGGAGCAGCATTTTACCTACTCATTACAATCAACAAACTTGCAACCAGAATTCTAGGTATAATTCTTTTCTTAGGTTTTGGGTTCATTATGCTGGTACCGATTTACAGCAATCCGACACTAAATCGCATCAAAAGTGCATTTGACCTAGACAGTGAAGCATCCCTTAATGTCCGGGATGTAAACAGAAAATCCATTCAACCTTACTTGCACTCACATCCCTTTGGTGGAGGACCTGGTACCACAAGTGGAAGTGGCATGAAATACAACCCCAATCATGTTCTTGCCGGATTTGAAACCGATAGTGGATATTTGAAGATTGCAACTGAATTGGGTTGGATTGCCCTACTTCTACTACTTCTGCAATATTTCCTTATCATAAAGGAAGGTTTAGTAATTTATTTCAGTACCAACAAAAAAGAAATCAAGATTTTGATATTGGGATGCCTTGTTTGCGTATTCACGTTTATAATTGCCCAATATGCACAAGTTGCTGTTGGTCAATTCCCCGACTCTTTTCTGTTTTTTGGAGCTGCTGCAATAATCATGAAAACATCATTCAATTTTCGCCAAAATAAAACAACATGAAGAA
>JBDLUO010000109.1:0-17037 GCA_039805285.1 Bacteroidota bacterium
ACTCATTTCTGCCCTTAATGAAAAATGATTGTTTTGCAGGTTATAATTTAAGAACTGATGAAATTGACCGAAATATTCATTGTGCTTCTCTGAATATGAAAAAAGACGATAGCGTTTCTCTGCTTCTTAAATTAAAAAATGATAAATACACTCGACATTTGAAGAATTTAGGATGTAGTTCGATTGAAATTTCTGACAATTTTTTAAACCTTTGGTATAAAGATTTTGTGATTAATATCGAAAAGTCGCCCAATAACTCAATTATATCTGTGTTAAGTAGATTGGAGTGATTCTCTCAATAACGAATGGAATCCCGAATGTCATTTATTCGAAAGTGACATTGATTTATGAACTACACCCATCATTTTGCCCCGGGTGGACAATGCTTCCTGAGAAAATCAGAATATAATTTAGACAAATGACTGTAAGTACCTTCCAAGCTGTGCGTTTTGTTCGGATAAGGCATAAACTGAAATTGTTTCCCTTCTTTAACAAGCTCACTTACAAGTGCTTCTGCATTGCTGTAGTGAACATTGTCGTCGCCTGTTCCATGGATGAGCAGTAAATTTCCTTTCAATCCTTTCACATGTGTTATGGCAGATCCTTTGATGTAATCATCCATATTCTCAGAAGGAAGTCCCATGTAGCGCTCCGTATAAATGTTGTCGTAAAATAAGAGGTTGGTAATCGGAGCGATGGAAATACCCGTTTGAAACATGTCGGGAAATTGAAACAACAAATGCAAAGTTGATGAACCTCCTCCACTCCAGCCCCATACTGCCACTCTATTTTTGTCAACAAAATTTTGTTCCAACACTTTTCTTACGCCCATCGCCATATCTCTGATGTTGATTTGTCCGTTTCTTCTGTAAATTGATTTTCTCCAGGCGGATCCTTTTAATGAAGGAGTTCCTCGGTTGTCCAGAGCAAGCTGGATATAACCGTCCTCAGCCATGTCTCTGTCGTATAAAAAATGATTGTGGTTGCCGTAGGTATCGTCTGTTGTTCGTGCACCAGGTTCTCCGTACACATAAACTACCATTGGATATTTTTTATTGGGATTGAAATTTGTGGGCTTCACCATCCATGCATCAAGTTCTACATCATCTATGGTTTTGATTTTAAAATACTCAACCTTAATGCGAGGGTCTGTTTTAATTTTTTTTGATAATGGGAGGTAAGATGCTTGAGTAAGCGCAGCGTGCTCGGGTAAGGTAACCCATTCCGAAACAGAGGGTGTGTTTGCATTTTCAAATTTATGAATGGCGAGTTTACCATTCGGTGAAATCTCATAACTGTGCGTTCCTTTCAGGGTTGTAGGCGACACCAATTCAACTTCTTCCTCTTTGAAAATCTTTATATTTAATGCAGGAGGAGTAATTCGAACTCTATATAAATAACGTTGATTTGGATTTTGTGGAGAGGCAGTAAAATAGAGATAATTATTCACCTCATCCACTGCATCAATGTGATCCACATCAAAATTACCCTTCGTCAACAAAGTGGTTGTTTTACCATCTTTACTGATTTTGTAAATGTGTCTCCATCCATCTTTTTCACTCACCCAAAGAAACTCTTGCTTCTTATTGATCCATGTCCAACCCGAAGGATCAGTGGCATTCAGATCTACCCAAGCTTCATCACGTTCTGCCCAGAATGTTCTGCAATTCCCATCCACGCCAGAGCAATACATCAATTTACTTTCTTGTTGTTTTCTGTCGAGTTGCTGAACAATCAATTCATTTTGATCTGACCATTCCATCCTTGTCAGATAATGTTGTGCAGGATCACCTTCTATCTTCATCCATTTGGTAACACCGGTAGACAATAGAACAATACCGATTCTCGCAGAAGAAGGGTTTTCCCCAACTTTAGGATACTCAACGGGAATCACATTCGAATACACAGAATCGATTGTATTTAATATGTAATAATCTCTGATTTTTCTTGCATCTATTTGCCAATAAGCAATAGACTTGCTATCTGGCGACCAACGAAATCCATCTCTGCATCCAAACTCCTCTTCATAGGCCCAATCAAATGTGCCATTGATCAGTTTTCTATTTCCATCGGTTGTCAATTTTTTTATCCTCCCTGTAGCCAGTTCTTCAGCATAAATATTATTTCCAGAAACATAGCCTACCCATTTTAAATCGGGCGAGAACTTAGCAAACATCAACGAACTAGGAGACAATCCTTTGCCCAATGGAGACAGTAATTTCTTAACTGCATCATAGATCCAGTAATCTCCTTTGGTTTCGTATCGCCAAACTTTTTGAGTATTGGTATAAATGAGAAACTTAGACAAATCAGCAGTAAATGAAAATCCTTTTATGACTAACGATTTTGTTGCACCCGTTGGCGTCAATTGTTTTTCTGTAATCAACTCCGTCTCCGTGTCTTTCAGAATGTCTTTTTTGAGGATCCGATTCCCCTCGTCGGAATTAAAAAGATAAAAATTTCCATCGGGTGTCCACTTAATAGACTTACTCGAAATATTTTGAGCTTGTAATGAAGTTGAAAAGACAATGAAGAAACCAATGCCAATGATTCTCCAATTTATGTTGCACATTGTAGTTAAAATTTTAATGCTAAAATAAGCAATTTGATGCGAGTAACATATTGTCTTAAACTGAGTTAACTTTGATTCCATTGACATATGGAACAGATTAAAGTAAGAATCGATAAATATTTATGGGCCATCCGATTGTTTAAAAGTCGGGCTTTGGCTTGTGATGCCTGCGAAAGCGGAAAAGTAAAACACGAAGGGCAGTCCGTAAAGCCATCGCGCTCGGTTCATATTGGAGATGTTTATGAAATTAGAACTTCAGAAAAGAAATGGCTGATTCAAGTAAAGTCGCTCCTCTTAACTCGAGTTGCATATCCAATTGCCATTCAACATTACGAAGACATTACACCTCCAGAGGAACTGGATCGTATCAAATTTGAAGCGGCTGTTTTTCACACCGGGAAACGCCTGAGCAAACAAGGAAGACCAACCAAGAAAAATAAAAGAGATCTGGATGATTTTATGGGATAATGAATCAGGTAGAATTGTCGATTTCATCTACCCTTTTGTCCTACTTTATCCATATCTGCAAACTCAAAAAAAACATGCACATAGACATCATATCCGTTGTACCAGACCTGCTTTCGGGACCTTTCGATCATTCCATCATGAAAAGAGCGCAACAGAAAGGTTTGCTGCAGGTAGAGGTTCATAATCTGAGAGAATATACCACCTATGCAAGAGCACAAGTAGACGATTATCCCTTTGGTGGAGGTGCAGGCATGGTGATGATGATTGAACCACTGGTAAATGCGATTGAAAAATTACAACAGTTACGCACATACGATGAAATCATATTTCTTACGCCTGATGGAAAAACACTGAATCAACCTATGGCCAATCGTCTTTCCTTAAAAAACAATCTGCTGATGATCTGTGGACATTACAAGGGAATTGACCAGCGATTCAGAGATCATTTTGTAACCATGGAGATATCCATCGGAGATTATGTATTGAGTGGTGGAGAACTCGCTGCAGCTGTTCTGACCGATGCAATCGGCAGATTGATTCCAGGGGTTCTTAACGATGAGACTTCCGCTTTGAGCGATTCTTTTCAAGACAATCTATTGGCGCCGCCCGTATATACTCGTCCAGAAGAATTTAGAGGATGGAAGGTTCCTGAAGTTTTAATGAGTGGGAATCACAAAAAAATTGAAGAATGGAGACATGAACAATCCGTACAAAGAACTACAGAAAGAAGACCCGATTTAATTGATCCTGCATAATCACCAATATGGAAAATAAAATAGTCGCAAACATCGTTGAGATAGTTGAAAAAAAGATTTATTTCGGAGAGATTACTTTCTCTGACGGAATTATACAAACAGTAAAAAAAATAGGCGACGAAAATAAAGAACTTCCCTACCTCATTCCCGGTTTCATAGACAGCCATGTACATATAGAAAGCTCCATGCTTACCCCATCCGAGTTTGCAAAAATGGCTGTGGTTCATGGAACCATTGGTACCGTTAGCGATCCGCATGAGATTGCGAATGTTTGTGGAATAGAAGGCGTCCGTTTTATGATTGAAAATGGAAAAAAAGTTCCTTTTTATTTTTGTTTTGGTGCACCAAGCTGTGTACCTGCTACATCTTTTGAAACGGCTGGTGCGAAGATTGACTGTGCTGACATCGTAGCGTTGTTGAACATGCCAGAAATTGGATATTTAAGCGAGGTGATGAATTTTCCGGGTGTACTAAACGGAGATCCAGAAGTAATGGCGAAAATTCAATCTGCAAAAAATGTCAAAAAGCCCATAGATGGACATGCGCCAGGATTGATGGGAGAACTGGCTAAAAAATACATCGATGCAGGCATTCAGACCGATCATGAATGTTTTACCTCGGAGGAAGCATCATGCAAACTGGGATATGGCATGAAAATTTTAATACGCGAGGGCAGTGCTGCAAAAAATTTTGATGCTTTAATTGATCTGCTGAATACGCATGAAGATGAGATGATGTTTTGTTCAGACGATATGCATCCAGACAGCCTGGAAAAAGGGCATATCAATTTGCTTTGTGCAAGAGCTGTAAGTAAAGGAATCGATGTTTTTAAAGTGCTGAAAGCGGCCTGCATCAATCCCGCCAAACATTATGGTTTTCAATCCGGATTACTCAAATCGGGCGATGCTGCAGATTTTATCATGATTGATTCTTTAACCCGATTCAATGTGTTAGAAACGATAATCAAAGGAGAAGTTGTTGCTGAAAATGGAAAATCATTCATCCCTTCTGTTGCAACCGAGACCATCAACACTTTCAATGCTAATCCAACAAACATAACTGATTTTGAAATTCCGTTTCATGGGCAAGACAACATTCCTGTAATTGGCGCTTTGGATGGACAATTGATCACAACGCATTTGCAGATGACTCCTAAAGTAGAAGACAATAAAATCGTTCAGGATACACAACGCGACCTGTTGAAAATATCCGTAATAAATAGATATAACCATGCTCCGATAGCATCCGCTTTCATAGCTGGCTTCGGCATAAAAGATGGGGCAATTGCATCTAGCGTAGCACACGACAGTCATAACATTGTTGTGGTAGGAAGCAGTGATGAATGGATGTGCAAAGCTGCAAACGCTGTGATAGAAAAAAAGGGTGGAATATCCGCCGTTAATGCAGATGAAACCAAATTATTGGCCTTGCCCATTGCTGGCTTAATGAGCGATGGGAATGGTTACGAAGTTGCATGTGCTTATTCGGAAATGGACCAGTTCGCTAAAGTAAATCTTGGGTCTGTGCTTCATGCCCCATTCATGACGTTGTCATTTATGGCACTCTTGGTTATTCCTCAATTGAAACTCAGTGATAAAGGGCTTTTCGACGGAAAGGAATTCAGATTGATGCCTATTTGACTGCTTTAGCCGAAACCACTTTAAGCTTTACTTCTTCCGCATCTTTTGGTGCGAAAAACTTCGACTTAAATTCGATTTCATCACCTGGACCAACCTGCTCCATAATGGTTTCCTCATCCTCTTCGAGCAATGTTCCGGTTTTGCTGTAAAATGAAACCCGAATGGAAAAATTCTTGTATGCAACCGTAGTGGCTTTGTTGATTATTGTTCCTTTTACAACCGTTTGACCTATTATATTTTTCTTGTCTTTTCCAACAACGGAAACAAATTTTAACGGACTTTCTCTTTCGATTTCTTCTATTGTCTTTTTGCTGGCTTCGTAAGATTGTTTCTTCTTCTCTTCTTTATTTTTTTCTGCCAAGTTGCAAGAAGCAATCATCCCCAAAAAGAAAATGGCAATCATATTAATTGCGAATGAAACGAATCTCATGTTTTTAGATTTATGGATGTAAATGTAAAGGGGCTTGTTGATTTTCGTTAAATTTGAAACAAAATTTTCAATAAAAAATGACGAAAGAATCAAAAATCATAAACCTGAGTAAAAATAGTTCATTGATTTCTCAATGGGTAAGTGAACTTAGAGACGTATCCATACAAGGCGACAGAATGAGGTTTAGAAGAAATCTTGAAAGAATTGGGGAAGCCATCGCTTTCGAGATAAGCAAGATTTTACCTTTTAAAAAAGCCGAGATCCAAACACCATTGGGCATACATCATAGTTCTATTTTGGCAGAACAGCCGGTATTGTGCACCATTTTACGTGCCGGCCTACCCTTGCATCAAGGCATGTTGAACTATTTTGACCAAGCCGACAACTCTTTTATGGCAGCTTATAGAAAGCATACTGATGATACCCATTTCGAAATCAGCTTGGAATATGTAAGTTGTCCGGATCTTACAGACAGAATTTTGATAATCAGTGATCCGATGTTGGCTACGGGAGCATCTTTGGTTCGTGCTGTTGATGATTTGAAATCTCAAGGCAAGTGGAAAGAACTACATATTGTGTGCGCCATTGCCAGTAAATCTGGAATCAATTTTGTAGCGGAAGCTTGTCCTGATGCCACAATTTGGTGTGCAGACGTAGATAATTCACTTTCAGACAAAGGCTATATTTTACCTGGACTTGGAGATGCTGGAGATCTGGCCTTTGGAACAAAAATGCAACATTGATGTTTTCAACGGTCTAATTGGCTCAATTTATATTCATTTTTACTATCTTTACGGAATAGCGTTTGACATGAAAAAACCTTTTATTCTACTGCTCCTTATATTGGTTGTGCTTGGTGTTAACACAAAGGCACAGGACCCTCATTTTTCACAATTTTTTTCTTCTCCATTAACCCTGAATCCTGCGTTTACAGGAAAGTTTAATGGAAGTTGGAGATTGGCTGCCAATCACCGCGATCAGTGGCCAAGCATCCCAAAAGCATATGTAACCACAAGTGCATCTGTAGACTTTCCTATCCTTTCAAAAAATATACCTCAGGGCGATGTTTTTGGTTTGGGGATTTCTGCACTTACAGACGCAAGTGCAAACAGCACACTGAAACTCAATTATGGTTCTGTGTCTCTGTCTTACCACAAAGCTTTGGATGAAGACGGCTTCAATACCATTGGTGCTGGTTTTCAGGGAACATATTCTTCTATGGGACTCGATATTTCGAAGATTACATTTGAAGATGAATTGCGTCAAAATGGTTTTGCACAAGGAACATCCGGTGAATATCTGGGTGCCAATCCTTTGACAGGAAGAAATAGAAATTACCTAGACTTAAATGCCGGACTTTTGTATTCTGGCTCAAGCAATGGAGAGAATAATTACTATGTTGGAGTGAGTATGTATCACATCAACAGACCCAAAGTAAGTTTTAAAGATAAAAACTGGTATTTGTCGGGAAGATTGACTGTTCATGCCGGTGGTACATTCCCGCTTTCTGAAGTTGTTGGATTGAATGTTTCAATGATTCATCAAGTTCAGAATAAAGCATCAGAAACTGTATTTGGGACAGCCCTTTCTTTAAATGCCAATGGCGACGTAGAAAATCCTACCAACGTTTACATAGGCTCTTGGATGCGTCTGAACGATGCCATCATACCTTACCTTGGTTTGGAAATTCGTGGACTCAGAATGGGTGCAAGCTATGATGTAAATACAAGTGCCTTAAAAGCTGCAACTGGCAGTAGAGGCGGCGCTGAATTCTCAGTCATTTACATCAAAAGACCTCCTGGGTCACAAGGTATCCCTTGTCCAAAATTCTAGTTTGATAGATCAGAAAACATCCTTTTTCCCTTTTGCTGAAAGCCTATGCTCAAAGAGATTATTTTAGCTGTTCAGGCTTACATTGAAGCTCATCGTTTCATTAAAAAGCATGGTCTTTGGAAATGGATTTTGATTCCAGGAATACTCTACACGGTTTTATTTATCATTAGCTTTTACTTTTTCTGGACCTCCGCAAACGATGCCATAGCTTGGACTTTAGACGAGATCGGGGTTCGAGCTTGGCTCGATCATTTGAAAGACAGCTGGTATAGATTCCTTTTTATTTTCGGACAAATTTTTATTCATATCCTTTTACTCTTATCCTACTTCTCGTTATTCAAATATCTATATCTGATTGTAGCCTCGCCCGTATTCGCATATTTGAGTGAAAAAACGGCGAATATCCTTACGGGTGAAGAAAATGAAATAGGCATTCAGTCTATTTTGCATGATGCGCTCCGTGGAATTCGAATATCCCTTCGCAATCTGACATGGCAAAGCGTTTATATGATTTCTCTTTTCATCTTATCCTTGGTACCACTGATTGGATGGATCACCCCTTTGTTTATGATGTTCATTGATTGTTATTTTATGGGATTCTCTATGTTGGATTACAGCAGTGAAAGAAATAAACTAAGTGTTAGTGCAAGCATAGACCTAATCGGGCACC
Source organism: Bacteroidota bacterium (assembly GCA_039805285.1). GTDB lineage: Bacteria > Bacteroidota > Bacteroidia > Chitinophagales > Chitinophagaceae > Ferruginibacter. Next base: position 8,369 of record JBDLUO010000109.1, read on the forward strand.
ACAGAGGATTGGCCATCGGAAATGGAATGGTATTTTATTTGTTTCATAGTTTACCCGTTTTGGGTTGGATACTTGCACCAAGTTATGCTGTTATCGCAGCTACATTAAGTTTTCATCACGCTAAAGAAAAAGCAGTAATATCACATTGATTTGAGCACCCTATTCTTAATACCATCCCTGCTTTCAGAAGACGCTGTTGACTGCATACCAACCTATATATTAGACGCGGTTAAAGCCTGCAAAGTGATTTTTGCTGAGAACGAAAGAACAACTAGACGTTTTTTAAAAAAACTAGACAAAAGCATTGTGATTGATGATTTTGAATGGCATACCATTCACAAAGCTGAACAAGAAACCCTACAGGCATTTAGAACGGCCATACAATCCAATAAAAACATCGCCATAATCAGTGAAGCCGGATGTCCGGGAATCGCTGATCCTGGACAATATTTGATCGCAGAGGCACAAAGAATGAAATGCCACGTAAAACCATTGGTTGGGCCAAGCTCTATCCTGCTTGCGTTGATGGCCAGCGGCATGAACGGCCAGCACTTCGAATTTGTTGGATATCTTCCGGTGGACCCACATGAGAGAAATAAAAAAATTAAAGAACTTGAGCTCTCTTCTGAAAAAAATGGGAGTACAAAAATTTTCATTGAAACACCATACAGAAATCAGGCAATGCTTGATAGTATCCTTAAACAATGTCAAGGAAAAACGAATGTTTGCATCGGAATAGATATAACTGGATTAAATGAATCAATTTTGACAAAATCGGTTATGGATTGGAAAAAATCACCTCCAATACTGCCTAAGATTCCCGTCATTTTTCTCATTCAAGCATAAAGAAAGTTGAACCATTCCAAATTAGATTTGTTTTAGGATGTTAATCCCATAAAGGGCATCATCAGAAAAAATACACCATAAGAAATTAAGACATGAACATTGCAATAGTTTGTTACCCTACTTTCGGCGGCAGCGGCGTTTTAGCTACGGAACTCGGAAAAGTACTTGCCGACAAGGGTCATAACATCCATTTCATCACCTATCAACAACCGGTTAGATTGGCTGGATTCCATGCCAATATCTACTATCATGAAGTGCGTGTACCAACCTATCCCCTTTTCGATTTTCCACCCTATGAAACAGCTCTTGCAAGCGCTATGGTGGATGTGGCAATCAATAACGACATTGAACTTTTACATGTGCATTATGCTATACCGCATGCATCAGCCGCCTATATGGCCAAACAGATTTTAGCAAAGCAAGGAAAAAAAATACCTGTAATCACCACCCTGCACGGAACCGATATTACCTTGGTTGGTAAAGACAAAACCTACAGACCTGTGGTACAATTTTCAATGGAAGAAAGCGAGGTGTTAACTGCAGTATCATACAATTTAAGAGAAGAGACCTACCGTAATTTTGAAATAAAGAAACCGATTGAGGTCATCCACAATTTTGTGGATGTTGATCGATTTCACAAAAGACCCATTGATGCTTTCAAAAAAATGGTAGCACCTAATGGAGAGAAGATAATCATGCATGCCTCCAATTTTAGAAAAGTAAAAAGAATTCGAGATGTCGTGGAGGTATTTATGAAAGTAAAAGAAAAACTGCCTGCCGTTTTAGTGTTGATTGGAGATGGTCCTGAGCGTCCGGATATAGAATCGTTTGCCCGTCACAGTGAGTGTCATCATGAAATTCGTTTTTTAGGAAAGCAAGACCAGATCGAAGACATTCTTCCCATAGCCGACCTTTTTCTTTTGCCCAGCGAATATGAGAGTTTTGGATTAGCTGCCCTCGAAGCCATGGCTGCTGAAGTACCCGTAATATCAAGTGATGCAGGAGGATTGCCAGAGATTAACATCAATGGATTCTCTGGTTATTTATGTCCGGTTGGTAATGTCGACGAAATGAGTGCCAAAGCCATTGAAATACTAAGTAACGAAACGACACATGAGGCATTTAGAAAAAATGCATTGAGTCAGGCTTTAAAATTTGGAATTGGGAACATAATCCCTCAATACGAATCTCTTTATAAGAGAGTTATATCAGAGGCATCATTATCGGCGTCTTAACCATTTTTCCGGATCATAATTGCTCGATTCGTTGGAGATGTAAAAATCAATTGCCCCAACACCATCAAAATTAAGAGCCACTCTTCCTAAAGATTGCCCTGTTTTAATTTGCTGTCCTTTTTGAACAGATACTCCACTAAGATTGCTGTAAGTGGTAAAATAACGTCCATGCTGAACGATAACTACAGTCATATCTTCCACAGGCTGAACAGCAGTGACCGTTCCATCAAATACGGCCTTTACAACACTACCTACTTCCGAAGATATGGTTACGGATGTTACGTTCATGACGGTTCCACTAGGTAAAGTATTGGCTCCATAGTGCATAAGTACTATGCCTCTATCCAAAGGCCATGGCAAATTACCTCTGTTTTTTTCGAAACTGTTATTGAGCGCGATATTGTTATCATTCAACAATACACTCTCCCTTTTAATTGGTTCAACCACTGTTTTAGGCACGGATGGTTTTGGAGGAGTTGTTGTTTTTGTTGGATCGGCATTGTTTTTTGCGTTTGCGGCTGCTTTTGCTTTGGCTTCAGCATCTGCCAATTTTCTAAGTCTTTCTTTTTCTGCGGCAGCTCTTGCCATCGCTTCTCTACGTGCTTCTTCTTGAGCCCTTCTGATTGCTGCAGCAATGGCATTGTTTACCTTTTGCATCTGCTTTTGCTTTGCCGCTATTTGCTTGTTGAGTTGCTTACCCTGCTTCTTCAATTCATTAAGCACCCTATCTTTTTCTTTTTTCTGTGTTTCCAACACAGTCATCTCCTTACTTTGTACATCTAACACTTCGTTTTTTTCTGACTTCGCGTAAGAGAGATCATTCATTCTTTTCTTTCGTAAGGTTTGTGTTCGAACAATGTTTTCTCCTTGCATTTCTCGATACGTGCGATAGCTTTTTAGATACGAAATCCTTTTCATCGCATCATTGAAATTGCTAGCAGAGAAAATGAAATTCAGAAAATCGTAATTGCTTCTGTTTTTGTACGCGTATATCATGCTCTTCGCATATTCTTGCTTTAGCGTATCAAGTAATTTGTCGTACTTACGGATGTCCTTAGAAATAGTGAACATGTTGTTGTTCAGAATTCTCAAATCTGAGTTGATGTTGTCTATGATTTTATCCTGAAGGTTAACTTTACGATTGATCAGGTTAAACTGAAGAAGGTTCTCCTTGGTTTGGGTTTGATTTTTTTTGAGTTGCTTTTCTGTTTCCTCAATTTCTTTTTTTAATTGTTGACGCTGCCTTTCCAACTCCTCACGGGTTTGAGGTTGGGCAAAGCTGCTCAAAGAAAATAGCATTCCGCAAAACAATAAACAAAGGATCCTGATCATGAATTCGAATTGGAGGTCTAACAAAAATACAATGCCTTATTCAATTAATATGAAATGTTGCAATGCAATTAAGCATCATTTGCGCAAATAATTTTTTGGAACACTGAAATAGACGGATAATTCTTTGTTAAACTCTACTTGTTTAAACTGAAGTCGAATATCCAGCTTGTTTTTTTCGGAGACTGTGATGTGTCGTACCGTAGAAAATAACACACTGTCAATCGGTTGATAATCTTCATAGGTAATGTCTGCGGTTCGGTTCCTGTTAACGTCTAGATCGTCTAATTTGGCATGTGTCATCAAGTGGTTAGAAACCTGCATGGTGAATAAATTTTTAAACTCTTTGGTAACGATTGAGATTAAAATGTTTTGATCTAGTTTTCGATATGCATTGATGCTATCGCTAATAAAAATGGGATTGCCTATAAAGAGATCTTGTAAGGTTTTAAAATCGAATGGGATTTTAGTTACTTCCTGTAAATAATCCAGTGATCGATAAAGCACTTCTTTTTGTTGTTTGTTCATTAATATCACGCTGTCCTTGGTAATCAGAAGTCGATATACTTCTACATTCAAAATTGAAGCAGATAAAGAAATCCAAATCGCAGAGTCTTTTACCATTCTTACAACAGCTGTAAGATCTTGATTTTTGCCTTGAGATCCGGAGGATTCTACTTTAATTTTCGCCTGAAACGTGGTAAAGAGAATGTGATTTTTTTTAAAATTTTCGAAGTCTGTTTTCACCATACGAATGGAGTCTTCGTAGTCTTTGTTGATGGTGCTTACCACTTCTTTTGGCTGTATCACTTTATTGATTTGCTTTGTGGTTCTGCAGCTTAATAAAGCAAACGCACAAATGAGAAATAACATCAGATTTTTCATCAGCATTTTTATTTTCCGGTATGGCCAAAACCGCCAGACCCTCTATTGGATTCATTTATTTCAGAAACGTTTTCCCAGGTTAATTTTTCTACGGAAGCCAACACCATTTGTGCGATACGGTCTCCGTTTTGAATGGTATAATCTGCATCACTAAGGTTAGCGAGAATCACTTTGATTTCGCCACGATAGTCGCTATCGATGGTTCCGGGTGAATTGAGACAGGTGATTCCGTGATTGAGCGCCATGCCACTTCTCGGACGGATTTGTATTTCGAAGCCATGGGGAATTTCAACAAAGATTCCTGTAGGCACCGCTTTTCTTTGCAAAGATTTTAGCACTATCGGTTCTTCGATATGGGCTTTAATATCCATTCCTGCAGCACCCTCGGTAGCATACTCGGGATTTGGAAGATTGGATGTATTGATGATTTTAACCTTGACTTCTTGATTATGCACTGGTATTGTTTTTTTGTAACAATGCGGTTGCAAATGCTTGCAAACCTTCTTCTCGTCCTACGAAACCCAGCTTTTCGGTTGTTGTTGCTTTTATGGATACATCTTCAATTTGTAATTCAAGAATTTGAGCGATGGTATCGCGCATTGTAGGAACGAAAGGTGCGATTTTTGGGGCTTGTAAACATAAGGTTGAGTCTACATTTACTACTTTATATCCTTTACTTTTTATAAGGTCGAAACTGCGTTTCAGGAGAATTTTGCTGTCTATGTTTTTAAACTCTTGACTGGTATCGGGAAAGTGCATCCCAATATCCCCTAATCCCAAAGCACCTAAAATGGCATCGCAAATGGCATGCAGTAAAACATCAGCATCGCTGTGGCCGAGTGCACCTTTGTGATGCGGAATCTTCACACCTCCGATCCAAAGATCTCTGCCTTCTACCATCTGATGAAAATCAACGCCGGAGCCTATTCTGTATGACATAATATTGGGGGTTGGGGAGGTTTAAAATGTTTAATGAGTTTAAGAGGTTTGGGAGGTTTGGGAGGTTTGGGAGGTTTGGTAAGTTTGGTAGGTTTAAAAATGTTAAATGAGTTTAAGAGGTTTGGTAGGTTTGGTAGGTTTAAAATGCTTAATGTTATTCAACCTTTTAAACAACTTCAACCCCTGCCTGCCGGCAGGCAGGTCTGAAACCTGAAACATTTTCAACCTTTCAAACATTTTCAACCGTTTCCATCGTTTAGTTTGCAAAAATAAAAAAGCGCTTCCGGTTAAAGAAACGCTTTTTTTGAAAGTTCTGTGATTTTATTTTTTATCCATGTTAAACAACAAGCTGAAACGCAAGGTGTTTGAAAGTGGATTGCGATTTACACCTGAACCTGAAGGTAAAAGGTAAGAGAAATTCAATCCAATGTTGTTGTACTTAAGACCAGCACCCATGGTGAAGAAACGACGATCTCCTTTGATTTTATTTTCGTAGAAATAACCTGCTCTAAGTGCGAATTGTTCTTTGTACCAGTATTCTGCACCTACTGCGATGTTTACTTCTTTCAACTCATCTCCTTCTGAATCACCGAAAGAACTGAACCAGCTAGAAACAACACCTTTTGTACGGTATTCTTTCAAAGCAGCTGCAGTAGTATCACTTGGAGGAGTTGGTACCAAAAGTTTAGTAAGATCCATTGCGAAAGTGATTTTGCTGTCTGCATCAAACACTTTGTTGTAAGCAGCACCAAGACCTAAATTAGCTGGGATATAATCTTTTTGATTTGCATCACTTGTGTAAGCAATCTTAGAACCTAAGTTGCTAAGCGTTGCTCCAAAATCAAAACCATTTCCGTCGGCTTTGGTTCCTTTGTAGAAGAAATGGATATCACCCGCAACAGATGTACCTGCTTTGTATGTTACTCCATTTACGCTTCCTCCAGCAAGATCAGAACTGATGTAACGAAGCGCTACACCCAAACCGATTTTAGAAGAAAGTTTTCTTGAGTATCCCGCATCGAAAGCGAATTCGCGAGGACGGAATGATTGTAATTGGTTACCACTGAAATCGGTAAATTGTATGTTACCTAAACTGAAGTAACGAAGAGAAGCAGAAATAGCTTGTGTTTCATCCAATTGATAGTATCCTGCCAATGAGGCAAGGTAAACATCGTTTAATTTAAGGTCGCTCAACCATGGAGTGTATGATGCGGCTACAGAAAATTTATCTTTTGCGAATGGAGCTTTGGCTAGATTCCAGTAACTAACATTTGCATCAGCTGCAGTTGCGATACCTACATCACCCATTGCACCTGCGCGGGCATCGGGAGATATTCTCAGGAATGGAACAGCTGAGGTTACTACATTAATAGGGTTTGCGCTTGATTGTGCGTTTGTATTGGTGAAAGATACACTCAACAAAGCCAACAAGGCGGAAAGTCTCAAAGTTGCTTTTTTCATGCGATTTTTTTGTCTTGGTTAGGTAGAGTTTCGCTCGATAAAAATTATTTTTAGAGGGATAACGATTGTAAAAATAGGGGTTTTATGATTACAACCTATTTTTTTTTGAATTTATAATCATCGAATTTAATCTCATTTACGAATGACCGAAACGGAATATTCGAAAATTTATTGTCGATAATGTCAAAGGATGGGTTTATCTATTTTGGGATAAAGAATTATTTTTTGAACTAGTGTGTGAACAATTTGGTAAAATTGAACTTCGAAGGGGTAAAGTTCATATATTCGCACTTAGGTTGAGCACTACGTGTGCAATATACCCACAAATTCTTCGTTAAACAACCTGCAAACTAGAAAGTACATGCAACAACCTGCCTCCATGAAAAGAGTATTCGTACTGGCCGCACTGGCCGTGGTATCGTTGAGTTCCTGCGGAATCTTCGGAAAAAAACAAGAGAAATCAAGTGTTACCGGATGGAACTACGACGACAAGAACATGGGTAATTTCCATGTTACCAAAATTAAGTACCCAAAAGCCGGTCCGGGCCTTGTATTTGTTCAGGGCGGGTCTTTTGTAATGGGTGCTAAAGAAGAAGATGTTATGGGCGACTGGAATAACGTTCCACGTCGTATCACTGTACCATCATTCTTTATTGATGAAACAGAAGTAGCTAACGTTCACTACCGTGAATACCTATATTGGTTGGAAAATACCTTTAGCGGCGACACAAGTATCATGTATAAGTGTCTTCCTGATACCCTGGTATGGCGCGAAGAGCTTGCATATAACGAGCCTTATGTAGAATACTATTTCCGATATCCTTCTTACAACTTCTACCCTGTAGTGGGTGTAAGTTGGAGACAAGCTCATGATTTTTGTATTTGGAGATCTGATCGTGTGAATGAGTTGAACCTTGTTACAAAAGGTTATCTGAAAAAAGATGCGATCAAGAAAGAATTGAAAGGCGGTGGTGCTGATGGTTCTTTCAATACTGAAACTTACATCATGAATCCTGATTTGATTCCAAGCAGAGGGAAGCCAAAGAAATCTGACTTGAAGGATGTAAACAACAAGCCAAGAAGTACCGTGAAAATGGAAGATGGAATCCTGAATATGGGATATCGTTTACCAACTGAAGCGGAGTGGGAATATGCAGCTTATGGTCTTTTGGATCAAAATCCTTCTCCACGTCGTAAAGAAAATTCAAGTGGTGAGGAATTGCGTTCCAACCAACAGATTTATGCTTGGAGCAAGAACATGAGTGGACTTCGTGATACTCGTCATGGAACATGGCAAGGTAAGATGATGGCTAACTTCAAAAGAACCAGTGGAGACAATATGGGTGTTGCTGGAGGATTGAATGATCGTGCTGCTATACCTGGACCGATTAAATCGTTTTATCCAAATGCATTCGGATTGTACAACATGAGCGGTAACGTGAGTGAGTGGGTTGGTGACGTATATCGTCCGATGACTCCTAGCGATGGACAAGATTTCAACTATTTCCGTGGTAATAAATTTCAGAAGTTCTACAAGAACAGCAGTGGTGCTTATGAAAGAGATAGCATGGGCCGTTTGAAGAAAACAGATATTTCTGATGAAGAAGTTAAAAACAGAACCAACTATCAACGTAACAACGTGATTAACTTCATGGATGGTGATTCTACCAGTGGAGCTTCTTACGGTTATGGTGTAACTTCTTTGATCAATGATCAATCTAGGGTTTTCAAAGGAGGAAGTTGGAACGATCGTGCTTATTGGTTGTCGCCAGGATCACGCCGTTACATGCAGGAAGATCAGTCTTCTAGCACAGTTGGATTCCGTTGTGCTCAAACCTATCTTGGACCGCCAGAAGGTCCGGGTTTCCAAGAAGGAAATATTTTTGGAAAGCGTAGACAGAAAGGCAAGAAATAATTAAAGCTCATACTTCATAAAAAAAACCCCGCAATTGCGGGGTTTTTTTTATGAAGTAT